>JBEBFX010000176.1:0-6533 GCA_040081735.1 Alphaproteobacteria bacterium | reverse complement strand
GGATCCGCGATCATGCGGACCGCTTTATGGCGGCGCGCGCCGCCGATATCGGACCGGCGCTGATGCGCCAGATTGAAAAATCCGTTCTGTTGCAGATCATCGACCAGCACTGGCGCGAACATCTGCTGCATCTGGAGCATCTGCGCCAGGCCGTCGGCCTGCGCGGCTATGCGCAGCGCGACCCGCTGCGCGAATATCAGTCGGAATCCTTTGCGCTGTTTGAAGTCATGCTGGCAAAATTGCGTCAGGATGTGGGCATGCATCTTGCGCGCGTTCAGGTGGCCGAACAGCCGGCCGATCTGCCCAGCCCGCCCAGGATCATCCATGAAGAACACATCGATCCGTTGACCGGCGAGAACGAAGCGGCGGATGGCAACCCGTTCGGCAAGGTGTCCCGCAACGCGCCGTGCCCGTGCGGGTCCGGCAAGAAATTCAAGCAGTGCCACGGAAAACTGGTGTGAATTAATCTGGCAAAGGCCGCGCACTATCGAATGGCCTTTGTCATTTTTCCGGAAACAAGAATCCGGAAATAAGAATTAAGACATTTTCAACAGTCTGCTAATCTGACGCATCTGTATTTCCCGGGAGCCCAGCCATGACCGCGCCGCAATCCTTTATTATTGATGTGCCGCAAGCGCGGCTTGACCGTATTCGCACCCGCGCCGCCGAATATGAATGGCATGAAATGCCGGAAAATGGCGGATGGGAATTTGGCGCCAATCTCGATTATATGAAAGATCTCTGCGCCTATTGGGTGAACGCCTATGACTGGCGCAAATGGGAACGCGAGCTTAACCGCTTTCCCCAGTTCACCGTCGGGATCGACGGCCAGATGGTGCATTACATCATCGAAAAGGGATCTGGCAAAAACCCCAGACCGCTGATCCTGTCGCACGGCTGGCCGGGTTCGGTGTTTGAATTTCTGCATGTGATCGAACCGCTGGCGCATCCTGAACGTTTTGGCGGCAGCGCCGATGACGGCTTTGATGTGATTGTGCCGTCATTGCCGGGGTATGGTTTTTCCGGCAAACCGGCGCGCCCCATCGGGCCGCGCAAGATCGCCTATTACTTCAACAAACTGATGACCGATGTTCTGGGCCTGGATAATTACATCGCCCAGGGCGGCGACTGGGGCAGCGCCATTTCAGGCTGGATGGGATATGATTATGGCGCGCCCAAGGGCCGGTGCGCCGCTGTGCATCTGAACATGTATGGCCTGCGTTCCATTGACGCCAAACCAGAGACGCCGGAAGAAATCAAATTCGCCCGGGCCGCCGCACTGATTCAAAAACGCGAAATGGGCTATTATCAGGAACAGTCCACCAAGCCGCAAACCCTGAGTTACGCCATGATGGATTCGCCGGTGGGGACCTGCGCCTGGATTGTCGAAAAATTCCACGGCTGGTCGGACATCAAAAATGGCAATATCGAATCCGTTTACAGCAAGGATCAATTGCTGACCAATGTGATGATCTATCTGGTGACGCGCACCTTTAACACCGCCGCATGGCTGTATCGCGGCCTGTTCGATGACAGGGATTTCGGGCTGGCGTCCGGCGAACGGGTGCGCGTGCCGGTGGGCGTGGCCAATTTCCCGAAGGACCTGTTGCCCTGGCCGCCGCGCAGCATGGCCGAAAAAACCTACAACATCACCCATTGGACCGATATGGGAGAAGGCGGACATTTCGCCGCAATGGAAAAACCCGAGAAGCTGATCGCCGACATCCGCGCCTTCGCGCAGAGCTTGTAATTGCAGCACACGCATCTTTGTGCGTTTTAATGCGTTGTCATTCTGAGCGAAGCGAAGAATCTCAACCCGCACCGGGGAGATCCTTCGCTTCGCTCAGGATGACAAATTATAAATTATGATTGCCAGAAAACAGAGAAGGCGAAATCGCCTATTCCTTCTCGAACTTCAGCGCCGCGCCATTCATGCAGAAGCGCAGCCCCGTCGGTTTTGGCCCGTCCTCGAATACGTGGCCCAGATGGGCTTCACAGGTGGCGCAGATCACTTCGGTGCGCCGCGAGAACAGACCCCTGTCGTCGCGAAAGCCAACCGCGTCCTTATCCGTTGGCGCAAAAAAACTGGGCCAGCCGGTGCCAGAATCATATTTGGTTTCCGACGAAAACAGCGGCGTATCACAGCAGACGCAGCGGTACAGGCCCTGATCCTTGTTATCATGGCCATTATCGCTGAACGCGCGCTCGGTCCCCGCCTTGCGGGCGACATTATATTGCAGCGGTGATAGCTGCTGTTTCCACTCGGCATCGGTCTTAACAACCTTTCCGGGCTTATTCTGGGTACCGTCCGCCATGGGCTTGGCCTTTCTCTGAATGTCTCTATTGCGGCACTATATCAACACAGGCGCTGGAACTTCAAGCAATCCGCCTGGATATTATTAAAACTTGTTCCTGTCGCGGTTTTTTGAGGTGAACACATTGACGTCGTCCGGATTAACCATGCCGGGGATTTTCCAGCCATCCAGGTCATATTCCGACAGGCACTGGTCCACCATCCCCCGCATCCTGTCCGTGGCGCCATTGGCCGTCGCCGCCAGCAGGGTCTGAACCCGGGCGTCATCGGCATTGCCGGCGTAATTGCGTTCGTACAGTTCATGGCGTCCGCCAAACTCGCTAATCAGCGAATCCCAGAACAATTTCATCAGCTTGACCCGGTCATCCGGCGAATAACCGCCCGATCCGCGCAGGTAACGATCGACAAATGGCCGCATCACAGGATTTTTGAGATCAACCACATTGGCAGGCAGATAAATCAGCCCGCTGCCAACGGCCTGTTCAACTAGTTCCTTGACACGGCCATAGGCGGTTGGCGCGAAAACCCGATAGGCGTCACCCACCGAAGGGCTTGGCAGCAACGTGCCCCCCGTCCAGGGCACGGCCCCCTCAATCATTGCGTCCGTCAGTCCCCAGAACAGATTTCGCAAGGCAATGACCTCGCCGATATTGATCTGCGCGCCACGGGCGTCTTTGGGGCCGATCGCGTCGATGGCCTTCATGAAAAGCCCCGCGATAAAATCAAGTTTCACTGCAAACCGGGTGCAGCCATGCAGCAGGGCGCGCGCGATAAAACCGGTGCCCTGAAAGAAATTGTTGGTTTTCTCCACATCGCGGTAAACGAACACGTTCTCCCAGGGAATAAACACCCTGTCAAATATCAGGATCGAGTCATTTTCATCAAACCTGCTCGACAACGGATAGTCAAATGGGCTGCCGATGGTGGCTGCGGTAAATTCATAAGATTGACGGCACAACAGTTTCAGGCCCGGCGAATTCATCGGCGCGATAAAAATAGCCGCAAACTCCGGCTTGCTCAGGGGCAGGCCGTAATGCGCGACGAAATTGTGATTGGTCAGCGCCGACGCCGTCGCCACCACCTTGGCGCCGCTGACAATAATGCCGCCATCGGTTTCCCGTTCCACATGCACGCACACATCGGCGGTTTCATCGGCCGGGCGGTTGCGGTCAATGGGTGGATGCACGAGCGCATGGTTGACGTACAGCACCCGCTCCTGGGCGTCCCTGTACCAGCGCTTGGCGTTATCCTGATAAGGCGCATAGAAATCAGCGCTGGCGCCAAGCGTCGCCAGAAATGACGCCTTGTAATCCGGGCTGCGGCCCATAAAGCCATAAACCTGCCGTTGCCATGCGGCAATCGCATCGCGTCCGGCCCGCAGATCATCCTTGGAATAGGGCGCACGATAGAAATGATGCGTGAAGCCGCCATTGCCCGTATCGGTTTGCGTCGTCAGCACGTCCTTCGTCTTTGGGTCATGCAGCGCGTCATACAGACGGGCGACGGAGCGCGCGCTGTTACGAAACGCCGGATGCGTGGTGACATTTTTCACGCGTTCGCCGTAAATCCATATCTCCCGCCCATCATCCAGACTTTCAAGATATTCCGCACCCGTATAGGGAAGCACTTTCGCCCGCATACCTTTATCCCCGCTGGCCGCCATGGGCTTTCCCCTCGTGATTTTCTGAGTACGAATCAAGTCCGTACGAACGCGCATGCCGCGTCATGTGAACATCCTGAAGCGATTAACCCGGATCAGCGCCGCAACCCCTTGGCCAGTGACGAGGGCACGTTCGGACTTTCCGGGTTAACCATAACTTCGCGCGTCAACGGGCGGACAATCAGGTCCATATCCTCCATCGGGATCGCGCCCAGCAGCACTTCATCACCCAGCACCATGGCGCCCGTATAACAGCGCCGGTTGCCAAAATGCACCTCGACCGGGCCCACATAAGACACCAGCTGCCGGGACCCATCCGCAAGGGTAACCTCACGTTTTTCCTGCTCCTTCAGGCCCAGCTGAAGCGCAATGTGTTCGGGGATGCACAGGTGCACTGCCCCGGTATCGGCCAGCGCCAGCGCCTGTACGGGCGCCAGATCGCGCCGTACCGGGCTGGCCAGCGTCAGTGTAGCGCGTGCAATGCCCATCTGGAAAATTCAGCCTTCCGTATTTAGCTGCGTGGCGGCCACTATATCGGAATAAGGATCAATCTTTCAAGGAAACGCCATCATGATGACTTCCGCGATGCAGGCCGGGCGTTCCTGACCTTCAATTTCCAGAACCATCTCGTAATTCATGGTGACGCCGTTACCCTTTTTTTCCACGGATATCACTTTCAACCTGCCGCGCAGCCTTGAGCCGGTCGGCACCATATTGGTAAAGCGCACCTTGTTGGCGCCGTAATTGATCATCTGGCTGACGCCCGTGATTTCCACCAGTTCAAACATGAATTTCGGGATCAGCGACAGGGTGAAATAGCCATGCACAATGGTGCCGCCGGTGGCCATTTCACGTTTGGCGCGCTCGACATCCACATGGATCCATTGATGATCGCCGGTGGCGTCGGCAAACTGATTGACTTTCGCCTGATCCAGCGTCACCCAGCTTGAGACGCCAATTTCCTTGCCGGCAAGGTCTGCTAAATTTTCGTAGGCAACTTTCAACATGGCGTTCTCCCTGGATATCCGGCAATGTTATTTGAAGGCAGGCATGACTTTTTCGGCAAACAACTTTAGCGATTTCATCACCAGCTCATGCGGTTCGCCGCCCTGCGCCACCTCAAAAATAAGATAGTTCGTCCCGTAATATTCCTGCGCCCACTGGATCATGTCGATGCAGAACGCGGGATCGCCAATGATGAACTGCCTGGCGGGGTCAAAGCCCTCGGCCGGCCCTTTGGCGAAGGCGCGGGATATGCCCTTGCCATGCTTTTCGAAATCTTTTGAATTATGCGCCGCGCGGGCGTCGAGCGCGCCAAAAAATTTGAAATAATTTATCGCGTACTGGGTGCCCTCGCTCACGGCCTGCGCCTGGGTAGGCGCGCAATACATCTGAAACACGCCGGAAATCTCCCGGTCCTCAAGCCTGTGGCCGTGCTCAAGCAACGCTTTGCGGTAAATGCCGATCACTTCCCGGACCCTCGCCTGCTGCGGCACAAAAAAGCCCGTGGACAGATGAAAGCCATGCTTACCCGCCCAGATGGCGCTTTCCGGCGTGATGACGGCGGAGGCGTAAATAGGCGGAAAGGGTTGCTGCAGCGGCTTGGGAAAAAACGAATAATCCTTCAATTTCCAGAACTTTCCGTCGTAATCAAATGGGCCATCCGCCGTCCAGGCTTTAACGATAATGTCGGTCCCCTCCTGGTAGCGGCCCTGGTTTTCATCTTCATTGATGCCCATCACTTCATGGGAATATTTCAAAAAACCACGCCCGATGCCATATTCGAGCCGCCCGCCGCTTAGCACATCCAGCATGGCGTATTCCTCGGCCAGGCGGATGGGATGATTAAGCGGGATCAGCGATACGCCGGTTCCAAGACGGATGCGTTTGGTGCGCGCCGCCGCCGCCATCGCAATCACCGGAGGCGAGCCGAAGGAGTACCCCGAATAATGATGCTCGCCAAACCACACCGCGTCATAGCCCAGGGCTTCTTCCAGCTCCACCTGGGTTAAGATGTCCTCGTAATATTGTGACGCGGTGCCATGCGCCTCGGCGTGGTAATCAGTGTTGTAGAGAATGCCAAATTTCATGCGCCTGCCCCCGGTTTTTTTCTTGTTCGCCGTCACGCTTGAAGGCGCCTAAACGGCCCGCCCGGCAACCGCGCATCCGCCATCGCCACCGGACCATCCGATTACGCCATACCAGCTGATCAGCCGCGCTGCACAAACTCTACCACGTTACCGTCCGGGTCGAGCACCATGGCGACCTTGACGCCAGGCATCAGTTCCTGCTTGGCCATTTCGAATGTCACCCCCGCCTTTTCACAGTCCGAGCAAATTTCATCGATATTGGTGACCTGAAAGGTGAGATAGCGGAAGCCAAGCTGCGCCAGCAGCCCTTTCGGCCCGCTATCAGGGAACTTCTTCGGATCGATCAGCTTCACGAAGCTGTTGCCAAACGCCAGCCGGTGCAGTTTGCCAAACGGGGTTGGCAGCACCTCGATATTATTCAGACCCAGCAGGTCCACATAGAACGCGAGGCTCGCTTTGATATCCTTCA
>JBEBFX010000175.1:0-6563 GCA_040081735.1 Alphaproteobacteria bacterium | reverse complement strand
CCATGAGGGTGCGGAAAATAGCCGCGCGCTGATCCGGCAGCCATTTGGCGGCCTGGGCGATATTGGGCTGCACAATGCGCAGGCGCACACCCGCGACATCACCGGGGCCCGATTGTCCCAGACGCATTGCGCCATACCCGGCCATTACCAGCAGCGCCAGGGCGCCGGTCAGCGCCGGCATGGCCACGCGCAGATGTCCGGGGCCACCGTCCGCAAGCAGGGCAGGCATTGCCGCACAGATCACCGTGACCAGCCCCAGCCCATACACTCCCAGGATCGATGCGCACTGCATCACGGCCAGCAGCGGCGCATAATCCGAGCTCCAGACATAGCCCATCAGGTTCCACGGGAAACCGGTAAAGATATGTCCCCGCAGCCACTCGGCCAGCGACCAGAAAATAGCCAGCGCCACTATCCGCCCCGGTCCCGGCTGCCAGACCATTCTGGACATCATCGCCGCCGCCGCGCAAAATATGGCTAGCCCCGCAGGCAGGGCCAGAACCGCCAGCGGAATATAATATCCAAAGTTCCCGGCATCCACCATGAGCGCAAAGCCAACCCAGTAAAGACCGGACAGGAAAAAACCGAAACCGTACCACCAGCCAATGGCGGCGCTGGCGCGCATACAGCGCCAGCCGGATAGGGTGATTCCATCTAGCAGCCAGGTCAGCACAGTAAAACTGAACAGCAATACGGGGACAAAATGAAACGGCGCCAGCGCCAGACTGGATAAGGCGCCTGCCAGAAATGCAGCCGTAAATGCGCGCTGCCGCGGCCCGGCCCCGAGCCATAGCGCCAGGGGCGCCAGCGGGCCTTTACTCACTTTGCGGCTGTTTCCTGATTATCGCAGTTGTCCGGGGGCCGTGAAAAATGCACGCGCAGCCGCTTGACGCTGCGCGCATCGGCTTCCAGAATTTCAAATTCCAGTCCGTCCGGATGGGCGATCAATTCACCGCGCTGAGGCACCCGCCCGGTCAGGGATGTCACCAGTCCGCCCAGCGTATCGGTATAATATTCCTTGTCATCGGGCACCAGGCTCAGGCCAGTCGCCTTTTCCAGATCGCAAACTTCAACCCGGCCGTCCGCATCAAAGCCGCCATCCGGGCGCGGCGTCAGCCTGGGTCCGTCCTCATCATGTTCATCGCGGATTTCACCGACGATTTCCTCCACCAGGTCTTCAATGGTGATCAGCCCGTCGGTGCCCCCATATTCATCAATGACCAGAGCCATATGAATGCGGGTCACGCGCATTTTCAAAAGCAGGTCGACGGCCCGCATGGAAGGGGGCACGAACATCAGTTCGCGGCGGATTTCCAGCAGGGAAAATTTGGGCTGCTTGTCGATCCCGTCCTGGGACCAGCGCCGCATCAGATCCTTGATATGCACCATGCCCACCGGATCATCCAGGGTGTCCCGGTACAGGGGCAAACGGGAATGGCCTGCGCTGTTGAAGGTTTTGATCAGTTCCTCAGGCCCGGAATTTACTTCCACAGCGACAATATCGGCGCGCGGCACCATGACGTCATCCAGCCGCAATTGCCCGATGCGCATGATGTTGGCCAGCATCATGCGTTCTACCGGGGTGAAATCCGCGCTAGCGTCCTGATGCTCGTCGATCACTTCTTCGAGACTTTCGCGCAGGCTGTCGCTGCGCGCGCGAAAACGCTCTCTCAGGCGGCTGATCAGGCGGGCCGGTAACGAGGCCTCGTTTTCGCCCGGCGCCGCCGTTGCGGCGCTGTCCGCATTTTCCCTGTCAGACACCGCTTTTGTCCAGCCCCCGTTGATAAGGATCGACGATGCCGAGACGCGCCAGCAGGGCGGTTTCAAGCGTTTCCATTTCTATCGCCTCGTTTTCTGCTTCATGATCAAACCCCAGCAGATGCAATGTACCATGAACGACCAGATGAGCGACATGATCCAGCACCTGTTTGCCCTGCGCCACTGCTTCGCGCTGCACGGTCTCATAGGCCAGCACCACGTCACCCAGCAGACACGGCCCCTGTCCGCCGCCGTCACCGGCAGGAAAAGACAGCACATTTGTCGGTCTGTCGATATTGCGCCAGGTGCGGTTGAGATCACGCACAAACGCATCATCCGCCAGCACGATGCTTATTTCATAGTTTTCATCCGCATCGCCCGCCATCAGCCCCTGATCGGCCAGCGCCGCCGCCGCAGCGTCTGTCACGATCTGCGCGATGTTCCCCTCAAGCGACTGCCAGTGAGGACAATGATAGTTGATTTCTATTCCGCACATCAGCTGTTTTTAGGGTCTGTTGCGTATCAGCGTGCATTTATGATTGCTGCTGACAGGTTGATCATTGCAGAGAAGCTGTGGTCTGTCTTGCCGCTTCGCATGGCGATGCGTTTGAATTCTTTGAGTTTCCCGAAGAAGTTCCCGATCAGACGCCGCCATTTATAGATCTCCAGATCAATCGCCAGCGGGTTGAGACGCTGCGGACGTTGGGAAATGACGATCCGGGTTCCACGCGCGTTCATCTCTTCCACGATCCAGTTGGCGTCAAATGCCTTGTCAGCGGGCAAGGCGCCGAACCCGATGTCCCTGATCAGCGGCGCAACGCCGATCGTGTCATAACGCTCCAGGGCATTCTATCTATTCGTCTTCATCACCCGGATGGGTGGTTACGGCGGCGGCGTCAAGCCCGGAAATGGATTGCTCCATCGGGCGCAGGGTTTCTCCGGCCGTGACACCTATCCTGGCGCGCTCTTTGGCCTTTGCCGCGCGTTCGGCGGCAACGCGAACCTGCCCATCAAGCTCAATCTGTGTGCTCAGGCCAAGACTTACCGGATCAACGGGTTTCAGATTGGCCTGGTTCCAGTGACTGCGATCACGCACCGACTGAATGGTCGCCTTGGTGGTGCCCACCAGCTTGCCGACCTGGGTATCGCTTAATTCCGGGTGGTGGCGCAATAGCCAGGCAATCGCATCCGGGCGGTCCTGACGCCGCGAAACAGGCGTATAGCGGGCGCCTTTCGAACGTTTGGCAGGTTCGGGGTGACTGCTGGTCCGCAGCTGCAGTTTGGCGGAAGGGTCCGCCTCGCATCGGGCGATTTCTTCCCGGGTCAGTTGGCCGGCCGTTACCGGGTCCAGCCCCTTAACGCCAATGGCGACATCCCCATCCGCAATGCCTGAAACCTCCAGCAGGTGCAATTCACAGAATTCTGCAATCTGCTCAAAACTGAGCGAGGTATTATCCACGAGCCAAACGGCTGTCGCCTTGGGCATCAGCGGTCGCGTCATCTCACTACTCCATAATTCACAACGGCAAATCCGATCAGAAACGGCACTGACGGGACATGGCAATGGGGGCTTGCGGTCTATATAGGCTATTGACGGGCTAAGTTAAAGCCGTACTGACATACTAAAGTGTCAGCACCAGCTTGCCGATATGCGCACTGCTTTCCATGCGCGCATGGGCGGCGGCGGCATTCTCAAGGGCATAGGTGGAATCAATCACCGGCTGGAGCTGTCCTGCCGCCAGCAAAGGCCACACATTTTCGCGCAAGGCATTGGCGATGACGGCTTTTTCCTGAATGCTGCGAGGCCGAAGACCGGAACCGGTCAGGATCAGCCGTTTTTGCAAAACCGGCAGCAGGTTTATGGAAACTTTGGAGCCATTCAAAAAAGCAATCGATACATGGCGTCCGCCCTGGGCCAGACAGTCAATATTCCTGGGAACATAATCCCCGCCCACCATATCCAGGATGACATTCACGCCCTGTCCGTCTGTCAGCTGTTTGACGGCCTCGACAAAATCCTCGGTCCGGTAATTAATGGCGCGTTCCGCCCCCAGCCTGACGCAAACGTTGCATTTATCGTCACTTCCTGCGGTTGCAAATACCCGTGCGCCGAAGGCCTTGCCAATCTGAATGGCGGTCGTGCCGATGCCGCTGCTGCCGCCATGGATCAGCAGCCTTTCACCGGTCTGCAAATTCGCCCCATCAAACAGATTGGTCCAGACGGTGAAAAAGGTTTCCGGAAGCGCCGCAGCGGCAATCATATCCATGCCGGCCGGGACCGGCAGGCATTGTACCGCCGGGGCCAGGCAATAGTGCGCGTATCCGCCGCCCGCCACCAGTGCGCAAACCTTATCCCCAATTGACCATCCTGAAACGCCCGAACCGATCTGTACGATAATTCCCGCGATTTCCAGGCCGGGCGTATCCGGCGCACCCGGAGGGGGGGGATAAAAGCCCTGGCGTTGCATGACATCCGGGCGGTTGACGCCCGCCGCCGCCACTTCGATCAGTACTTCACCCGGCCCCGCCGCCGGTGTGGGCAACGTGACAGGTTGCAGGACATCCGGTCCGCCGGGCTGGGTAATGGCGATGGCGCGCATGGTTTGCGGAATGGGGTTTGTCATGAAATAGGCCTCTGCCTGAACGGTTGCATCAAAATCGTAACGGCCCGCCACATCCGGCCGACCGTTACAAACATAACCGGAAAACCGGCTCGGCTGCGAGCATCTGTTTTGACCTGCGCGCCGCCAGGCGGGTAATGCGCCTATAGGCCCAGTTTACCCTGCCTTTTTCCACTCAAATCCTCGCGGGCGGCGGTGCGGAAGGTGGCGGCGTTATCAACCAATGGGATGCGGGGGCGTTTACCCTGAAACAGTTCAGCCAGCGTGATAATTTGCAGACGGGGAAATTTCTCTTCGAGGCCGCAATCATACAGCCCGACCGCCGCCGCTTCTTTCTGCATGGCGCGGGTGGGCAGCGCCGCGGTGATCAATACGCCAATGGCGGCCTTCTCGCGTTCGATCACCGAATGCAGATCGCGCACCGCGCCAACGCCCACATTATTGCCGCCCTTGACTGATATGATGGCGCTTTCAGTGGTCTTTGCGCCCGATTTGAAAAACAGGATGCCGTCAATGCCGCCGTCGGCGCCTTTCTTCTTTCCGGCATAGGGACGGGCGCCAACGGCCCCCGCCGCCCACCACTGAAACTGATATTTGTCACGTTCCGCCAGATCGACGGCGTCCTGCAAGGTTTTGGGCGTGCCGTGCACCTCGAAGGCGATACCGGGAAAGGCATCCTTCAACCGCCGTTCGATCAGGCCGATGGCGAGGCAGGTAACGTCGATGCCGATCCATTGGCGGTCCAGCTTTTGCGCGGCATGCACCGCCGTGCCGCAGCCGCAGAACGGGTCCATCACCACATCGCCGGGATTGCTGGAGGCGCTGATGATGCGCTCCAGCAGGGCGAGCGGTTTTTGTGTGGGATAGCCGAGACGTTCTTTCGCCGGGGCAGCTATGACTCCAACATCATCCCACCAATCTTGTACCGGACGTCCTTCATTCTCATCAAGGTATCGCACATATGCATTTATCATCGCCCGGCCATCAGGGTATTTCTTAATCCGTCCTTCCTCATAAAGTTTTAGCATGTTTGCTTTTGTGTACCGCCACGCCTGTGTTTTCCCTCCCCATTCGTATACTGGTCCACGACCGCCAGGAGCACTAATGTTGTCCAAGCGGTAGCGTCGTCCATCTTCATCGACACGGGTATAGACCTTATCAACGTAAGAAATATCAAGTTCGGTGCGCATCACCTTGAATATCGTCGCCGCAGTCTTTGCATACAAAAAAATTACATCGTGAACTCGCCCAAATCGCTTTGTGTCATTGTGCGCTGATGTGCGTTTCCACACTATCTCGTTCCTGAAATTGGCCGTTCCAAACACCGCGTCCAGCAGAATTTTCAGATAATGGCTGGCGGTTGGGTCGCAATGCAGATAGAGCGATCCGGTTGGTTTCAGCACCCGGTGCAGTTCCAGCAGCCGCACCGCCATCATGGCGAGATAGGCCATCATGTCATTTTCGCCCAGAAAGCCGCGCATGGCGCGCAACATCTCGGCGGCGTTGGTGTTGGCGGAATTCAGGACGTCATCATAGGCGTGCTCGGATTCATCACCCCAATGCCAGGTGTCCTCGAACGCCTCGATCTGCGCCTCGGCGGATTTTCCGGCGGGCGAGCGGAACAGGACATTGTACGTGGCCTGTGAATTGAACGGCGGATCGAGGTAAATCAGATCGACCGATTCCGTGGCAATGCTGTCGCGCAGCACGCGCAGATTATCGCCATAATAAAGCGCGTTGGTCACCCATACCCCTCACTCACCCGGGAAATATACGAATCCGATCCGCATATTGCCGGAAACCATCCCGCGCCGCCATACCCGAATATATTAGAGTCATTCCGTGATTAACTGAGTCGAAAAAAGCTCCTCGTCATCACGAGCCGCATAGCGGCGCGGCGATCCGCAGCGCCAGCGCTTGCGCGGTGTGTCCAGAGTTACAAACACAGGCCTTACCGTGAGACTCTGGATTGCCGCGCCGCTATGCGGCTCGCAATGACACGGTGGAACAAGGATATGCTTCAACTTAAAACAGAAAGACTCTAGCCCGGCGCCGGTAAAGTTCCATTTGCCGTCCCCCACCCCATCGCCTTCCCGCCGGGCCGGGTAATGGCGATGGCGCGCATGGTTTGCGGAATGGGGGAGGACATTATGGGATTCCCGGTAAAACAGGAGAATTGAAAAC
>JBEBFX010000174.1:0-6622 GCA_040081735.1 Alphaproteobacteria bacterium | reverse complement strand
AAAGCCTGTCTGTGAACAGCCTGACAGGCGCATGGGCCGATTTCGCAACGGGTGAGAAGGGCGGCGATCTGATCGCGCTCTATGCCGCTATAAAGGGGCTGAAACAATCAGAGGCCGCGCGCGATTTAGGTGGCGAAACATATCAAAATCCAGCGCCAGGCACCCTGGTCGAGAAACCAACGGCCCGCAGGGTGATAGCGCCGGTCCCCGATGGCACGGAAAGGCACCACTGTATTCATGGCAGGTGGGGTGCCCCAACGCGCGTGTGGGACTATCTGGACAAGGACGGGAAACTGCTGGGCCACGTCGCCCGGTATGACCCGCCCATGGGCAAGGAGTTTATCCCCTACACCCTAAGCCTTGGTGACACCGGGGGGTACAGATGGGGCGGCGGACAGTGGCCCAAGCCGCGCCCGCTGTACGGGCTTCGAGAACTTCATCTGCGCCCGGACGATCCGGTGCTGATCGTGGAAGGCGAGAAAGCCGCCGACGCGGCAAAGCTGATTTGCCCCCGCTACGTGGTGGTGACATGGCCGGGCGGCGCCACGGCATGGAAGATGACCGACTTCTCATCTGTCTACCGGCGCAAGGACGTATTGCTCTGGCCGGACAACGACGATCCTGGACTCAAGGCCATGTGGGACATAGGCCACCAGCTGCGAAAGCACTGCCAGGTTGTAAAGATAATCCTGCCGGAGGGCGTCCCGGCGAAGTTTGACGCCGCCGATGGCGTGGCCCTGAAATGGAAGTGGGACGATTTCAGCAAATGGGCAAGGCCGCTAATGCAGATCATCGCAGACTCGGCATCCGATGAAACGAGTCCGCCAGATATTGATTTTGACGATCTGGCGCAATTGCACGCAGTTGTAAAATCCAATGCATTGCCGGAGCCGGAGCCGCTGCGCGCCACGATGGCGCCTGCAAAGCCTTATCCAGTGGAGATGCTGGGGGAGGTTCTGGGCAGCGCGGCGAAGGCGCTGCACGAGGTCGTGATGGCTCCGTTGGCCATGTGCTGCCAGTCGGTTCTGGCGGCGGCATCTCTGGCCGCGCAGGCGCACTTTGATGTGTTGTTGCCATGGGGCGAACGCAAACCGCTATCACTCTTTTTGCTGACTGTGGGCGAGTCAGGGGAGCGCAAATCCAGCATTGACGATCTGGTGCTCGGAGCCGCCAAAGCGCAAGAGCGCAGCGATATAGAAATGTACGAAGCGGCATTGAAGAACTACGAAATCGAACTTTCCGCATGGAAGCTGGCTAGCGACGCGGCGGGCAAGGCAGCGACGACTAATAAAAAAGGCTCGGCAACAGCAGCAGACGTTCTGGCGGCGATAACACACTGCGGTGTAAAACCTGCACCGCCAGTTGCCCCGTTGCGATTCGTGTCCGATCCGACAGTGGAGGGCCTTTTCAAGCTACTCGCCGCCGGGCAGCCGTCTGTGGCGCTGTTCTCGGATGAGGGCGGTCTGCTGATTGGCGGCCACGCGCTGAACTCCGATAACGCACTGAAAACCTTGGCCCGCTGGTGCAAACTTTGGGACGGTTCACCCTTCGACAGGGTGCGCGCGGGAGACGGAGCGGGAGTTCTTTATGGCCGCCGCATGGCCCTACATCAACTCGCCCAGCCCGAAGTTATGGTCGTGCTGCTGTCGGACCGTATGGCGAATGGGCAGGGGTTTCTGGCGCGCTGTTTGACGTGCTGGCCTGAATCTACCATCGGCGTCCGACAGGTTAAGGACTTCGAATGGGCGGGTGACCGGCCCGAAATGAAACGCCTATATGCTCGTCTTAAATCTCTGATGGAAGCCCTTCCCCGCACGAACAATAACAGTCCGCAGGAGCTTGACCCTATCGAATTGACGCTATTAGATGCCGCAAAAGCGCTGACCGTGACGGCAAGTAATGAGTTTGAGCGATTGATGGCGAAAGGCGCTGATCTAGCTGAACTGCGGGATCGGGGATCAAAAGCGCTGGAAAATGCGTGCCGCATCGCTGGCGTGCTGGCTGTGATGGAGGGCGGCATGGCGACGCGCTGCATCGAACTGGATCACATGCAGCGGGGGCTGTCACTTGTGCAATGGTATCTGGAAGAAGCTCTGCGCATGCGCGGCGCGGCATCCGCACCGCAATCTGTAACAGACGCCGAAATGTTGAGCGCGTGGCTGAAAGAAAAAAATATAAAAATATTTAGGTCGAGGCAAATTCTTAATGCAGGCCCCAATCCGCTGCGCAACAAGCCACGCATGATGGCGGCGATAGGGGAGCTGACAGCATGCGGCTATCTGGCGGCAAACGAACCGGGCGCTCTTGTTGATGGCGTTGCGGCTCGCTTATCATGGAGGGTTTTGTATCATGTGGTTTGATCCCGTCGCCCTTTCAAAACGCCGCCCCCCTGCAACTCTTGCGACTTCTGCGACCAACAGTGGAAAGTTGCAAGAGTCGCGGAAGTCGCACACTCCCCATGGTTTAGAAATAGCGAATTCTGTATCATGGGGCGCAATCGACTGGCGGGCCTATTATGACAAAAGGGGTGGCGTCGCCGGGTTTGATATGGCGGACTGTCGCGCTATGACGCCGAGCGCCAGGCATTTGAATGCTGCATTACCGAATGTTTTTGCCAGAACGTCCAGACAAGTGAGCCGGGGCATTGTTCAGAGTGCGGACGTGGCGGAACGGAGCGACTGCCCTTGCTTCCTTACGGTGATAAAGCCAATCGCCATACATGGCTGCATTCAGAATGTTGGCCGGAATGGGATGTGCAACGCGTCTGAGCGGCCGTCGCCGCAGTTGCCGGTTTTGGGATCGTCAAGGAAGCCTTTCCATGTTGAGTTCATTCATTGAGGACAGGCAGCTTACCGATCCAGAGCGGTGCATCAACGCCATATACGGCGTATTCATTGCGGCGCAAATCCAGCATGGGCGATTCAATAGGCCGTATGGTGAGACTTTATCGTCGGCAATTCTGCCGTAGATCAGAGTCTTAGCCGGCTCGGAGCCGACCACTCAATCGTCGAGATTGCGCTCGCGGTTGGCTTTGCCAGCCACAGCCACTTCACCAGAATCTCCGGAAGCTGACCTGCTTGCAGTGCCGGTAAGCATTGGCTCATCTACAAATCGCAGGGTTATCGTTGTCGTCATCATTCCTGCTCGAAGCCTTGGCTCGTGAACTTCAGCGTACGGGCATTTTCGGTAACCGTTCGCACAACATTGTCTGGGGCGCCATCGGGAACGGCCGCCTCAATCTCAAGGGTCACTGTGACCACGGTGCCAACCAATCCGGCAAGGTGCGCAATCACTTCGTCTGCAATTCGCCCGGCATCCCTGCCAACGCGCGCCGCATCAAGTTTAACGGTACCATAATAGCGGCGCGGTTTTCCAGGGACTACAGGAGCGTCAATAACAGGCGCACGGTCGGACGTTCCGTTGCTAGGGGCATCAATTGGTTGGCCGCCAGGCGCTGATCCACTCCCAATTGGCGGGACAATTAATGCCGCATCGGCTTCCTGCTGTTTGCGCGCGGCGTCGGCCTTAACAACAAGACCGTCATTCGCATCTGGAACCCGCTGGCCACACCGAAGGCCGCGGTAACGGCCACTCGCCTCATCAAAGCTATCTGCATACGCGAAGGAGTCCTGATGCCAAAGAAGCAATCCAAGGCCATCCTGAACGGCGTCCGAAAGCACCATTGGATCACGAAGGCGCGGAAGGTAAATATATTTGGCAAAATCCTCCGTAAGCTGCCGCACCGAAACATGGGAGCCACGCCATAGCGGAACCCCGTCAAGTTCCATGCGGAGTCTTGTCCCCGCCAGCGAAGGCACAAAGAGTTCCTCGCTGCGCAACTTTTTGCCAGCCCTTACCGCCAGGCCATCCTGCCCGGAAAGGCGGAATGCCTGCCATTGCACCGGGTCCTGCGGCTTCGTTTGAACAGGCGACAGCAGCCACTGATATGCCTCGGGCATGCGCGCTACAACTGCCCCTTCGGCGGCCCTCAATTGTGTTTCGGCCTGCCGGACCTGGTGAGGATCAAGGTTCAGGGTATCTTTCTCTTCAAGCACGGATTTCCAGGCAAGATGCCGCCGTACAGACTCATCAAGTTCCTGAAGCCGGGTTTGATCAACAGCCAGAAAAACCAGGGTGTTCTGATAAATGCGCGGCCCGCTACCCCGCTGCTGCAGGATCGCGGCTGCCGCAGCCTGCGCTTTGTTTGCCGCGTCCTTGGTGTAGGGATGATCGACACCCAGAACGACAAGACGCGTTTCCATGTCGTCGGGAACGTCTGCGCCGGATTGCGGGACGGTATGAATGCGCCGGAAATCACCTGTCGCTTTCAGGTCGGCGCGCAAACGATCTTCGATCGCGGCGGCAACAGGGTCTGGATTGCGCTTATATTGCTCCGCACGGTCTTCGGCGAGCTTGGTTACTGTTGGCTGAGTAGAGTACCAGTAACGCGCGCCATCCTGATAAAGAAATGTTGCCGCGGTACTCAGGCGGCGCAAGGCATCGCCAAATATGGCAGGGGACTCACCCGGCATGACACAGCCGAGCTTAACCCGCCGGTCTTCAATGCCGCGGTTGGCCGCCGATGCGGTGGGTGCCGAACCCAGATAGATTGTTCGCGCCACACGGCGGCTTGCGGCGAATTTACCAAGATTTGGAACCTCGCCATCGATCCGAAGCGGTAGCGCGTTGGGGCCATCGACGTCCTTCTCAATGATCGGTTTCCATTGGTCCGGCAGATACCGGGTCAATTCGTCGCGTACGCGCGGGTCGTCGATTGGAATGTTCGACGGCATTATCAATGGATTGCGATCGCCTTTTTCCCAAAGGCTATGGATTACCGCCGCCATCAATCGCAATACGCCGCGGGTGCGCTGAAACTTGATCAGCGTGGACCAGTCTGTATAAAGACGATCAAAAACCTCGGGGTGAATCGGGTAAGCTGCCCGGAGCCGGTTCTCGTAATCCGAATCCCGGCACTCCGGCGGAAATTCCTGGTGTTGCGTGCGGTATAGATCGAAGAACGCCCGTGCAACATTATCTCGCGCAGTAAATTGAGCCTTCTCGATCAAAGGTTCGAACAGGCGGCGGCGGACGATCTCGAAACCTTCTTCGGTGCTTGCTGGCGCCCAGGAAGATTCGACGCGGCCAATAACATTGCGAAGACGCGCCAGCGCCGCGCGGCCGCGCGCACCGCCAACTTCTTCATCATCGCCTTGCGCATGTGGTGATGTCGCCGTGTCGGACGCAGGCAAGCTGATGACGAGCAGACATTGTTTGGCGAGCTTCGCCGATTCGGTTAGCGCCTGGGCAAAGGAGAAATGCGTCTCAAAGCTGCCGGCGGGCAAGTCGGATTCATCATGAAGCTGGCGCGCATAGGCCACCCACTCATCAATCAGGATCAGGCACGGGCCATAAGTGTTCATAAGTTCGCGCAGTTTGTCGCCGGGGCTGGTGGCGCGTTCGTCGTCGGCGCGGATCACATCGAAGGCGGGCCTGCCGCCCAATTGCCATGCCAGTTCGCCCCAGAGGGTGCGGACGACCGTGCCGTCGGCCTTTACGGACGGATTGCCCGGTGAAATCTTGTTGCCGACAAGTACGGCGCGGGTCACGTGCGCAGGCAATTTGGCGATGCCCGATTCCGCCAGCATGGCATCGACGCCAAGCAGCTCCGAGGGCGCGGCGTCAGAGAACAGATGATACAGCGCCAGCATCGAATGGGTCTTGCCGCCGCCGAAATTGGTCTGCAGCTGCACCACGGGGTCGCCGCCGGTTCCGGCGAGGCGCCGCATGGCGCCGGTCAGAAGTTGCTTGAGGCTGTGGGTGAGATAGGTTCGGCGAAAAAATTCCACCGGCTTGCGGTATTCGTCCGAGCCTTCACCAATATGCACTTGCCAAAGGTCGGCGGCAAACTCCGCTTGCTGATAGCGGCCGCTGGCCACGTCCTTGTGGGGGGTCACCACTTCACGCCACGGCGTCAGCGTACCGGTAACCTGGCTTTCAATGGCGGTGCCCGCGCTCTTGCGGCGTTCAGTGCGGGACTGCTCCTCAAAGATGAGGCGGCGCAATTCCATCTTCATCTTCCCGACTTCATCGGCTTCGGGCGCGGACACCGCAGTGAGCAGTCTAGTGATAGAATCGAGTGCACGGTCGGCGTCGTCGCCGCTGAACGCCTTCTGGTGCGCCCAGTTGTTGCGGACGTCGATCAGTTCATTGATCAGGCTGCGCTCCGCCTTGCCGAGAGTGTTGCGAAATACGTCACTCCATTTCCGGTCCATGATGACCAGTTGCACAGAAACATCCTGCAGCGCATCGCCTTTGCCGCCGCCCAGCCGCGTGTCGCGAACCAGTTCCTGCGCTTCAAACGCCCATTTGTCGCCATATTGCGCTTTCATCTCCCGCTCGACGAAGGGCCGCAGCCCCGATTTCAAAAGCTCAAGCGCCTTGCCGACCCGTTCCTGATTGGTGATGGCCACGCCGTCAGCCTTTCCGCGCGCGTTTAGAGACGGCGGCGCCCGATTTCGCTCCAGTCTGCAAGACGCCCGTTTTGCCAGCGCTCAATTTGACCTTGGGCGGACGGCCGCCCTTCTTGCCGTTCTCTCGCGCCGCCGCCGCCTTGCCGGGC
>JBEBFX010000306.1:0-1641 GCA_040081735.1 Alphaproteobacteria bacterium | reverse complement strand
GGATCAGCGTGCGCGGCATGCGCGCCTTGGCGCGGCCTTTTGCGAGCAGGTCGATCATCGGCAGGGTGAAACCGGCGGTTTTACCGGTGCCGGTTTGCGCGATGCCGAGAATATCCCTGCCGCTCAGAATTTCTGGAATGGCTTCCGCCTGGATTGGCGTTGGCATTGTATAGCCGGCGTCGCTAACGGCGCGCAGCAGGTCTGAACTCAGACCGAGATTGGAAAAGTCCATGTGGGGTTGGGGCTACCTGCAATTGTTACTGACGGTTTATTGAAAAAAGTCTGGAAATACGCTGGGCGAATCCCGCCTCACCTGTAAACCCGTATGCTTTGCGCCGGACAATAGCGATACCGGAGCATTTGTCAACACCGCCGGTTCGCGCGCCCGGTTAATTGGCGCGGCCCGGCAGCGGCAGTTGACCGCCATGCAAACGGCATTCAAGCTGGTATCCGTAACGTCCCTCATATGGCTGCGGTCAGAATCGGGGCTTCCCATACTGACCCTGTCTAAGTATGCTTCCTAACAATAAGAAATCTAACAGAAGAGGAACGTTCATGCTGGAATTATTAAACCTGACAGGCAAGGTGGCCATTGTCACGGGGGGCAATGGCGGTCTGGGGCTTGGCATTGCGCGCGGAATGGCCAATGCCGGGGCAGAAGTGGCGATCGTTGGCCGTAACCAGGATAAACTGGACAGCGCTTATGATAATTTGAAGGGCATTGGCCCCAAAATCCTGAGAGTGCAGGCCGACGTTTCAAAACAAGATGAAGTCAAACGCATGGTCAGTGAAACCGTGGCCGCATTTGGCCGTGTTGATATCCTGTTCAACAATGCGGCAGTGAGTTATGGGATACCGGCCGAGAAGATGACGCTGGAGGAGTGGAACACGTTCATTGCCATCAATCTGACCTCGGTGTTTTTGTGCAGCCAGGCCTGCTATCCCGAATTCATGAAAGTGGGCGGCGGCAAAATCATCAATATCGGCTCGATCATCACCCAGCAGATGGGCCATGGCAAACTGATCGCCTATGCCGCCGCCAAGGGCGGCATGGATCATATGACCCAGAGCCTGGCGATTGCCTGGGGGCCTGATAATATTCAGGTGAATTGCGTGTTGCCGGGGTTGGTGGACAGCGAGATGATGCCGTGCGAAGGGCCCAACAAGCAATCGAAAATCATCGATTATGCCGTTAGAAAATCTCCCGTGCGGCGATATGGGGTGCCCGATGACTTCCAGGCGCTTTCTGTCCTGCTGGCCAGTCCGGCATCCAGTTTCATCACAGGTGCGCTGATTGTTGCGGATGGCGGCCTGTCGCTGGCGGCGCTTTAGTACCCTCTGTGGTCAGATGCACGGCCTCCATCCGGGCGCGCCTGCAACATATCGCTCAGCAGCAGATTGATCGACCGGGCGATTGCGTCCGGGGTGGCCGCCGCTGCGGGCACCCGCACCTGCCCGCTGGCGGCAAGGCGATTACTAATGCAAAACGCGGCCATGACCTGAACGTCCTGTCCGTTTCCGGTCACAATTCTATTTGCGTCTTCACAGGCCATATCGGGCCGGGTCTGGAAGTGGGGATAAAACACCAGCACCATGCGGGTAGGGCCATGGCATGTGCCGCCCGATGTTGCGAGTGCAGGA
>JBEBFX010000173.1:0-6673 GCA_040081735.1 Alphaproteobacteria bacterium | reverse complement strand
GCGATGATTTCGCCGGGGTTGCAGGCGTAAAGTTTCTGCTCGTGTAAAAAATCCGGCGGCATTTATTTTGTAAATAACCTTGCGTCCCACCAAATGGGCGTATGCAAACTATGAGTAATTTTGCTGAACTCGGGGTGGGACGGGTTAATCACGATATTACTTTCCATACGGGCGGCCAAACTTGGGACAATCAGGATTGCTGATCGATTTTGTTTTTGCCAGTCCGTCCCGAAATCTTTTGCAACTTTCATATCCTCCGCTTCCCAGCCGGGAAGCGTGTGCGGCGTTACCATTTCAAAAGACAGGCCATTAGGCAGCGTGATCTCGATAAAATGCTGATTGGCGGGGATCTTGCCGTTAAGGTGGACCAGCTTTTCGAGCATTGCGGTCGAATAATGCTCGCTGGTATATATTACCGCGCTCTCGGTCCTGTTCCAGCGTCCAGGAGAAATCGTTGATCCAATGGCGTCGAAAATCGGATGGGCGCCGTTATCATCGCCGATACGATAGCATTTTAAAACCCTGTTGAGTTTCTGGGCGATCAAGCCGCCGATCCGTATTTCGCCCGGCCTATAATCCCCTCAACCATCCCGGCGCCGACACTGGATTGCAGCGCTGCATCGATTGGTGATTTCCCGCCCAGCATCGCATGCGGTTTAAACAAAAATTCGCGGGTGTCCGGCTCATTGCCCCAAAGATCAAGCGCCAATTCCCAAATCAGCGCCAGCCGCGCCACCCGGTCGCTTTCCTCCGTGGTAAGCGGACGGTGAGAACTTTTACGGCGGGCCAGGGTCGCTTTGCTGACAATCTGATATTTGAAATTGGGTTCCGCCGGGCTGATAAGGTGTGAAACCCGCTCAAGCGCGCTTACAGGAAAGCCTTGTTCAAGACTTGCCATTAAATTCGCGCCACGCATGCTTTCCTTGAGGCCGAGTATTGCGGATAAATCCGCCGACGCCATGGACATGCAATTCTCCTATCTCATGTGAACTAAATACGGGTATCACATGATACGAAATTTAGCAAGGAGTTTTCAGGCAAAGGCCAGGCCCGGATCGCCCCGAACCTGATCAAAGACGTGACATCCGCCGCGCTATTCTGCCGCCATCTGCATGGCCGGAATTTTGTCGAGCGGCAGGTTGAACAGATTGGCCGTGTTTTCGCGCAGGATCGCCCGGATCAGATTTGGCGCCAGTTTGCTGGCGTGTTTGGCCAGCAGCGCCTGGGAGTTCGGCCAGGTCGAATCCGTATGCGGATAATCATTTGCCCACAGCAATTGCTTGTAATTATCCTGATCGGCGTTGCGGAAGGCGGTATAATCATCCTGAAACGTCATGAAGACGTTGGATTTGATATACTCGCTTGGCAGTTTGCTAAGCCCTTTCAGGATACCATCATCCGCCGCGGTGTAAACCGCATGGTCCATCCGGTACATATAATGCGGCAGCCAGCCTGCATCGCCCTCGGCGGTGACAAGCTTCAGCCTGGGGTGCCGCTCGAACACGCCGCCCAGCACCATCATGCCCATAATGTCCTGCACGGCGCGGATAATGCCCATAAAGCCGTTGAGCGGGTGGCCGCGCTTGCCTTTCAGCGCTTCCTCCACGCCGTCTCCTTTGGACGTCAGAATATGAAAACAGATCGGCAGATCCAGATCGACCGCGCATTCCCACAGGGCGTCATATTGCGGCTGGTCATATTCGCCGTTCACCGGATTGCCCGGCATCATGATGCCGACAAAGCCCATTTCCTTGGCCAGGCGGAAATCTTTAATGGCGCTGTCTACCGACAGGATCGGGGTCATCGCCAGTCCAAACAGGCGATTGGGCGCGCCCGCGCAAAAGGTTTGCAGCCAGCGGTTATAGGCCGTCATGGCGGCGTCCTTGTACAGCGGGTCCGGATGGGTGCACAGCACCATGCCCACCGAGGCGTAGATGATTTCAGCGGCGGTGCCTTCAACGTCCATGTCCGCCAGACGGGCCTTGGCGTCATAACCGCCGACGCGGATATCCTCGAACTTGATGTTTTCAGCGTGCTTTTTACGCTCGGCGACCTTCATCCCGGCGCCGTCGAGAAAGCCCATCGGGATGGTTCGTTTCATATCCCTGATGGCGTAGCTGTCATTGCCATTTGGCAGGCGTATCACCCGTGGGGCGTCCTCGCGATATTTCGGATCAATGAAATCCACATAGCAATTTGGCGGCTCGACAATATGGCTGTCGGCGGAGATGACCCCTTTGAAAAACATGGCGCGCTCCCTGGGTTGTTGGACGGTTTACCCGCCAATTGAATCTGTGATCATAATTATAGGCGCATTTCCATGCCCGGTTGAAGGTATTTTTGCAAAATGCCGCAATAGCCCTGTTCCGGCTTATTTTCCAATAGCATAGCTATTCATGGCCTGGGCCATTTTGATGTCGCGGGAAGTCACGCCATTCGCCTCGTGGGTGGCCAGCGTAACATTTACCTTATTGTAAACGTTGGACCATTCCGGATGGTGATCGATTTTTTCCGCCAGCAGCGCGACCCGGCTCATCCAGCCAAAGGCGGCGTTGAAATCCGCAAACTGAAACTGCTTTGTGATGGCGTCGCGGCCATCAACTTCCTGCCATCCGTCCAGCCCGGCCAGCGCACTGCGGCGGCCATCCCCGGTTAGTTTTTCGATCATCGGCGTCCCCTTTCTGGTTTTAGTGAAATATCATGCGCCCGCTTTGCAGCCGCAGCAAGATCAGCTAGGATGCGGCCATGACATATAGCAACTGGTCCGCTCACATGCTCGCGCCGAGCCTCGATGATATTGCCGAGATCGGCAGTGCCGCGCTGGCCCGCTTGCCGCAACAGTTTCTTGAAAATATCTCTGAAATCATCATACAGGCGGTGGATTTCCCCGACGAGGAAACCTGCCTCGATCTGGATGTAGAAAGCCCGTTTGAGATATTGGGGCTTTATGCGGGTGTCGATCTGACCAGCAAAAGCATACTCGATCAGCCCTCGGGTCCGGATGTGATATTTCTCTACCGCCGTCCGATCCTGGATTGCTGGTGTGAAGGCGACGACAGTCTGGCGGAGATCATCACCCATGTGCTGGTGCACGAGATTGGCCATCATTTCGGAATGTCAGATGAAGCCATGGAGATAATGGAAGACGCCGCCCAGTCACCGGCCAGCACCCTGAACTGATCCGTAAAACATGGTCTATCTAATAATTTAGCAGCCTGCTGAAAAACCCTTCTTTTTGTCATCCTGAGCGACCCGCTGCGCCAGCGCTTGCGCGGCGAGAGCGAAGGATCTCAGAGGCGCCATAAACGCTGGAGATCCTTCAGTCGCTGCGCGCCATCAGGATGACAATTCCGGGTTTTTCAGCACCCTGAATTAGGCAACCGGATAGCGCGCCTCGATTTGATAGCGGGCCCCGCCGGCCGTGCGATGGCTCGACATCAGCACGAACTGTTCGACGCGAAATGGCGGGATCGCAAGAATATTATTGGCCGCAATAAAAGCCCCAACCCGGTCGCGCGGCGGATTTTTCAGCCAGGCCAGGGTTACATGAGGCACATAGCGGCGTTCGGCGGGCACGCTCAGACCGGCCCGCACATGCGCTGCATTAATCCGCGCGTAAAGCGCGTTCAGTTCATCGTTCGGTTCAACGCCTGCATATAACAGGCGCGGCTTGCGTTCGCCGAATATTGAGACACCGCGCAACGCAAGATCAAACGGGGAAAACAGCACTGCCTGCAAAGAGGCATGCACCTGAGCGGCGGTGCGGGTATCGGCATCGCCAATAAAGCGCAAAGTCACATGCAGGTTTTCCGCCGTAACCCAGCGCGCGCCCTGTATCCCGCCTCCCATCAGCGCAAGACGCCGGGCAATCTGATCCGGCAGGGTAATGGCGGAAAATAATCTGTCCACGGATTATATCCTACAAACCTTCGAGCAGCCGGATGACCAGGGGGGAAATATTCATGACGATCCTGTCTACGCCCGCCTCATTTGGATGCATCATATCAGGCTGATTAAGTACTGGGTCCTGCGCCACGCCTTCCAGAAAGAATGGATACAGGGGAAGTTTGTATTTTTCCGCAAGCCGGGGATAAATTGCGTCGAACGCGGACGTATACTCGTCTCCCAGATTGCGCATTGCCTTCATCCCCGCCAGCAGGACCGGAATCTTGCGGTGCTGGAGACGCCGCACCATGATTTCAAGATTGGCGTAAGCCTGTTCGGGGGACAGGCCCCGCAGCCCGTCATTGGCGCCAAGCTCAAGGATCACCGCATCTGTGCCGGGGCCGACCGACCAGTCGAGCCGCGCAAGTCCATCCAGCGTGGTGTCGCCGGACACGCCGGCATTTTCCACCTTCACCGCGACGCCAAGCGCCGCCAGATGCCTTTGCAGTTTTTGCGGAAACGCATCCTGCGCCGCCAGCCCGTGTCCGGCGGTCAGACTGTCGCCCACCACAACCAGCACAGGCGGCTCTTTCGCCAGCGCCGGACAGGCGGAAAACATCAGCATCAGAAAGAAATTACGAAGTGGGCCATTGATCCGGAATCGTATAACCCTATGTTCAGACATGTTCATCACGCGGCGGCAGGTGCAAGGTTGAAAAATCCAATCATTCATTTTGATAAGGTGCATCTATCCCTGAACAGCAGCGCGGGAATGGTTGATATCCTGCGCGGGGTTGATCTTAGCGTGCATGAGGGTGAAGCGGTAGGCCTGATCGGCCCCAGCGGTTCGGGTAAATCCACCATGCTGATGGTCATGGCCGGGCTGGAGCGCGCCAGTTCAGGGATAGTGCGTGTCGCAGGACATGACCTGGGAAGCATGACCGAGGATCAGCTGGCGGCCTTCCGCCGCCATCATACCGGCATTGTATTTCAGTCTTTTCATCTGATCGCCACCATGACGGCGCTGGAAAATGTTGCCGTGCCGCTTGAGCTTGCAGGACGGCGCGATGCGTTTGCCCGGGCGGGCGAGGCGCTTGAGTCCACCGGGCTGGCGAACCGTATGGGGCATTACCCCGGACAGTTATCAGGGGGTGAGCAGCAGCGGGTGGCGCTGGCGCGCGCGGTTGCCGCCAAACCCCGTATTCTGCTGGCGGATGAGCCCACCGGAAATCTTGACGGCGCCACCGGCGAGCAGATCATTCAACTGATGTTTGCCTTGCAGTCCAGCACGGGTGCGACATTATTGCTGATCACCCATGATGCGTCCCTGGCGGCGCAGTGCGGCAGGGTTGTGCACCTGCTTGACGGAAAAATCGCGCGCGTGACAGAGGGGGCTGCTTCGCGGGCTGCGGCCGGAAATTGATAATACTTCCGCTTTCCCTTCGCTTTGCATTGCGTGAACTGCGCGGCGGGCTGCACGGGTTTTATATATTTTTGGCCTGTCTGGCGGTGGGTGTTGCCGCGATTGCTGCGGCAGGGTCGCTAGGCGCGGCGATTACTGATGGCATGCGCGCAGAGGGACAGGCCATTCTGGGCGGCGACGCAGCGCTGGAACTTAATTACCGCGACGCCGATGCAGCCGAGCTTGACCATATGCAGGCAAGCGGTGAGGTCTCGCTCAGCCGCGAGATGCGCTCCATGGTGAAAAGTCACGCCAATGACGTGCGCACCCTGATCGAGTTGAA
Source organism: Alphaproteobacteria bacterium (assembly GCA_040081735.1). Lineage (GTDB taxonomy): Bacteria > Pseudomonadota > Alphaproteobacteria > UBA11222 > UBA11222 > UBA11222. The sequence continues at coordinate 1,043 of JBEBFX010000173.1, read as the reverse complement.
AGCTGTGGATGCCGCTTACCCGCTGTTCGGCAGCGTAAGCTTAAGTGAAAATGTGGAACTGCAATCCGCCATCGCGCAGCGCAACGGCGTTTGGGGCGCCGTGATCGAGGGGCCGCTGGCCGTGCGCCTGAATGCAGGGATTGGCGCCCTGGTGCGTATTGGCGCACAGGATTATGAAGTCCGCGCCGTAATTATGCGCGAGCCGGACCGCGCCTCGGGCGGGCTGACACTGGGACCCCGTGTGATGGTGGCGATAGAAAGTCTCGACGCCGCCCGCCTGGAACAGCCGGGCAGCCTTCAGGTGCGCCATTACCGTATTAAGTTTCACACGGGGATTGAGTTAAATGACTGGCTGACAGCATTAAACACAAAGTTTCCTGATGCGGCATGGCGGGTGCGTGATCGCGAGAACAGCGCCCCCAGCACCCGGCAGTTCCTGAATCAGATGGCGATGTTCCTGACCCTTACGGGATTAACCGCGCTGGTGATTGGCGGCGTTGGCGCGGGTAACGCCGTTCAGGGATTCATGCAGCGAAAGCGTGTGACCATCGCCACCCTGAAATGTCTGGGGGCTGACGGCGGGCTGATTTTTCGCACCTATATGATACAGATCATTTTCATGGCCGGTCTTGGCATCACCATCGGTGTTGCAGCGGGCATGGCGATACCGTTTATGCTGGCCACATTACTGGCCGATCTGTTGCCGGTGCCGGCGCATTTTGCGATCTATCCCCTGCCCTTGCTGTATGCAGGCATATTCGGGCTTGTGACGGCGATCCTGTTCGCCATCTGGCCCCTGGGGCGGGCGCGGGAAATTTCTGCCGCCGCGCTGTTCCGGGATATTGTCGCCCCGGTGCAGCGCTGGCCGCGGCCGGCATATATCGGAGCGTCCATCGCTCTGACGGGAGGGCTGGCGGGCCTTGCCTTTCTGATTGCCGGGGATGCGCGGTTTGCATCCTGGTTTGTCATTGGCATTGGCGCGAGCATTGTATTATTGCGCCTGCTTGCCGCCGCGATCATGGGGCTGGCGCGCAGGGTCCCCC
>JBEBFX010000172.1:0-6722 GCA_040081735.1 Alphaproteobacteria bacterium | reverse complement strand
CCTGCGCTGGAGTCTTGGCCGCTCGCGCGCGATGTTCAGAACCGCTTCAGCGCGCGACGTCTTCAAGCAGGCCGCTGAAGCCGGCGCCATTCCCGCCGCCATCGCCGCAAGGCCTGGGGATCTGACGCTGGAGGGGGGCGCTGGCGCTGGCGCGGCCGGCCTGTGTCTTGCCCGCCGCGTTCCGGGCGTGTCGGTGGATGCGCTGGAAATCGACCCGATGCTGGCGGAACTGGCGCGCCAGAACGCCCTGCGCAACGGCCTGGCGGACGCGGTGGAGGTCTATTGCGGCTCGATTGCCAGCCCGCCCTACCGGATTACCGCCAACAGCTATCACCATGTGTTCATGAACCCCCCCTTTCAGGAGCCGGGCGCCGGCAGCCCATCCCCCGTGCCGGGCCGCGCCAGCGCCCATCAGGAAAGTGCGGTTGGCCTGCGCGACTGGATAAAATTCGCCGTCACGATGGCGCAGCCTTCCGGCTGCATCACCATGATCCATCGCGCAGACCGGCTCGACGACGTGCTGGCCGCGCTCAAGGGACGGGCAGGTGCCTGTGAGATTTTTCCCCTGTGGCCGGGTAACGGCAAGGCCGCAGGCCGGGTGATTGTGCGCGCGTATAAGGGAAACGACGGACCGGTCCGGCTGTTGCCGGGGCTGGTTCTGCACGAACCCGGCAGCAAATACACCGATGCCGCCGAGCAGGTTCTGCGCCATGCGGGCGCGCTTTTGTTTTAATTTGAAGCATAGGGCCTGGATCAAATCAATAATATAAGCCTATGCGCACCAGTACTTACGAAGCGCCGATGCGGAGTGTCAGCAACCCGAAGGTTCGTTCGAAATGCCGGATAAGCGTGAACAGGAACAACGCAATGCCGGACATCTCCAGCAATTCCTCGCATGTCGACAACAGAAAATAGATCAGATCGGGTTGGCTGGTTCGCAACAGCGGGACTTTCAGGGCGGCCTCGTTTACGCGCCAGCCGCTCATCGCCTCAAATCCCGCAGCGCCGCTGACGAAGATGACGCCCGACAGGATCATCAGGTTTCGTGTGGCGGCATTGGTTTTCCGCAGGAAGCTGATAGATGTCAGGAAAACGGCGATTACAAACAGCATTCCGGGGATCACCCAGGTGAAGCTCAATAGCCCCTTACCTGCTATCCACTGATCGAAGATGGCAGAGAGTTTCTCATGTACGGAAAATGCTTCGTCATAGGATAGAAACAGAAAAACGATGGATAAAAACCCCAGGAAGCGATAGCCGTCCTTGCCAGACTTACGATAGAATTGATACAGGACAAGAAGCATTAAACAGCAGGAAAACAGGGCGGCGGCGGAAAACAGGGCTGGAATTTTTTTTTCGAATCCGACGTGAAACAATTGCCGAAATCCGTATGAATGATAATTACCCGTTGTCAGGTGAATAATATCGCCGGCAAGGCTTGCCAGGATGAGGGCAAGGACAATACTCACATGCGCGCGAAATACTTTATTGGCCGGGACATGAATGACCAGTTGCTCCACCAAGTATCCACCCCGCTTTTTCCGGCCAGGACATCCGGTATTCAACCTATGAATCCGGATTTTATCTGCACGGTAGCCGTGCTGACTACACGGGTCAATCCTGGGTAGATTATGGGATGCGGGAGAGATTTGGCCTGATTTTGCAGCCATGGCATTATCCGTTGGGATTGAACCGGATATTGCCTTAATCAAAAATAGCAACTGTACGCAGATTGCTTTAGGTTGCGCTGCAATAAACCGAATTCAGGATACCGGAACCCTTTATGTCTTCACATACCAATGCCCCTCACGCCCAGGCCCTTTCTTTTCAGGAAATCATCTTCACCCTGCAACGGTACTGGAGCGATCAGGGCTGCGTTATTCTGCAACCCTATGATATGGAAGTCGGGGCGGGCACATCGCACCCGGCGACGGCCCTGCGCGCGCTTGGTTCAAAGCCCTGGAAGGCCGCCTATGTGCAGCCCTCGCGGCGGCCCAAGGATGGCCGCTATGGCGAGAATCCCAACCGGTTGCAGCATTATTACCAGTTTCAGGTGATCCTGAAACCCTCGCCGCTGGAAATTCAGGAACTGTACCTGCAAAGCCTGTACGCCATCGGCATTGACCCGGCCCTGCATGATATCCGGTTTGTCGAGGATGACTGGGAAAATCCGACTTTGGGCGCGTGGGGGCTGGGCTGGGAAGTGTGGTGCGACGGCATGGAGGTCAGTCAGTTCACTTATTTTCAGCAGGTCGGCGGGTATGATTGCAGCCCGGTTTCAGGCGAGCTGACCTACGGGCTGGAACGGCTGGCGCAATATGTTCAGGGCAAGGACAGTGTGTATGATCTGGACTTCAACGGGCATGGCGTCAAGTATGGCGACGTGTTCATGCAGGCCGAACGGGAATTTTCCGCCTATAATTTCGAACGTGCGGACACGGAAATTCTGCTGCGCCATTTTGCCGACGCCGAAAAGGAATGCGCCGCATTGCTGAAACAGAACCTGACGCTGCCCGCCTATGACCAGATGCTGAAAACCAGCCATATGTTCAATCTGCTGGATGCGCGCGGCGTCATCAGCGTGACGGAACGCGCCGCCTATATTGGCCGCGTGCGCGCCCTTGCCAAAGGATGCGCCACCGCGTGGCTGATAAGTCAGGGGGAAGCGGTGGAGGAACAGGGTGCCTGAACTTTTACTCGAACTTTTTTCCGAAGAAATTCCGGCGCGCATGCAGGCCCGTGCAGCGGAAGATTTGCAGCGCCTGATCTCAGAGGGATTGAACGCGGAGGGATTGGCGTTCGATGAAGTGAAAACTTATGTGACGCCGCGCCGGTTGTGTCTGGTGGCTAATGGTATCCCGGAAGAGTTGCCCGCGCGAAGGGAAGGACGCAAAGGCCCGCGCGTTGATTCGCCAATAGCGGCAATAGCAGGATTTTTAAGCTCTACCGGCCTGATGCTGGAACAGCTGGAAGTGCGCGCCGTTGGCAAGTCGGAATTTTATTTTGCGGTGACAGAACGTCCGGGCACCCGGGCGAACGGCGTGATCGGTGGAATTGTGTTAAAAACAGTACGGGAATTTCCCTGGCCAAAAAGCATGCGCTGGGGGTTTAACGGACTGCGCTGGGTGAGGCCGCTGCACAGAATTTTGTGCCTCTTCAATAACAACCACTTGAATTTCATAGTGCAGGAGGCTGGGCTTTCATCAGGTGAGGTCACGCACGGGCATCGCTTCATGGCGCCGGATATCATTCGTGTGCAGAATTTTTCTGAATACAAGGCCGCGCTGGAAAAAGCCTTTGTCCTGCTCGACTCGAGAGACCGCAAGGCGCGGATACTGGAACAGACGAACGCGCTGGCGGCGGCGGAAGGGCTGCAACTGATCCCCGATGACGCGCTGCTAGACGAGGTTGCGGGACTGAATGAATGGCCAGTGGTGTTGATGGGCAAATTTGATAAGGCGTTTCTGGAACTACCGCCAGAAGTGTTGCGTACCGCTATGCGCACGCATCAGAAATATTTTTCACTGCGCGACGCGGAGTCCGGAAAATTTGCGCCACGTTTTATTGTTGTGGCCAATCTCCTGGCGGCGGATGGCGGCAAGATGATTATTGAAGGCAATCAGCGCGTGCTCGCGGCGCGCCTCTCGGATGCGAAATTCTTCTGGGATCAGGACGGCAGACAAACGCTCGAAAGCCGTCTTGATGGCCTGAAGGGCATGGTGTTCCATGCCAGGCTTGGCAGCGTCTACGATAAGGTGCAGCGCAATATCAAGCTGGCGAAACAATTGGTGAATTTAATCCCCCTGACGAAAGAGCAATTTTCTGGAGGCGACGCTGTTAAATTTGCTGAACGCGCGGCGCAGCTCGCCAAATGCGATCTGGTCACGCAAATGGTAGGGGAATTTCCAGAATTGCAGGGGATCATGGGCCGCTATTATGCACTGGCCGATGGCGAAGAGCCAGTTGTTGCAGAAGCCATCGGGGATCAATATTGGCACCCGGGGCTGTCCACGAGCGCTCCCAGTGGACCTCTGTCCCTTGCCGTGGCGATGGCCGACAGGATTGATACGCTGAACAGCTTCTGGCGCATCCACGAAAAACCCTCGGGATCGAAAGACCCGTTTGCGCTGCGCCGTGCGGCGCTCGGTGTGATCCATCTGATACTGCAAAATCAGGTGCGGTTGTCGCTTTCGGCCTATTTAGACATGCATTCTGATGACTTGCTCAAATTTTTCGCCGACAGGCTAAAGGTGTATTTGCGTGATAGTATCCGTCACGATGTGGTTGACGCCGTATTTGCGCTAGGCGGGCAGGATGATCTGGTGCTGCTGGTGAAGCGGGCTGAGGCGCTCAATTTTTTTGTGGCCTCCGATAACGGGGCCGCGCTGCTGGCGGCGTATCGCCGCGCGGTTAACATTCTGAGGATTGAGGAAAAACGCGATGGTAAAACTTATAGGGATGGCGTGAACAATAGCCGTTTTGTTCAGGATGAAGAACAAAACCTGTTCAATAGTATTTTAGATGTTGAGAGCGAAGTAGATGACGCCGTTCGGCGCGAAGATTTTATGGCGGCGATGACGGCGATGGCGCGGCTGCGCGCGCCCGTGGACGCATTCTTCGACAAGGTTATGGTGAATGCGGAGGATGCTGAACTGCGTATTAACCGTCTTCGGCTATTATCCAAGGTACGCAGCACACTGGAAACGGTTGCAGATTTCTCCAGGATTGAAGGATAGAATATGTCCACGAAAACCGATATGGCGGCAAAGTGGGTCTACACATTCGGGGCCGGAAAGGCGGAGGGCGCGGCGAAGCTGCGTAATCTGCTGGGGGGCAAGGGGGCCAATCTTGCGGAAATGAGCAGCCTTGGGCTGCCGGTGCCGCCGGGCTTTACCCTGACCACGGACGTGTGCACGGCGTTTTACGCCAATCAGAACAAATATCCCGAAGGTCTGGAAAACCAGGTGCAATCGGCGCTGGCCGAGGTTGCGGCCCATGTGGGGCGGCGCTTTGGCGATCCGTCCAGCCCGTTGCTGCTGTCGATCCGCTCCGGCGCGCGGGCGTCGATGCCGGGCATGATGGATACGGTGCTGAACCTTGGGCTGAATGACGCCACCGCCGCCGGGCTGGCGGCGGAATCCGGCGATGCGCGCTTTGCCTATGACAGTTACCGCCGCTTTATCCAGATGTATTGCGATGTTGTGCTGGGGGTGGAGCATTATTTGTTCGAGGATGCGCTGGACGAACATAAAAGCGGGCTCGGCGTCACCCAGGACACCGATCTGGGGGCGGAAGACTGGCGTGAACTGGTCGAAACCTACAAGGAAATCGTGCTGCACGAACTGGGCGACCCGTTTCCCCAGGACGTGCACGCGCAATTGTGGGGCGCCATCGGCGCGGTGTTCGGTTCGTGGGAATCGGCGCGGGCGCGCACCTACCGCCGCATTCACAGCATTCCCGATGAATGGGGAACGGCGGTCAATGTGCAGGCCATGGTGTTCGGCAATATGGGCGAGGACAGCGCCACCGGCGTCGCCTTCACCCGCAACCCGTCCACCGGCGACAATGAATTTTACGGCGAATATCTGATCAACGCCCAGGGCGAGGATGTGGTGGCGGGTATCCGCACGCCGCAATATCTGACCCGCTCGGCGCGCGAGAAGGCCGTGGACACCAAACCCTCGCTGGAAGAGACCATGCCCGGCGTATATGCGGAACTGTGCGATATCTACCATCGTCTGGAAGCCCATTACCGCGACATGCAGGACATCGAATTCACGGTGGAAAAGGGCAAACTCTGGATGCTGCAAACCCGCTCGGGCAAGCGCACCACCAAGGCGGCGCTGAAAATTGCCGTTGATATGGCGCGCGAAGGGCTGATCGACCGGCGCGAGGCCGTGGCGCGCATCGATCCGGCGTCACTCGATCAGTTGCTGCATCCAAGCCTCGATCCATCCGCGCCGCGCAAGGTGCTGACCAAGGGGCTGCCCGCATCGCCGGGCGCCGCCACCGGTGAAGTGGTGTTTACGCCTGAAAAGGCCGAACAGCGCGCGGCGCTTGGCCAGTCGGTGATCCTTGTACGGACGGAAACCAGCCCGGAAGACATTCACGGCATGCATGTGGCCACCGGCATTCTGACCAGCCGCGGCGGCATGACCAGCCATGCCGCTGTCGTTGCGCGCGGCATGGGCCGGCCCTGTGTCTCGGGTGCGGGCGCGGTGCGCATCGATTACAAGGCGGGGATGTTTATTGTCGGCGATGAAACCGTGCGCGAAGGCGATATGATCACGCTTGATGGCAGCACGGGCGAAGTCATTCTGGGGACTGTGCCGACCGTGCAACCGGAAATGAGCGGAGATTTCGGCGAATTGATGGGCTGGGCGGACACGGTGCGGCGCCTGAAGGTGCGCGCCAATGCGGAAACCCCTGAAGACGCCCGCACCGCGCGCCGGTTTGGGGCCGAAGGCATCGGTCTGTGCCGCACCGAGCATATGTTTTTTAATGCGGATCGCATCATTGCCGTGCGCGAGATGATCCTGGCGGGGGACGAGGAGGGGCGGCGCACGGCGCTGGCCCGGATATTGCCGATGCAGCGCGATGATTTTACGGCGCTGTTTGAAATCATGACAGGGCTGCCCGTCACGATCCGGCTGCTGGATCCGCCGCTGCATGAATTTCTGCCCAAAAGCGATATTGAATTCGCCCAGGTGGCGGCGGCGCTG
>JBEBFX010000171.1:0-6880 GCA_040081735.1 Alphaproteobacteria bacterium | reverse complement strand
CGGGGCGGGGGTGAAATCAGCGCCGGGAACCGGTTCAGGCGCAACTTCATGAAGGACCGCAGCGCCGCAGGAAATCAGCGTTTGAGCCATATCCGGCTGCACGTCCGCAACCCCGCCCGCGTCATGGTGCGCGCCGTCATGCAGCACGGGCCGGGTGAATTTCAGCATCACGCGGCCCTCCATTACGCCACCGCGTTTTCAATAAAGTACGCCGCCTGGTTGGCGACGATCAGCTCCTTGACGCTTTCGCCGTTGCGGACCTGCCAGCTGCCTTTCAGGCCAACCTTGGGATCAAACGCGTCCCACGCCACCTTGCCGCCAAACTCGGCGGTGAAGCCAAAGGTCAGCCCCCCTTGCGTGTCGGCCACCAGGTTGCGGTAAAACAGCAATGCGTGTTTGCCCCAGATGCGCGCAATCACCGCCGCCTGGCCTTTTTTGGCGGTGTTCATCTGCCCTTCGCCGACCAGCACTTCCTCCAGCTCGAACATGTCGGCGATGGCCTGGCGCGCCGCCACGCCTTTATCGCCGCTGCTGCGGTTGACGGCTTTCAGAATGTCGGCGTGCTGCGCCAGCTTCGTGTAGGCGGCGCGCCCGATCACCATCACATTGGGGCGCATCAGACAGGCGTCGATGCCGGTCATGATATTGGCGATGGGCACGCTGGCCGCATCCGACCATTGCGACGTGCCCGACAGTGTCACCTTGTTGGCTGCGGGATAATTCGCCGCCGTGAACACCAGATCGGCGACGCGTTTTTCGCGGTTGATCTGGATATAATCCTCGATCTGCACCACGGCCCGCGCCTTGGGGTCATAGCGCCCGTTTGAATTGTCGATGTCCGCCTGCGGGATAAAATCGTCCAGCCCGTGGTCCTCGGTTTTTGACAGGGTTTCCGTCGCCGACAGATCGACCTGGTTGGGCATGCTCTTGCGCCCGACACTGTCGTCCGGGACGGCGAAGCTTTCCGCCAGCGGCCAGGTGTTGTATTTGAATTCCTGCAGGCCGACCGGCACGCGGGGAAGAACCCGGTCGGCAATGCCCATCGGGTTTTTATAGGCGACCGCGACCGCGATCAGTTCCGGGTTCACTGGATGGGGGGCTGTTGCCATGTTACGCTTTCCTCGATGTTAAAGATTAAAGGCCTCAGCCCTGCATCACGCCCTGGGACAGAATGACAGGCGCGACGTCGCCAACCACCGCCGAGACCAGCGCAAAGCCGATGATGCGGTTATTGACGCCGGCGCCCGGCGCGGCGGCCACCGCCCTGCCGGTGGCGTCGCTTGTGACTGGCCCGCCGCGTGTCACGGTTCCGCCAAACTCCACTTCCGCAATCCCCGCCACATGCACGTCGACGCGCTCGGTGATGGCGGCGTCAATGTCCGCCGACACGCCAAAGATCAGATCGGTGGCGGCGGCCCCCACGACAACCGCGCCATCGGTTGCGCCCATCTTCACAATGCGGCGTTTGGCGACGGCGGCTTCCGCACGGTAGTTCTTGCTCAGCATCGGATTGGTCATTTCACTTGTCCTTTTTTCACATGGGCGACGGCGGCCTCCGGGCCGACATGCACCCCTTTGGCCGCCTGCGCATCAATATGTTCGCGCGCCGCGCGGCCTATCGCTTCACCATCGGCAAACTCCGCTGGCGCAATATCGCCAGCAGCCAGCTCGCCAAAATCAATCACCGGCCCGGCCTTGGCCAGCACGGCGCGGAAATATCCAAGCGGCGTCTGTTGTTCCCCGCCCTCTCCGAAACTCACAGTGGACATATCATCGAGGCCGTCCATGAACGCCACCATGCCGGGGGCGAGCGCCGGGGCCACGCGGCCCTCTTTCACCATGGCGCCAATCAGGCGGGCATTTTCATCATGGCGCGCGGCGTTTTCTTTTTTCGCGAACGCGGCCTGCTTTGCGTCAAGCGCCGCATTATTCGCGGCCAGTTCATCCTCGCGGCTCTTCAGCGCGGCGGCCTGGCCCGCCAGATCGTCTTTTGTCCCGATGCCCATCTTCTCTTCCTTGTTCTGATCAATTGCGGGGTCGCCAAATGCGGACGCCGCCGGGCTGTCCGCCGGCTGATCGGCCTGCGCCAGCGCTTCAATGTCCCAGTCCGCGACAATCAGGTCCGCCGCTTCAACCCCGTCTTTGGCGATGATGCTGTCGCGCAAGCGCCGGAATATCCGCGCCACGATGCTGGCGGTCTCGCCAAAACTCACAACGCCCGCCTCATTGTCCGCCAGATCAATCGCGCGCAGCCCCTTGACGGCGGGGGCCATCGCCCCCAGAAATCCCACATGGCGCAAACCCATCTGTCCAGGCGCCGGATTGTTGGGCGCGTCCTTCAGATAGAACGACGCCGAAACTTTTTTGTATCTGCCGCCGCGCACCAGATCGGCGAACGCCGGATCGATCTCGCCCACCTCCGCCACCAGCGCATCGCCGTGGCGCGCGAGACTTTTCACCCAGCCATGCGCCGGGCCGTTATGAACCGGGTGCCCGATCACCAGCGGCGCTTCATGCAGCGCCGGATCATAGGCCTTCACAATCGCGTCCAGATCGCTTTGGCTGAAATGTATGGCGGCGCCCTGCATCGGCTGATGCGTGCCCGCCCGGAAAATTTCAATTTGCGTCATCGCCCGCCTTGCTTTGATCTGAATTTCCGTCATGATGCCCAAATCGCATTCTGCTGTTCAGGACGAAACGCTTCGCCCTCAATGTTTTTTTCGGGTCATTGCGAGCCGCGCAAGCGGCGTGGCAATCCAGAGTCACAAACACCGCCTCTTTTTCCGTCATTGCCCGGTTTAGCCGGGCAATCCAGACCGGGACGCAAAACGCACCCCCCCAGCCCCTTTCACAATCGCCGCCATGCCTGTTCAAATCACGTTAACGCGGGTTTACACGGCCCCATGCAAATGACAGCGCCCGGACGCCAGCGCCCGCCAGCGGCGCGTTTACGGGACCGTTTCACATCTCAAAAAAACCTGGGCGATGGCAAGGGGGCCGGGGCGGAGTGAAGACGTCGGACCGGCCCCGTTATCCCGGAAATTCCGGCAGCGCCACGCTCTGCCCGGCCAGCCGGTGCGTGCTGTCGGAACAGAACACAAGCTGGCCAGCCGTCAGAAAGTAATGGCAGATCATTTTATTCCCCCAGGAGTGTTTGAAGCTTGGGGTGAAGGTGGGGGATTCAAGATTGCCATCGAACCTCCAGCCGTCCGGCAGCCGATGGATGCTCTGGCAGCCGGGGCAAAAGTGATGCCAGCCCCCTTGGGCGCGATACAATTTAAGACCGGCCAGGCTCATAATATTACCCGCATCATTTGACCTTCCTGTTGAAACATCCTATTTATCTCCTGCAGGTTGCCGGCGGGCCGCGCCCTTTTTCCGGCATCCGGGCGCCACGGCTCGCGCGGGGGACCGGACGGCTTTAGCCCTATTCCTTATTTTCCCCATGAATACGCAGCCCGGTGCGCAGCGTGGCGAGATAACGCTGGTCGCCCCGGAAAAAAGTCAGTCCGGACCAGGCGCCATTATCCGCATCCGCCACCAGAGCCAGCCCCCGCTGTTTTCCAATGCTGAATAATTTGACATAGCGCCGCCGCATCAGCACCCGTCCTGACGCGGCGCTTGCCGCAAAACCGATCCAGATTTCCTGCGGGTCCTCAATCAGTTCCGGGATCAGCGGGAAAAACGCTTCCCGGCCATCCAGGCGGCCCTGTTTCTCCGCCATGTGATCAATGATGGCCTTGCCGATAAGCACATGGCCGCCCACGGGATCGCGCAATATTTTTTCATCCGCGCCCAGAACATTGTTCATCACCGCCCCCAGCCTGTCCTGCACGAGCGCCACGTCCTCCGGTTTGCTCAGATCAATGTCATCGATCTGAACGCGGGGTCCGATTTCCGCCTGCGGCGCCATTGCGATCAATGGCTCCACCTGACGGGGGCGATTGCCGCCGGGCGCCATCAGGTCTTCAAATTTCCCATGGCTTTCCATGGTCAGGAAACTCTGCCCGCGCCCAAAAGCGGCTTCACCCACATTATAGCCGAACCCGGTTCCGATCCCCTGGGGGACCTGAACTGTCACCGGCCCGCCCGGCGTGTTCACGGACCGCGCCTCCATTTGAATTTCGGGCGCGGCCTTGCTCACTTCAAAGCCGTGGCGATCCAGATCCCGCGTGCTCCATTGCTCCACGGCGCAGCGGCAACCCCAGTCATTGGGCGGATAATGGCTGCGCCACCACGGATCATCGGCGCGCAGGACGGTCCCATGCCAGGCCGCATGTTCGGGCCGGGTGCGGCTATCCATCACGGCGGAATAGCGCAAATATGGCCGGGCCTCGATCTGGCGCTGTATCTGTTTCCATTGCCCTGCTGCCCGCGCCATGCGCAGATTGGTGTTATAAATCACCTTTGATCGCCATCCCGCGCCGCCATTATAGGACCAGCCATGGGCGGCGACGATGCGGTCAAAATCCTTGCGGAATGTTGCCAGCGTCGTGCCGTTCGCCAGCGCGTCAGTCACGGCGTTGTGAAAGTCCGCGATCAGCGCGTCCTGCGTCGCGCCTGCAATCACGAACGCCCTGGCGTGCGCGCCTTCCCAGATATCGGTCCAGCTGTTCGTGGGCAGCCGCACCTTCTGGCGCAGAAAATCTATCGCCTCATCAAACGGCACATTGCCAGGTTGCGGATCGGCCATTTCGTTCAGGCCCTGATCATACCGGCGCGCCCGTCCAGTTCCGCTATCGTTAGGGCCTGGCGCATCACGTCCGCCATTTGCGTGGCGTCGAGTTCCGGGCGCAGCGCCAGCAGTTTTGCGCTCACCTCGGCAAAATCCTCAGACCCGTCAATAATGGCGCGCACCTGTCCGATCAGGCCATCCATCGCGGGCGCAAGCTCCCGGTCCAGCTGCGCCGCCAGCCGGTCAACAGCGTCTTCCCCCCCTTCGGCAAACGCCGCATTCTTCGTTCCCCCTCCCCCTTGATGGGGGAGGGCCGGGGTGGGGGTGTCCGTCACGGCCCGCGCAACCCAGCCCGGGCCATAGGTTTCCAGCATATAATCAGCGTCCGGAACAAAGCCCATCTGGTATATTTTCAGATCGCGATCCGCGCGCAGGTTCAGATCTTCCGGCTCCGTCATCACCCGCCAGACCTTGGGGGGTGTTGCGCCCTCGAAATTCCACTGCGTCAGCCACCGCAACGGCCCGTTATTGAACGATCCGCAGATCAGATCGGCGTCGGCCTTCACCACCTCGGCCTTGACGTCCGCATGCACCTGGCCCTGCGCAAGGCTCGATCCGTCATCCGTGGTCATGGTCTGCGACAGGATCGCCTTGGCGATAGCGGCGTTCATCTTGTCATGGAAGCCGGCGTAATCCACCGTGCCGCCCCGCGTGGCCTCCAGCAGTTCAATGCTCATGCCATCGGGAATAATGATGCCGCTGTCCGACTGCACGGCGGCCACCGCCTGCAAAAGCTTGGCCTGCTCCGCCTCGGTGGCGCCGGGGCCGTAACGCCCGACGGGCGTGGGCGCGCCGAACTTTTCCAGAAACACCGCCCAGAATTTGACCCCGTTGCGCTTCAGCCATACGGGCCAGTAACACACATGGCCAAGGCCCAGGCCATAGGGTTCATCGTCATTGTCGGCGCCCGTGGCGAACGACCAGAATTTGCGTTCCGGCAGCTCAATCCCGTCCTTATTGTCTTTGCTCAGCAGGCGCGCCCGCCCATCGGCCCCGAACCGGAACCGGCGCGCTTTCCTGACTTTCACCGCGTCAATGGTCCAGAACGCCCCGTCGCGGGCGTAGATCAACTCGGCCATGGCGTAGCCGTAAAATAACCCGTAATGCATCATCGAAGTGACGCGGTCAAAGCCGATCCGGGCGATCATTTCGCGCGCAAAATCCGCAGCCTTCTTGCTGGCGCGGTCGTCCGCGCCCGGCGTCACTTCCCATTCCCGCGACACCAAAGCGAGGCGGCGCTGCTGCAAACAGGAATAGACCTGGCCGTCGCGCAGGACTTCCTCATACAGTTCCAGCCCGCCGCCTTTCGCCGCCAGCACCATGTCCTGGGGTTTGGCGAGCACACCCGCAAAATGCCGGGTGATGTCCAGCCCCGAAGTCGAGGGCGCAATCTCGCGCAGTTCCGGGTTCTTGCCGTCAGCCATCTCTCAATATCCCTGTAAATCCATGCCGCCCGCCACCACGCCAAAGCCGCGCCCGGGGGTAATGATCAGGCTGGACGCCGCCTCGCCGCCCGCACTTGATCGCGCACCCAGGCTTTGGAAATCCATCGGCTGCCAGCGGTTCTGCGCCGCCAGCACCGCCAGAAACAGCGCCCAGGTGCGGTCCGCATGGCCCCCGCTGTCGCTTTCGGCCACAAAACGCGGCTGCCCGGCAGGCCCGGAAACCTTCTGCAGCTTGTGCAGATCGGCCCGCAGCGCCGCGTCCCCCATCGGGATGCGCAAGCTCCGGTCTTCAAGCGCCTGTTTGCCGTGCGTCGCCAGCAATAATTTACTGGCCAGCGTGAACAGCATTCCTTCAACCCGGCTGTCGCCATAACGGGTCTTGGCGTCTTCGACCGGCTTCTCACCCATTCCGGTCTGGTCCATCATCAGCCGCGCCACCCTGTATCTCTGGAACAGTTCTTCCATGACGGCGTCATGTTCGGCGAATTTCGCCCGGTGCAGCGTTCTGATTTCCCGTGCCCACAGCACATCGCCCACAGGCTCCAGAACAACGGCGGACCATAAATCCCGGCGCGACGCAATGTCATTGCCGATGAACACCGGCTGTCCGGTATAGTTTTCCGGCAGCCCGGCGGCGGCGTTCTCGCAACTGGAAATCAGCTCATAGGACAGCCAGGCGCTGGCTTCATCGAGCCATTTC
>JBEBFX010000170.1:0-6913 GCA_040081735.1 Alphaproteobacteria bacterium | reverse complement strand
CTTACAGTGAGGGTGTCGGTCCCCGCACCGCCGTCCAGCAGGCTGTCATTCTGCTGGCCGGTAATGGTGTCACTGCCGCCGCCGCCATCGATGCTGTCAGCCCCCGAACCGCCGGTGACGGCGTCGGCGCCGGACGACCCGGTGATGATGAAGCCTTCTGTCTGATTGCCGAGGTTCAGCGTCACCGCACTGGTCAGGGTTACGTTCTCGATATTGGCGATCTGCCCGTCGCCGGCGCTGCTAAAGCTGGCCCCCACCTTCAGCGTGTCCGTGCCGGCGCCGCCGTCCAGCAGGCTGTCATTTTGCTGACCGGTGATGGCGTCATTGCCGCCGCCGCTGTTGATGCTGTCGATGCCTGCGCCGCCGGTGATCGTATCGTCCCCGGACGACCCGGTAATGGTGAATGCTTCGGTTTGATTAATCAGATTCAGGGTTACGGCGGCGGTCAGGGCAACGTTCTCGATATTGGCGATTTGCCCGTTGCCGGTGCTGGTAAAGCTGCTGTCCGTCTTGAGGGTGTCGGTCCCGGCGCCGCCGTCCAGCAGGCTGTCAATCTGTTCGCCGGTGATCGTGTCGTTGCCGCCGCCGCCATTGACGCTGTCATTGCCGCCGCCGCCGGTAATTGTGTCTGCGCCTGACGAGCCGGTGATTGTATCGTTCCCGGACGAGCCTGTGATGCTAAATCCTTCGGTCTGATTGCCCAGATTCAGCATTACCGCAGCGGTCAGGGTTACGTTCTCGGTATTGGCAATCTGCCCGTCCCCGGTGCTGGTGAAACTGGCCGCCATATTAAGCGTGTCGTTCCCCGCCCCGCCGTCCAGCAGGGCATCCGTTTGCTGGCCGGTGATGATGTCATCACCCCCGCCCGCTGAGATGCTGTCAACGCCGGAGCCGCCGGTAATAGTGTCGTTTCCCAACGAGCCGGTGATCGTGAAGCCTTCGGTCTGATTGCCAAGATTCAGCGTTGCAGCGGCGGTCAGGATCACGTTCTCGATGTTGGCTATCTGTGCGTTGCCGGTGCTGGTGAAACTGGTCCCCACATTGAGTGTGTCTGTCCCCGCGCCGCCGTCCAGCAGGCTGTCATTCTGTTCGCCAGCTATGATGTCATTACCCCCGCCGCCCGAAATGCTGTCGGCGCCCGCACCGCCATTAAGTGTGCTGCTGATCGTGCCGCCGGTGATTGTGTCATCTCCGCCGCCCCCGGTGATGGTGACAGTGTCAACACCGCTGTCAAAGGCGTTATTTCCGCCAAACGCTGCGAAGATAAGGTTTGAGAAATTTGCGGCGCCCCCCACGCTGATGGCCAGATGCGCCGCCGATGCATCCGTTGAATTGATGGAAATAGTCTGATTACTTAAATGCACACCATTGAAGGTGGCGGTTTCGCCACCCTGGATCAGTATTTGCTCGATGGCCGCCCCGCTCAAAATGCCCGTGGCCGCCAGAGACAAGAAATCGACAGTGCCGGTGGTCCTGATCGTATCTGTGCCGCTGCCGCCATCAAGTGTTTCGCCCAGGCTGACATCACCGGTGCCGAACAGGAAAATGTCGTTGCCGGAACC
Source organism: Alphaproteobacteria bacterium (assembly GCA_040081735.1). Lineage (GTDB taxonomy): Bacteria > Pseudomonadota > Alphaproteobacteria > UBA11222 > UBA11222 > UBA11222. The sequence goes on along the minus strand of JBEBFX010000170.1, from coordinate 5,351 downwards.
ACCGTTGACGACGTCCCCATCGGCCCCGCCATTCAGCGTGTCGCCGCCTTCATTGCCATCCAGCGCATCACTGCCGGCGTTGCCGCTCAGCATGTCATTACCGGCGAAGCCGTTCAGCGTGTCGCCGCCCGCACCACCGCTCAGCATGTCATCGCCTGCGGCGCCGTTCAGCACGAGGCCTGCCCCTGGCGCACTGGTTCCGGTGATTGTAATGTTCACAAGCTGCGCAGTGCCGTCAGCGGAGTGCACGATGAAGCTGTCGGCGAGAATGTCCGCATCATTCAGCGCGTCCACCCCGGCATTGGCGTTGTCCAGCGCGTAGGTCCACACGCCGTCTGCCGTCACCGCAAAAGTGCCGTAGCCGTTGATCGCCGCCGCACCCGGCGCAACGATATGGAAGGCGTCCGCCGAATTGTCGATGTCTGTGGCGTTCAGATCGCCCGATACGGTGTTCGGGCCTGCATCCTCATCGACGGCGCCCGATGCCGCCCCGGTGATCGCCGCAGCGTCGTTGACGGCAGTAACAGTAAGGGTGAGCGTGTTGGGCGTCGCGTCGATATCAACGCCGCCATTTGCCGTGCCGCCAGTGTCGCGCACCTGGAAGGTAAAACTGCCAAGGCCAGCTCCGTTGACATTTGCCGCAGGCGTGAACTTCAGATTACCCGCAATGATATCAGCCCGCGTAATCTCGTCATTCACTGCAACCGCAGCCGCGCCCAGGGTCAGGCTTCCGGTCCCGCCCCCAGGCAGGCCGGCGATCCTGACCCCGGCAAATTCGTTTGCGGGATTATCCAGCGGATCGGTGAACCCGAAATCAGACCCCGCAAAAATATAAACCCCGTCCTCGCTGGCGGTGACGGTCCTGTCTGCGCCGGCGGGCGCGTTGTTGACCGGCGAGGGAACTGGCAAGGGAGGTGTTTCTTCCGGCTGCGGCGGTGTTTCCGCCAGCGGTGGCGGTTGTAGTACGGCGGGCGGCGGAGGGGGCGTTTCTTGCAGCGGCGGCGGCGCCAATTTCGGCAGGGCCGCCAGCAGGGCGTCCACGCTGGTCTGGGCCGCCGTAACGCTGGCCATCGATACGGTCACGCCGGCAATGGCCGATCTGGCCACGTCTGCGGCAAAGGCGACGTTATTAATTACGGTCTGGGCGCTGAAATATTCGGCGGCGGCCGCCTTGTTAACCAGAACCAGGGAATCATTGCCCCGGGCGCCGCTGATAATATTCTGGATAATGCGGCCTATGGGTTCCCCCGAGTTCAATTGGGCTTTCCAGTAGTTCATCCCCGCTGCGTCGATCTCGGACCGGCCGAACAGGTTGGCGTAAACTGAATTCAGGAAGTTTTCCTGGGCTGCGGCATTGAACGCCAGGGCCGCCGCCGTCAGCGGGCCGTAAAGCGCCGCCGTTTCCGGCTGGACACTGAAACTCTGGGCAATTTCAGCAATGGCCATGCCCGCGTTAGCGCGGCCTATCCAGTATTGCAGCCCCTCCGGATCGGCAGCCCGGTTGAGATAGCCCACATAGAGCAGGGTAATCGTTTCGCGGATGGTGGCCATGATAAATTTTCATAATCCGGCTAATCAGAGAGGAAAATATTCTGGTTGTTATAAGAAACAGAAGAGCAGTTCGATTTATATTTCATTTTTAAACAGGAAAAATCCTGATTAAGAGCAAAATAAAACAGTATACAATATACGGTTACTTAAACTGGGCTTTACCACCGGCGCCGATCCCGAGAAGCCTCATTCATTGATTATCAGATAAACACCCTAAACTAGTATCTATATACTAGAAATCATGCTTTACCAGTTATGAAGGGCGCATGTAAATCGAATTTGCGGGATTGACGCTGGGATTCTACATGTTTGATACATTGATCACACATGCGAACCTGGGGCCGCCCAAATTATCCCGGCCGCCGTCAGGCGGGAGCGGGCTGAGGCCGCAATCGTAACCAGAGAACCGCGCCGAGGGCGACCGCGATCAGCCCAACCGAGGCCCAGTTGAGGATGATCCAGCCGAGGCGTTCCTGCAGGAAGCCGGCCAGGAAACTGGAAGAGGCGCTGGCGGTGAAGATCAGGAAATCATTCAGCGCCTGCGCCTTGCCGCGCTCGGACGGCCGGTAACAGGTGGTGACCAGCAGCGTGGAGCCAATGAAGAGGAAGTTCCAGCCCACCCCGGTCAGCCCAAGCGCAATGCGGAAATGCCACGCGGTCATGCCGTCGAGAGCGACGAGGACGCTGGCGAGCAGGATGACCGCGCCAGCGCCCATCACATTCACCACGCCGAAGCGGTTGATCAGGTTGCCGGTGAAGAAGGACGGCACGAACATGCCCATCACATGCAGGAAGATGACCAGGGGCACCTCGGTCTCCGGCAGGCCGCAGCCGACGATGGCCAATGGCGAGGCGCTCATCATGAACAGCATCGTCCCATAGCCCCCAATGCCCGCGATCACTGCGCCGGCGAAGCGCGGCTGGACGGCGATTTCCCATAGTGAGCGTTGCGGCCCTTGCGTGCGGACGGCAGCCGGCTGGACCGGGGGGAAGCGGATGAACGACATGAGGAGGAATACAATGACGTGCACGCCCATGACGGCGAGATAGGTGGCCAGATAGAGCGGCATCATGGCGTCGAAACTGAGGCGCGTGATCGCCGGGCCGAGGATGCCGGCGACGACGCCGCCGGTGGTCACCCAGGCAATGGCGCGGGCGTGGAAATGGGGCGGCGCCAATTCCACTGCGGCCAAGCGATACATTTGCAGACTGGCGACCGAAAAGCCGAGCACCAGGCCGCCGAGACACATCAGCAGGAATGAGGAAGTATAGAGGCCAAGGGCGCTGAAGCCGGCCCCCGCCAGACCAAAGACGGAACCGGTGCGGAAGCCGAAGCCGCGCCCCATGCGCATCATAATCGCGGCAGCCGGGAAAAGCGCGAGCATGACGCCCACAAACTGCAAGGTGGTGGGCAGGGTCGCGAGGTCGCGATTCGGGAAGAAGGTAATCACCGACAGCGCAGTGGCGCTGAACATGATCACATTGCCGGCCTGGCCGACGGCCTGGCAGCAGGCGAGAAGAAACAGGTTTCGCCGCATCGCCGTTGTCAGGGTGGATATATTTTGTGCGGAAGCTTCCATGCGGAAAGAGTAACCGAGTTATCCGCTGCTGGATAGCGCGGATCGCCCGGCCCGGCGATGTCACCTGCCTTGTCCCCCATCATCTGTCCCCCATAGCCGAAGGCGGCGGGGGAAGCCGAAGGCCAGGACGAAAGCCGAAGGCGGCGGGGGCAGCTTTAGCAAAAATGGATGACCAAGGTAGATATTGTTACCCAGGCGCCCGAGCTGGACAGTTTGTGAATTGGCGGAGGGGGTGGGATTCGAACCCACGAGACGGTTGCCCGTCTACACACTTTCCAGGCGTGCGCCATCGACCACTCGGCCACCTCTCCATAGAGCAATTCCTTTTATGATTTAACCAGTGGGTTAAATCATAAAAGGTAAAATTGCTCTATATAATTAAACAGACCATGTCCGGATCAGAAGGGATAGCCTTAGGCTATCCCTTCTGATCCGGACATGGTCCAGCGCATATGCGCGGCGGGCACTATAGCTGCCGGCCGCAGGGAAGCAACTCGGCTTTGCGGCTAACGGGAGATTTTAGAAGAAAATCTGTAACTTTAAGGTCTGGCTGCCCAAATAAGGTCTATCAGCAGGAGAAAGAGGTTAACGTGACAGGGTTATTCAGGCATTGGCGGGGGGTGGTGCGATTGATCGGGGCAGCGCTTGTGGTGCTGGGTTCGCTGGCGCTGTTGTCCGATCTGCATATTACTGGCGCGGGGCTGGCGTATCGGCCCATAGCGCTGGGGCAGTACTGGCACGATTGGCACGCGCCCAGCCTCAATCTGTTTCAGGCGATTGTGGAACGCTATATACTGCCGCAATTGTGGACATATGGGGCGCTGCCGCTGTTGCTGGCCCCGGCCTGGATCGTGGTATCTTTCAAAGGCGTACTGCTTGCAGGAATATCTTATGTGCGCATCTCCGCCCACAGGGCCGTCAAGCCTGCACGGTAATCCGGATAGGCCAGCTGCACCCCCAGATCGTGTTTGATGCGGCCGTTGCGCACCAGCCGGTTGTCCCTGTAAAAACTGCGCGCCATCGCGCTAAGACCGGCATCCGCCAATGCGATCAGCGGCGGTGTCTGCACGCCCGCAAGATGGCAGGCAAAGGCCGTGACATCGGCGCCCGGCGCCGGTTCATCATCGCAGACATTATAGACGGCGCCCGGATTTGGCCGCGCAATGGAGGCCAGTAGAACGGTTGCAATATCCTCGACATGAATACGCGAGAAAAGCTGGCCTGGCGCGTCAATCCGGCGCGCGGTTCCCGCCAGCGCATTCACAAGCGCGTTTCGTCCCGGCCCATAAATCCCCGCCAGCCGGAATACATGCAGCGGCAGGCCGTAAAGATTATGCAGCGCCTGCCAGCCCGCCTCGGCCTGGGCGCGCCACGTGCTGCGGCCTGGGCCGGGTTGCAGCGGCGTGGTTTCATCCACGCTGGCCCCGCCATGATCCCCGTAGACGCCAGTTGTGGACAGATAGCCAACCCAGGCAAATTGACGCGCGCGGCGCGCCAGGCTTTCGCCTGCCGCCCGCAGCACCGGATCGCCCTGGGCATCGGGCGCAATGCTGATCAGCAGATGCGTCACTCCTTCCAGCCAGGCGTCCTGAAACGGATACAGCGGTCCGAACGCCGTCACATGGGGATCATTCACAGGGGCGCGATGGGTGCCGGAAACCGCAAAGCCATCGGCACGCAGCCTTGCCGTCAGCATTTGGGCGCTGTAGCCAAGACCAAAACAGAAAAGCGAACTTGCGCGGCCAGTCATTGCCCCTGTATCTAGTCCCATGCAGCGCGCACTTCAAGCAACTCTGGTTCTGGCCGCATTGGCGTTGGCCCCGGCGCCCCCGGCCCGCGCACAAACCGATGCGGCCGAGGCGGCGCAGTACCGCGCCTGTCTGGCAAAGACCGGAACCAATGCGGACCAGGCCTATGATGACGCCCTTGAGTGGCGAGACCGGGGCGGCGGCGTTCCCGCCCAGCATTGCGCCGCGGTGGCCCTGGTGGCGCTTGGCAAATATGCAGAGGCGGCGACGCGCCTTGCGGCACTGGCGGAAACCCCAGGGGGGCGGGCCATGACCCCGGCTCTGCTGGGACAGGCGGGTAATGCCTGGCTGCTGGGGGACTTTCCGTCCAACGCGATCAGTGTGCTGAGTGCGGCCCTGAGTGTGGGGTCATCGCAGCTTGCCCCGTCCGAGGAGGCGGATTTACGCATCGACCGGGCGCGCGCGCTGGCGG
>JBEBFX010000305.1:0-1718 GCA_040081735.1 Alphaproteobacteria bacterium | reverse complement strand
CCCAGACCTGGGCAAGGCCGGTTGGCCCGCCGGGATGGCCGCGGGCGATCAGGCCGCCGTCGGGCGAGAAAGGAATTTTGCCGCCAAGGGTCGTTTCCCCGTCCGCCACCATGCGGTCGCCTTCGCCGGGGCCGCAAAAACCCAGCAATTCGTAATACATCAGTTCTTCAATCGGGAAGGCGTCATGGACGTGCACAAAATCCATGTCCCTAGGCCCGAGACCCGCCTCTTCATAGGCCAGCCTGCCAGTGATTTCCGTGGAAAAGGACGGGCCAACAATGGCGCCCATGAAGATATGACCTTCGCCATAATGTTCGGACTGCGACTGGGAGGCAAGCACCTTGATCATGGGCCGGCCATTGGCGTGCTTTTTGGCCCAGGCTTCGGTGGCGACAATGGCGCTGGCGGCGCCCGCTCCGCTGGCGCAGGCCATCATGGCGGTATGGGGATAGGCGACCATATCCGACGCCATGACTTCCTCGGCAGTCACCTCATGGTCTGCGCGGCGCTGGGCCATGGGATTATTTCGCGCATGATTCCAGTTCTTTGCCGCAATTCTCGCAAAGGTTTCAACCGTGGTGCCGTTTTCATGCATCCGGCGCTGGGCCCACATGGCGAAAAAGCCGGCCGGCAGCAGGGTATTCTCCATCGAAGGCAGCTTTTTCTTGCCTTTCAGGGGCCGTGTCATGGGGCTGCCCATCTGGCGCATATCGTCATAGCCAACGGCCATGGCAACCTCGGTCTGGCCGCCGGAGACCGCCCAAACGGCCTCCCGGAAGGCCGAGGAACCGGTGGCCGAGGCATTTTCCACATGGGTTATCGGAACCCCGGTCAGGCCCAAATCCTTCGAATAACCAAGACCTTCCGCCATGGCGCCGCCGATATAGCCGTTATAGAGCGCGCCAACGTCGCGAAATTTTACGCCCGCGTCATTGATGGCGCCCATGGCGGCGGTAAAATACAGATCACGCTTGGAAATCTGATCCTTGGAGAACCGGTGCATCCCCACCCCGATAACATAAACGTCCCTGTTCATTGTCCTGTTCTCCTACACCGGGGTGAATTTAAAGCTGCAATACTGGGTGCCATCCTCATCGGTGACCACAGGATTGGGGGCGAGCCGCATTTTCATGCCGATCTTCCAGTCCCCCATTTTGCCGTCTATCGGGGCCTGAATCCGGACCCCTTCCGGCAGGTCAATCTGCCCAACCCCATAACCCGCTATCTTTTCCCGGCTGCCCATCTTGGGCATCATGATAAAGGACCATGAATACAGTTCGCCTACAGTGGACAGTTCAACATCCTCCACCGGTTCCGACGTTACGGGGCACAGTTTGCGTATCGGGAAATAGGTCTTGTTTGCCGCTTTGCTGTATGAGCCAAGCAGGCGGCAGGGCAGGTCCGGATTTTCCGGGATCACCATATAGCCCTCTTCGAGCGGCACCATGTTCGCCATTTTATTCCTCTGCGGCCAGCGTTGTGAGAATTCTTCCCCCGTGATCACGCCTGACACGCTAAATGTCAAGATCAAACATATCTGGCGGTGCGGGCGCGGGACCAGATTTGATGCCGCGAAAGCGGCGCTTTTGTACAGCCTGGAGATAGTTCTACTTGCAACTTCTTTCACTTTTGATGATAAGAAGTGCGCTCAAGGGGTCAAAAGGCGTATTGCCGTATTTTAATGCGTCATCGTTTCAGGCATCCAATTACAAAAATGC
>JBEBFX010000169.1:0-6919 GCA_040081735.1 Alphaproteobacteria bacterium | reverse complement strand
CTCAAGCCGTTTGGCGGCCGCGGATGGGGCGTCGGCAGCCGCGGTAAAGCCATCCCAGCGCCACAGGGCGCCCTCGCGGCTGACCAGCCGCTGACCGGGTTTGAGTTGGGCGCGCAGAAAAATCCCGTCCGCCGCCGTCACAACACCGATCTGCGACAGCCTGCGCGCCCGCGCGGGCGCGCCCGTAACATAGCGGTCAAGCGCCTGCGCCCCGGCAGGCAGTGCAGGCAGCGGCCCATCGCCCGCCAGCAGCGCCCAATGAACGGGGGCGGAATCATCACTGGGATAGTCCAGATCATCGCCCAGGGCGGCCCCCAGTGCAGTTTCATATCCTGGCGTAACGCGCAACGCATCCACCAGCGGCGGCCACAGATCAGACCCGCGATCCGTCAGCAATCGGCTCAGGGCCTGTTCTTCCGCCGCCAGTTTATCGGCGGCAGTGCGGGCGGACTGAAAAATCTCGCGCTCAGCGGCTTCGGTTTTCTGGGTTGCCTCGCGGCGCGCCTCGGCGATGGTTACAGTTTCGCGGGCTGCTGTAACTTCCGCGCGCGCGGTAATCGCCACTTGCTCGATCTCGGCAATGCGGGGTGCTGCCGGCAGTTGAGCCTGCAACGCGGTGCGTTCGCTGGCCACCGCCGCCAGTTGCTGGGTAAGGCGCTCAAACCGGGTGCGGGTCTGGCTGGCCTCCCGGCTCAGGCTTTCGCGCCTTGCCGTCAGATCCGCCAGATGGCGCACAGCCGTATCCAGTGCGGTTTCACTGGTCTTCAGGACTGCTGCGGCCAGTGCGGCATCATCGCGCAGGGCGTCGCCGCGCCCGTGCTGGTCCGTCTGGGCCTGTTCCAGCGCGCTGCGTTCCGCCGCAAGCTGTTGCAGCGCGTTTTGGGCATCCCGCTCCTGGGCCGTTTCGCGGGCCTGATCCAGCTGCAATTGCGCCAGAGCGTTTTCACTGCGCGCCGTCTGCAGCGCGATGCGCGCGGCTTCGGCTTCCAGGCCGTCACGGGCAACCGACAGCCGATGCAGGGCGGCGGCGGCCTCCGCTTCGCTTTGGCGCAGGGGGGGTACTGCTTCGGCAGCCTGCAATTGCGCGGTTGACGCAGCGGCGGCGTCACGGGCAGCGTCTGCAACCCTTGTTTCCGCCTGTTCGAGCAACCCGGCAGCCCGCGCTATTGCGCTTACGGTTTCCTGCCAGCGCAGATGAAACAGCAGCGCTTCGCCGTGACGGATGGTTTCCGACAGATTGCGATACCGCTGCGCCTGCCGCGCCTGGCGTTTCAGCGCCGCGATCTGGGTTTCAAGCTGCGCCATGATGTCATCGAGGCGCGTCAGATTGGTTTCCGCCGCGCGCAGGCGCAGTTCGGCCTCATGACGGCGCGAATGCAATCCGCTGATGCCGGCGGCTTCTTCCAGTATGGCGCGGCGTTCTTTGGGTTTGGCGTTGATCAGCGCGCCGATACGGCCCTGGCGCACGATGGCGGTTGAGCGCGGCCCGCTGGCGGCGTCGGCAAATAACAGGGATACGTCACGCGCCAGCACGTCACGCCCGTTGATGCGATAGATGGAGCCGGCCTCGCGTTCGATGCGGCGGGTAATTTCCAGCTGATCGGCGTTATTCAGATGGGCTGGCGCGGTGCGCGATGTGTTGTCGATGAACAATCCGACTTCGGCCATATTGCGGGACGGACGCCCGGCGCTGCCGGCAAAGATCACATCGTCCATGCCGCTGGCGCGCATCTGTCTGGCCGAGCCTTCGCCCATCACCCAGCCCAGGGCCTCCACCAGATTGGATTTGCCGCAGCCATTGGGGCCGACGATACCCGTCAGGCCCGGTTCGATGCGCAATTCCGCTGGCTCGACAAAACTTTTGAAGCCCGATAGGCGAAGCCGGGTAAACCGCACGTGATAAATCCTGTTTCTGGTGTGTTACGCGTCTGGCAGCAGGGGTTTCAGCAATTTGTCAAAATCCTCGATATCCGTGTCGCCGTCATAGGTTTTACCGTCGATAATAAAACTGGGCGTACCCTTGACATCGTATTTATCCGAACCCTCCTGCCGGCTTTGAACGAGTTGCTTCATCAGCACTTCATCGGCAAGGCAGGCATCAAATGCGCCCTGGCTCATGCCGCCCAGTTTGGCGATCCGGCTCAAGGCCCCGATCGGATCCTCGGATGCGGCCCAGCTGTTTTGTTGTTTGAACAGAATATCGATAAAGGGATAGGCCCTGGCTTCCCCCCCGCAGCGCGCCAGCATGGAGGCCCGTAACGCCACGCCATCCAGCGGAAATTCCCGGAACGCCAGCCTGACCTTGCCCGTATCAATATATTTTTCCTTCAGGGCAGGCAGAACATTGATATGGAAAGCGGCGCAATGCGGGCAGGTCATCGAGGCGTATTCGATGATCGTGACCGGCGCGTCCGCCTTGCCCAGCACGATTTCCCCCGTAAATGGCGCGTTTGCCGGGGAGGCCGCCACCGGGTCTTCCGCCGCCATTGCCACCCGGGCGCCGGAAAGGCCCGTCAGCAGCGCCAGCAAGCCCAGGGCGCCTACAAAATATCGTATAAAATGGGACAAAATCGATCTCCTGCTACAAGATATGGTGAACTATACGAGGCTTTGGGTGGACTCAACAAGGGTTTTTACGGCGGTATATACCACTGCCCAGCCGCTCCAGCGCGGCCCGTAACTCAGGATCCTCAATCCGGGCCACATCTTGCGTTAAGGCCTGCTTTTCTGCGGGCCTCAGCGCCCGGGGCGGGACCGGCCGGGCCGGGCGGGCCGTGACGGGCCCCTGAATGATGCGCAAGGCCGCTACTGCCCGAAATCCGCACTCAGCGTTAATCCGGGCGATCAGAACCGGCTGCATATGTTGCAGTTCCAGCGCCGCCGCGCCATCGACGCGCACCCACAGGGTGCCCGCATCCCCCTTGCCCTGGGCGAAGTGAAGTTTTTCGGGCTGGCAATTATCGCGCAGTCTTTCGCCCGCAATCTGCGGCCAATGGGTCAGGAGCGTTCCCAGCGCAAAGCCCCGCCGCCCGAATGCCGGTCTGGTCACCGCTTCCACAGCTTTGGCCAGCGGGCGCAGCCCATACCGGCGCGCCTCAGGCTTGTTGCGTTTGGCGTTTTTTTCCATCGGGTCACTTTGTGCGTCATTGCAATGGACAGGCAAGCAGTAAAATGCGCCTTTAATATGGTGCGCCCGCCAATCGCATATAAGCGCCAAAATCATAATGGGACTATCGTGCAGAACAATTTGCCCCGGCTTTCACGTATTTTACTGGAATGGTATGACCGCAACCAGCGGCGTTTTCCGTGGCGTTCGTTACCTGGCGAAATTCCCGATCCGTATCAGGTGTGGCTAAGCGAGATCATGCTGCAACAGACCGGAACGGCAACCGTCATCCCTTATTTCAACAAGTTCATGACACGCTGGCCGACGGTGCAGGCGCTGGCCGATGCACAGCTGGATGACGTTCTGACGCAATGGGCCGGGCTGGGCTATTACGCGCGCGCCCGCAATCTGCACCGCTGCGCCGGGATCATCAGCACTGATATGAACGGCGTGTTTCCGCGTGACTGTGCAGCACTGCAACAGCTGCCCGGAATTGGCCCCTATACCGCCGCCGCAATCGCCGCCATTGCCCATGATGCGCCCGGCCCGGTGCTGGATGGCAATATCGAACGGGTTCTGTCGCGCCTGCATGCAGTGCAAACGCCGCTTCCCGCCAGCAGGCCGGAGCTGCGAAATCATAGCCTGATCATGATTGACTGCGACCGCCCCGGTGATGTTGCCCAGGCCATGATGGATCTGGGCGCGGGTGTCTGTACACCCCGCAACCCGGATTGCGGGCATTGCCCCTGGCGCGAATTCTGCCAGGCGTATTTGCAGAATATTGCAGAGACATTACCTGTCAGGCAAAAAAAGCCCGCAACCCCAACCCGCATTGGCGCAATTTTCTGGCTGACCCGCAAGGACGGCGCCGTGCTGTTGCGCCGCCGTCCGGAAAAAGGATTGCTGGGCGGCATGATGGAATTTCCCGGCACGCCCTGGCGGGAAGAAAATTATGAACTGACGCCTCATGCCCCCGCCGTCTGTGCGTGGCAGGCCCTGCCGGGTACTGTCAGACACGTGTTTACCCACTTCAAACTGGAGCTGACGGTATATACCGGCACATGCGCAAGACCATTATCAGCAGACGGAATCTGGGCGCCACGGGACAAGTTTCAGGATTATGCGTTGCCCACTGTCATGCAAAAAGTGGCGGCGCATGTAGACCAGCATATGAATGACGATGTTTCATGACTTTTTATCTTTCAAAAATCCTGTGGATACTTGTTCAGCCAAGCAATCTGCTTTTGTTATTGGCATGTGCGGGCGCAGCGCTATTGTTCACTTCCAGAGCGCGAATGGGCAGGATTTTGCTCACCGCGCTAACGGGGTTTTTTGTTGTCATCGCCATTGCGCCAATTGGAAACTGGATGCTGTTCCCGCTGGAACAGCGCTTTGCCGTTCCATCTGATCTTGGAAAGGTAGACGGGATCATTGTGCTGAGCGGCGCGTTTCACGCAAAGAACAGCGCTTGGCGCGGAGCGCCGGTGCTCAATCAATATGCCGGGCGCTTCACCAAATTCATGGAACTGGCCAGGTTGCATCCAGAGGCAAAACTTGTGTTCAGCGGCGGCGCGGTTCATCCGATGCATAACAATGTGACGGAATCGGATATCGGCAGATGGTTTTTTACCGCTCAGGGGCTGGATATCGGGCGCATCCAGTTTGAAGATAAATCCCGCAACACCCATGAGAATGTCGTGTTCAGCCAACAACTGGCGCAACCGCAGCCCGGCGAACGCTGGGTGCTGGTGACATCGGCGGCGCATATGCCGAGATCGGTCGGCCTGTTCCGCAAAAATGGCTGGAACGTCACGCCGTACCCGGCCGGTTTTGCCGCCATGCCGTTTCTGGAACCTTTATCGTCCCCCGATTTTGGCGGACGGCTGGAGCGGCTGGACGACGGCGTCAAGGAATGGACTGGTCTCGTCGCGTATTATTTTCTGGGCCGGACCAGCAGCCTGTTTCCCGGCCCGGAATAGCAGGGCCTTAATGCAGTTCCGCCCGCAGCTTTTGCCGCAACAGGTCGATGGGAACCAGTGCGCCATTAATTTCCATATGCCAGAACGTCCAGCCATTGCAGGCGGGCGCGCCCTGCGCCAACGCGCCGACCTGATGAATGGAACCTTTTGCATCGGCGCTGATCAAAGTGCCGTCGGCGCGGACCTTGGCCTTGTGCCGCCGGGTGATGTCGCACAATACCGCGCCGGGCGAAATCAGGCCGCGTTCCACCAGCCAGCCGAATGGAATGCGCGTTTCGGCCCGCTTGCTGGCTGTCACTTCCATGGCGTCTGGTGATAGGGGCTGCACCTTTGCAATGCGGGCGATGGCCTTGCTGGCGTAGGCGTGTTCGCGCTCCATGCCGATAAAATGACGCCCCAGCCGCTTGGCCACGGCGCCAGTTGTGCCGGTGCCGAAGAACGGATCCAGGATCACGTCACCTGCTTTTGTCGATGCAAGAATTACGCGGTGCAACAGGGCTTCGGGTTTTTGCGTGGGATGCGCTTTATCGCCTGCTTCATCGCGCAGACGTTCTTCGCCGCTGCAAATCGGCAGCAGCCAGTCGGACCGCATTTGCAGACCTTCGTTCAGCGCCTTCATGGCGTCGTAGTTGAAAGTATAGTTTGTAACGCCGGGATCGCGCGCCGCCCAGATCAGCGTTTCATGGGCATTGGTGAATCTGCGCCCGCGAAAGTTCGGCATGGGATTGGTTTTACGCCACACAATGTCGTTCAGTATCCAGAAGTCGAGGTCCTGCAGGATTGCGCCGGCGCGGAAAATATTGTGGTACGAACCGATCAGCCAGAGGGTGCCGGTTTTTTTCAGGACCCGTTTGGCGGCCCCCAGCCATTGCAGGGTGAATTCATCATAGGCGGCAAAGCTCGAAAATTTATCCCAGGCGTCATTGACGCCGTCGACGCGGCTTTGGTTGGGGCGCAGCAATTCGTTCGTGAGCTGAAGATTATAAGGCGGATCGGCAAAGATAACGTCAATGGAATTTGCCGGAAGGCCATTCATCAAGGTGACGCAATCGCCGATCAGTACCTTGTCCAGCGGTAGGCCGGTTACACTTTTGTCCGTGCGCGGCAACGCTGCGCTAACGCCTAATTCCATGATCATCCCCCTGTGATTCGCACCGCATCCTGCGAATCCCTGTGAATCACGTCAATAGTTTTTTAGAATCAATGAGTTACAGACGGCGCTGTGCACAACATCTTGTGTACCGGTTTGAAGCTGCGCCGATGATGTGGTGTTACGCCGAGGCTCGCCAAAGCTGCCTGATGGGCCCTGGTTCCGTATCCCTGGTTGGTATTCCATCCGTAACCCGGAAATTCCGTATCCAGATCATGCATGATGCGGTCGCGTGTGACCTTTGCGATTATCGAGGCGGCGGCGATCGAAAGGCTGCGGGCGTCACCGCCAATCAGTGTCTGCGCCTGGCAGAAAAGTGAGGGCACCCGATTGCCATCCACCAGCGCAAACGTGGGGGCAACCGGCAGGGCCGCCACCGCCCGCGCCATGGCAAGCAGGCTGGCGTTGAGAATATTCAGCGCGTCGATTTCCGCGACGCTGGCCTGACCAACGCCGACAAGCGCACATGAAAACAGACGCGCGTTCAGGGCTTCACGCTTGCGCGCAGATAATTTTTTGGAATCATCCAGCCCCGGCGGGATCGCGCGCGGATCAAGGATCACGGCGGCGGCAACGACCGGGCCGGCCAGACATCCCCGCCCGACTTCGTCGGCGCCGGCGATGCGGTGAAAGCCCCAGCGCCGCAGGGCATTCTCGAGCGTCCGCATCGCCCGGACCTTGGCC
>JBEBFX010000168.1:0-6928 GCA_040081735.1 Alphaproteobacteria bacterium | reverse complement strand
GCCCGCCGCCGCCTTCCGCGCCGGGCATCCCCATGACCGAGAGGTATTCTCCGCGATATTTATGCTGGGCGACGATCACCCCGTCATAGGGCGCGCGCACAGTCGTGTCGTCCAGGCTTTGCTGGGCTTTGGATAAATTGGCTCTGGCAATGCCCAGCCGCGCCTCGAAAACCGAATATTGCGCCTGGATTTTGTCCATCTGGCCTCTGGATACGACGCCGCTGGCCTTCAGTGAACTGATGCGTTCATATTCTGACTTGGCGTTGGTGAAATCGGCCTCGGCCAGTTTTACCTGAAATTGCGCTTCCTGAAGGCGGATGACGTAATCGGTGCGGCGAATTTCGAACAGGGGGTCGCCTTCTTTCACCCGGTCGCCAACCGCCACCAGGGTCTGTTCCAGCAGGCCGGACACACTTGGCCCGATGTTGGACTTTTGTACTGCCGCAATGCTGCCAGTGCCGACAACCGGCTCAAGGATTGGCTCCATTACCGGACGGATAATGGACAGCTCGATGGGTTTTTGCGCCACCTCGGCCGGGGCCAGCGTGGTTACGGCGGGGGCGGCGGCAGGTTTGGCGGCGGCCGCCGCTTTTTCCTCATCGGATTTGCCGCATGCGCCAAGCGCCAGCAGCATGGCAAGGCCGGGAACCATCAATTTACGCATAATGCCAACTCCATTAAATCTTGCTGTCTGCTCAATCTTCAAGGCGCTCACGATGCTTTTCCTGCCGAAGCGACCAGAAAATGACAATTGGCGCGCGCCACCGGGCGTAACGGATCGTCCTGCCAGATGGTGGCGACCACGGTGGCCAGACGGGTTCCCAGCCGGATGATTTCAGCCCGTCCAAAGGTGTCTTTCGGCCCTGCCGGGCGCAGATAATCCACGGTCGTGCTGATGACGCGGGGAATTTCCTTGCCGCACCTGGCTTCGGGATTGTTTTGCGCATCGACAACCACGGCCAGCGCCGTCGCCTCCAGAAAATTCGCCACCACACCGCCATGCAGGGCAGGCAGATAGGGATTGCCGATCAGGCGCTGGGCAAACGGCATTCTGCACAGCACGCCCTCAGCGTCCTTGCGGGCCTCCAGGCCAAGCCAGCGCAAAAACGGGATGGCCACAAACAAGCCATCGATATCGCCTGCCACAATATCTGAAAGCAGGGGCGGGTTCTGCGCCGTCATGCGCCTTGCCCGCCAAGCATTACGGCCATGGGAGGCGGGTCGCCGGCAGTACCCAGCATGAAGGTGCCATTGGCGATCGCGGCGGGATCGCCGGGATCGGAGGTGTATATGGCGCCCCGGGAAAAGCCGACATTGCGGCCCATTTTGTAACAGGTGGCTGTGACAAACAGATCCTTGTCCGCAGGAACCGCGCGCAGATAGTCCACGCGCAGATCAAGGGTCGCGATGGGTTGCGGCGTGGGTAATTTCAGGATGATCGAAATCCCGCACAGGCCGTCCAGCAAAAACATCAGCAGGCCGGAATGCACGACATTCCAGCCCGTATCGCCGATCATGAGCGCCTGAAACGGCACCCTCACACGGATATTGTCAGGGTCCAGACTTTCGACCATGGCGCCCAGCTCGCCCATAATGCCGGTGTGGCCGTTGGGCGCGCGCCCGGCGCGTTGACGGAATTCAGCCCATGAAATTGGCAGATCATCGAACATTTCAAATACTTTTCTGGTTTCAGTTGTACGCGGCCGCACCTGAAATCCGGGTGAAACCTAAACTCCTGCGATCCATCTTAATTATTAGTATACTATTATATTATAATAATGTATATATTACTAACTGTTTTTGTTTTTCAAATGACGATTCCAATGTCCCAGCCGGTCCCCATAGGTTCCATCGCCCCCGCGCCCGATGCTTTCGAGTTGCAGCGAGAGGTCGGCTGGCTGATTTATGACGCTTCCCGGCTATTGATGCGCTCGGTTGAGGCCAAAGTGCGTAAGGCCGGCATCACCTCACAGCAATGGCGGGTTTTGGTGCAACTTGCCCGCGAAGATGGCCAGACTCAAAGCGCTTTGGCCTATGAGACCGAAATTGCCCCGGCCCCTCTGGGACGGTTGCTGGACCGGCTGGAGGAACGGGGGATTATTGAACGCCGCGCAGACCCTTCTGACCGGCGCGCCAAGCGGATTTATCTGGGCGGCGGCGAGCAGGGGCCGTTTTTCGAGCGGCTGCAACAATTGGCCATGCAGCAGTTCAGGACCGTTTATAAATCTGTAAGCGAAGCTGATTTACTGGAATTGCAGCGGCTGTTGCAAAAACTCAAAACAAATATGCTGGAGGGCGTAACAGAAGCCCTATGCGGCAAGGATTGAGTATTCTATCAATAACCAGGCGGCAAAAGAAATTTCTTGTCAGGGATTAGCTGACAATGTTTTGTGTTGCACATGTCAGCGGCGTCTAACGCCGCTGCAAAATGAATCACAGATTAAACAGGGTGGACCCGCGACATGAATTTCGATTTCTCCGATGACCAGAAACTGCTGAAAGATCAGGCGCGCAAATTCCTGACCGACAAGTCCAGCCTGAAAGTGGTGCGTCATATCCTCGACACGGATGAAACCTACGCCAAAGACGTCTGGAAAGGCATTGTGGAATTGGGCTGGACCGGCACAGCGATCCCGGAAGCCTATGGCGGCATCGGTCTTGGTCATCTTGAATTATGCGTGATTGCCGAAGAACTGGGGCGTTCGCTGGCCCCGGTGCCGTTCTCGTCCTCGGTCTATCTTGCGACAGAAGCCCTGCTGATCGCGGGCAGCGAAGAACAAAAGCAGAAATATCTGCCTGCCCTTGCCGCCGGTGAAATGATCGGCACGCTGGCGCTCTCCGAAGGCACGCAGGCGGCGACGCCCAAAACCATGAAAGTCAGTTTTGATGGCGGCAAGGTCAAAGGCGTCAAAATGCCGGTGCCCGATGGCGATATTGCTAACTTTGCCATTGTCGTTGTGAAAACCGGCGGCGGCGCGGACGAGAAATCCGTATCGCTCGCAATCGTTGATCTGACCGGGGCGGGCGTTACGCGTTCGCCGCTGAAAACCCTGGACCCGACCCATAATCTGTCCACTGTCACCTTTGACAATGCGCCCGGACAATTGCTGGGCGCCCAGGGCGGCGGCTGGGCGGTGCTGCAACAGGTGCTGGACCGCGCGGCGGTGCTGGTGGCGTTCGAACAGGTCGGCGGCGCCGACGCATGCCTGAACATGGCGAAGGAATACGCGCTCAACCGCTATGCGTTTGGCCGCCCCATCGCCTCGTTCCAGGCCATCAAGCACAAGCTGGCGGACATGTACATCAAGAACGAGCTGGCGCGTTCCAACAGCTATTATGGGGCCTGGGCGTTGTCCACCAATGCGCCGGATCTGGCCGCCGCCGCCGCTGGTTCGCGGGTTGCCGCGACCGAGGCGTTCAACTTTGCCGCCAAGGAAAACATTCAGACCCATGGCGGCATGGGCTTCACCTGGGAATTTGACTGTCATCTCTATTACCGGCGCGCCAAATGGCTCAGCCTGAGCCTGGGCAGCCATCTGTCCTGGAAAGACAAACTGGTCAGCGAACTGGAAAAGCGTAACGCGGCGTAACCGCCAGAAACAGGAGACGACGCACATGGATTTCGATGACACCCCGGATGAAGCCGCGTTCCGCAAGCAGGTGCAGACATGGTTGCAGGCGAATGCGCCAGACCCAAGCCAGAACGTGTATCGCGCAGGCATGGATGAATTCGCCGCGCTGAAACTGGCCCGCGCCTGGCAGGCGAAAAAAGCGTCGGCGGGCTACGCGAAAATAACCTGGCCGAAAGAATTTGGCGGCATGGGCGGCAGCAGCATTCAGAACGTCATCTATTCCCAGGAAGAAGCCAAATATAATCTGCCCAGCGGGTTTGACATAGCGCGCCAGTTGCGACGCCCGAGCAACTGGCGCGCTATGTCAAACCCGCGCTGCATGGCGAGGAAATCTGGTGCCAGCTGTTTTCCGAACCCGCGGCGGGTTCGGACGTGGCGGGCATCCGCACGCGCGCCGAGCGCGACGGGGATGACTGGATCATCAATGGACAGAAAATCTGGACCTCGGGCGCGCATTTCTGCGACTTCGGCATTCTGGTTACCCGCTCCGATCCCACCGTTCCGAAACACAAGGGCCTGACCTTCTTCTTCCTGGACATGAAATCCCCCGGCATCGAAATCCGGCCGATCAAGCAGATTTCCGGCGGGGCCAATTTCAATGAGGTGTTCTTCACCAATGTGCGCATTCCGGACACCCAGCGTCTGGGCGCGATCGGCGATGGCTGGAAAGTATCGCTCACCACACTGATGAACGAACGCATGGCCATCGGCGGCGGCGGCAGCGCGCTGGGCACCGATGACCTGATCGATCTGGCGCGTAAAATAACCTTCCCGGATGGGCAGCCCGCCATCAAAAACAGCGCCGTGCGCGAACGGCTGGCGGACTGGTATGTGCAGGGGCAGGGCCTGAAATTCACCCGTTTCCGCACCATCACCGCGCTCAGCAAGGGGCAGACCCCCGGACCGGAAAACTCCATCGGCAAGGCGGTCAGCGCGTCGCGCGGCCAGGAATACACCGCCTTCGCCATGGAAATGATGGATATGGCGGGCATCATCACGGATATGGACATCGCGCCCTACAAGGCGGCGTTTCAGGCCGCATGGATGATGGCGCCGGGCATGCGCATCGCGGGCGGCACCGATGAAATCCTGAAAAACATTATCGCCGAGCGCGTGCTGGGGCTGCCGGGTGATATCCGCGTCGACAAGGACATTCCCTATAATCAGTCGCCGGGTGTAAAATAATGGACTTTGAAGACACGCCGGAAGAAGCCGCCTACCGCGCGCAGGTGCGCGGCTGGCTTGAGAAAAACGCCCACAGCATCCCGCCGGGAACACGCGTTGGCGTCACCGAATCCAAGGCCTGGCAAAAGGTCAAGGCGGCGGCGGGCTACGCCGCCATCACCTGGCCGAAGGAATATGGCGGCATGGGCGGCACAAGCATGCAGAACGTCATCTATGGCCAGGAAGAATCCCAATACAATCTGCCCGGCAATGTGTTTCTTATCGGGGTTGGCATGGCGATGCCGATGCTGATGGTGCACGGCTCGCCCGAACAGAAACAACGCTACATCCAGCCCGCGCTGTACGGCGATGAAGTCTGGTGTCAGCTGTTTTCCGAACCGGGCGCCGGGTCCGATCTGGCGGGCGTCCGCAGCCGCGCGGAAAAAGACGGCGATGACTGGGTCGTCAATGGCCACAAAATCTGGACTTCCGGCGGGCACTACAGCGATCTGGCCATTCTGGTGGTGCGCACCGATCCCAATGTCGCCAAGCACAAGGGCCTGACGTTCTTTGTTGTGGACATGCAAACCCCCGGCATCCGGGTTGAACGGATAAAACAGATATCCGGGCAAAGCCATTTCAACGAAGTCTATCTGGAAAATGTCCGCATTCCGGATACAAACCGCATCGGCGCCATAGGCGATGGCTGGAAAGTCGCCCTGACCGTGCTGATGAATGAACGCTCCGCCGTCGGCAATATTTTTATGAATGTCGGCGTGGATGAACTGATCCGTCTGGCCCGTGACGTGGAACTGGGGGATGGCCCCGCCATCGCGAACGCCGCCGTGCGCGAACGCATCGCCGACTGGCACGTGCAGACGCAAGGCCTGAAATATATCCGTCTGCGTTCGCTCACCGCGCTCAGCAAGGGCATTACGCCCGGCCCCGAAAGTTCCGTCACCAAGGCCGTCAGCGCGCCGCGCCGCCAGGACTTGGCCGCCTTCGCGATGGAGCTGATGGACATGGGCGGCATTATCCACGACCGCCAGATCGTGCCCTACCGCGCCGCGTTCGAAGACGACTGGCTGTACGCGCCCGGCATCCGCATCGCTGGCGGCACCGACGAAATTCTCAAAAACATCATCGCCGAAAGGGTTCTGAAACTCCCCGGCGACGTACGCGTGGATACCGACAGACCGTTCAGCGACCTGCCGACGGGAAGGTGAGGGGAGTGAGTTATAAAGTAGGTTCTCCATTAATACTCCGGCACCAATAGCGCTCGACCCAAGGCTTCTATCACTTCGCTAATCGGGAGATATATGACTCTAAGAGAACTTTCGGAGGAAATCGGTACCTTCTTCGTCGGCTTAGAAGATTGGTTTTCGGACCTTTTATGCAAATTAGGGTTTGCGAGCTTAAACCATGGGAGCTGCCATCTAACTGACTGGCGAGACCTAACCTTAGGACAAGCAGTATTACTTGTTTTTATCTTCGGTGGGATTGTTCTCGGGGTCTTTGAGAAAGTTCATGAGGCGGGTGCCGATAGGGTGAAAGCATGGATTATCGGGGTGTTAGCCGGTCTGCTGACTGCATGGATAGAAATTTATTTAGCCGATAACTCCAAGTTTGATATCGTAAATGCCGTTCCATGGTTCCCGTTTGGCCTGCTATTGGCTTTCCTTCTAATTTGCTTGCCAGTTATTATAGGGTCATTAGTTTACAATTGGCTGTCTGAAAGATGGGCGAGGTCAAAGGAACAGCTATCTTGATATCCACCTGAAATTAGAACGTTACGATAGCGGCTCGATAAGGGGAATTAAAAGCGACGTTTCCTTATTCCCCAGTTGAACGGGATAGTTTTTTGCTAAGCGGTGTGATCCCGCACATCGACTTTTTGAGTGTTTGGAATCCCCATCAAGGCCATCATTGGAAACAACAGGCCAATAATGATTTCGGTTAGCGGTGCGAAGTTCTGGCGATGCTTCGGAATGTCAAACACAGGATAATTAAAGCGGACGTTACCCTTTAATTTAAGGGAACGTTTTAACGCGACCTCAAGCCAGGGATAGCTTGCGTAACCCGCCGTAAAGCTGGCAGGCGAAGCGCCACGTCTTCTTCAGCAAGATCAAAGC
>JBEBFX010000167.1:0-6977 GCA_040081735.1 Alphaproteobacteria bacterium | reverse complement strand
GTAGGGCGACGCGCTGATAATCAGGGCCATCCCCGGCGGGGCATATTTCGCCATGCCCGGCGAAACGATGCAGGCGCCCGCGTTTGAACTGGCAAAATCAGCCTGATATTTGCGATTGTCGAGAAAGCTTATCTGGTTGCGCTTTGCAAGCGAAAGGGGGGCGACATCGTGCAGCAGCATGTCAAGGTCGCACCCCTCCGGCACGCTGCCGCCAACCAGTGCGGCAAGCGCGGACAGGCTGAAAGGGCCATGATTGCAGAAATATCGGGAATCAGTCATCGGCGCCCTCTACCCCTGTTTTCCCGGACGGCCTCTGCCCATCCGTTCACATCCGGCGGCTATTATTTTTTGGGCATTTCCACCTTGACGGACGGCAGTTTTTTGTTAAGCCGCTCAATAACGGTCGCCGTCACATCCAGACTGTCGGAAGCCGTCATGACCATACGGCGGTCAACGATCAAGTTGGCGCCGCGTTCGGTCATAAGTTCCTTCAGAATCGGCTCCAGCGCCTTTAGCAATGTCGTCTGCGCATTACGCACGGCAGTTTGAAAATCCTGCTGGGTCTGCTGCAACTTGCGCTGCTCGTTTCCAACCTTGGTTTCGAATTCACGGCGTTTTACATCAAACTGTTCCGGCGCCAGCAGGGTTTGCTGCTGCTTGAGGCCGACTTCTTCGGCTTTCAGTTTTTCTTCCGCGCTTTTTGCCTGGGTCTGTAACTTCGTCTCAAAATCACGAATTTGGGTCTGCACGCCTTTAGAGGCTGCCGACTGCTCCTGAATCCGGATTGTATCCACCACAAGGATATTTGCCGCGGCCGTTTGCGCCATTGACGCAGGCGCCGCCAGGACCAATGACAGGGCCGTTATGACGCCCAGGGCCGTTGTAATCTTGGAAACCATTCCGTTCTTCCTCTTGTTCATTCTGTAAAACTAGAACCGTGTGCCGACGTCAAACCGGAAGGTTTCCGTCTCATCGAAATCTTCTTTCACAATAGGCTTGGCCAGGTCCAGCCGAATCGGGCCAAAGGGCGAATCCCAAGCGACGCCGGCGCCAATCGTAACCCGTGGACTGTTGCTGTTATCAACCCCAAAGCCCTTATCGATGGGCACGGCGACGGCGCCCGCATCGGTGAACAGATTGCCCAGAATGCCAAACTCCTCCGGTAAGCCAAGCGGGAATGTCATCTGCACCGTGCCGATATAATAGGCCTGGCCGCCAAGCGCGTCTTCGGTAAATTGATCCCTTGGGCCAAGGCCCGCAGTCTTGAAGCCCCGGAAACTGCGTCCGCCTTTGAAGAAACGGTCGTTCAGGCGCACTCTCTGGCCAATTCCTTCAATATAACCAGACACAAAGGATACGTTGCCGACGACTTCTTCGCCCAGCGGGTAGAAGTATTTGACCTCACCTTCGGTCTTGACATATTTCACATCGCCGCCAAGACCCGCAAAATCCTGCAGAAAAGTAAACGTGAAGCCGCGATGGGGATCAAGCTCATCATCGACATCCTGATACGTGTAGCGATAACCCACCAGCGACGTCACATCTGTTCCCAATGCGTCCAGAATAAAGATTGAAGCATCTATCGGCGCGCCCGAAATCTTGTCCTGGCGCAGGCTGTACCGGATCCGCGCACCCGCATATTCCGACAGGGGGGCGCCGACCGACAGCGTGAAGCCCGTTTGCTCCGTGTTGAAGGATGCGAAATCCGAATAGTCGTTGCGCACCTGGAACAGATCAACACCCGCGGCCAGCTGCCTGTTCATGAAATAGGGCTCGGAAAAGCTGAGCTGGTATTGCTGCGTAAGGCTGCTGGCCTGGGCGGAGGCCCGCAGGAATTGACCTTTGCCCAGCAGATTGCGCTCGGCAATGCTGATATCCGCGATGATGCTTTCTGTCGTCGAAAAACCCACGCCAAAGCTTAATTGCCCGGTTGATTTTTCCTTGACTTCAACATTGACGATGGTCCGGTCGGGCACTTCGCCGGGGCTCTGGGTGATCTCAACATTGGCAAAGAAATCCAGGCCCCGGATACGGGAGCGGGAACGGTTAAGCTTGGCCGTGTTAAAGGCGTCACCTTCCACAACCCGGAACTCGCGGCGGATGACGCGGTCAAGCGTGCGCACATTGCCTTCAATATTTATCTGCTGGACATATACCCTGGGGCCTTCATTGATCTGATAAACAATGTCAATTTTGCGTCCTTCTTTCTGCCGCACGATCTTGGGACGTATATCAACAAAGGCATAACCGAATTCACCTGCGGCAAAGGTCAGCTCTTCAACCGTGTCATCGATCATCTTTGCGTTATAAAGTTCACCGGAAAGTGACTTGATCTTGCCCCGCAGCAATTCGGGATCGATTTTTTCCAGCTCGGTCTTGATGTCGATAACGCCAAATTCATAGAGCGGCCCTTCATCGACGACAAATGTGATGAAGAATTCTTCCCGGTCACGGGTAAGCTCCGCCACTGCGGATACAACGCGAAAATCGGCGTACCCATGGCTAAGATAAAACCGCCGCAACTGTTCGCGGTCGAATACCAGCCGGTCCGGATCATAATTATCCCGTGAAGCAAGAAAGTTCCACCAGCGCGATACCTGGGTGGATACTTCACCACGCAGGCGGCTATCGGAAAAGCGCTTGTTGCCGATAATGTAGATTTGCCGGATGCCGGTGACAGAGCCTTCCTTGATCTCAAACACCAGATCGACACGGTTTTGCGGAAGCTGTATGACTTTTGGCTCAACCGTCGCCGCAAACCGGCCTGAGCGGCGATAGACCTCGATAATCCGCTTCAGATCATCCTGCACCCGTGCACGGGTATAAACGATACGCGGTTTAAGGCGGACTTCGGTATCCAGCGCTTCATCCTTGATCGCAGAATTTCCTTCAAACGAAACCTGGTTGATGATGGGGTTTTCCACCACATTGACGATAAGACTGTTGCCTTCACGCCTGACGGTGACATCGGCGAACAGCCCGGTCGTAAACAGGGTTTTCAGAGACTGGTCAATCTTGGAATCATCGAATTCGCTGCCCGGCTTCAGGGTCATGTAAGAGCGAACCGTGTCCGACTCTATGCGCTGATTCCCGGTGACCTCAACCGCTTCAACAGTTTGTGCATGCGCGGCCCCGGCCGAAAGGAAAACTGCCGTGAGCGCAAGCCGCAAGACGGCAAACCAGCCGCTCCATCCAGAGGAAGGTTGTTTCCGTCCACAGTCTCTAAATCTAAAAAGCATCATTGGCCGGAAAATTACTCAGGAAAAAAGGCCTGCCAGAAAATCCACCACCTGCAGATTCACCAGATCATTCCAAGTTACAAAAACAATCAGAGTGGTAATCGCCGCAAAGCCGATTCGATAGCTGAAATCGAGCACACGCGGGTTCACCGGTCGTCTCCAGACGGCTTCTATTCCATAAAACACCAGATGCCCGCCGTCCAGCATCGGCACCGGGAACAGGTTCAATAAACCAATACTTACCGATAGAACAGCCATCAAATGAATGAGCGCGGAAATGCTGACCTGGGCAACCTGGCCTGACATTTGCGCAATACGCAATGGCCCGCCAAGCTGCTCGGTGCTTTCTTTCCCCATGATCATCCGGCCGAGATAGACAAAGGTCTGATCAACGATGAAATAGGTCTCCTGCACACCCAGCGACAGCGCCCGCAACGGCCCGACACTCTCTACCACCTGATCTTCCGGATTATTGGCCCTGACCAGTCCAATCAGGCCCCGGCGCTGCACATTGCCAAAAGCGTCCTTGAATTCATCCACCCGGGGAACCACTAACAACGTAAACTGCTGATCTTCGCGTTCCACCAGGATCTCTAGTGTTTCCCCCGCACTCAGCATCACCCGGCGCTGTAAATCGGTGAAACTTTCGATCTTTTTGCCGTCAATGGCCAGCACCACATCGCCTTGTTGAAAACCGGCCTGTTCAGCCGCACTGCCCGGCTGCACCTGATCCACCCGGGCAAGAATGGTCGTCCGGCCCATGATCATGAAAAGCGCCGCAAAAATGAGAATGCCAAGGATAAAGTTGGCTATCGGACCGGCCGCCACCACTGCGATCCGGTTCCCGACGGGCTTGTGATGAAAGCTGACAAGCTTATCTGACAGGCTCATCTGCTGTAGCTGTGTTTTATCCGGCGTGCTGGCGGCAGATTCATCCCCCCAGAATTTTACATAGCCGCCCAGCGGCAGCCAGCCCACCTTCCATCGGGTGCCATGCGAATCATGCCAGCCAAACAATTCCCGGCCAAATCCGATGGCGAAGGTTTCGACCCGCACCCCAAAAAACCGGGCAACCAGGAAATGACCAAGTTCATGAAAGAACACGACGACGGTCAGAACAAACAGAAAGGCGCCGATATAAATCAGAAAATCACCAGAAATCACCTTTTTCTCCTAATCAGCCGGCTACGGCTAAATTAACGCAAGGGCATAAGTTCTTGCCGCTTCATCCGCGTGAAGAATATCGTCAAGCGACTGCATCGGGCGCAGCCATTGCCCCATTGCGCCATTCCCCCCCGCATTCAGGGTTTGCTCAACAATCATGGCAATTTCAAGGAACCCGATCTGTCCAGCCAGAAACCCCGCCACAGCAATTTCATTTGCAGCATTTAATACCGTAGGGGCATTGCCGCCCATCGCCAATGCCTCTTTTGCCAAACGTAATGCAGGAAAACGGCTAAAATCAGGCGCCTCAAATGTTAATCGGCCGATCTGCACCAGGTCCAGACGCGCAACAGGCGCATTGATACGGTCCGGCCATCCCAGCGCATAGGCAATCGGGGTGCGCATATCCGGTGAGGCCATCTGCGCCAGAACCGATCCATCGCGATAGGAAACCATACTATGTATGACCGATTGCGGATGGATCACGACCTCTATCTGATCTTTTTCAACGGGAAAAAGATAATAAGCCTCAATCAGCTCCAGGCCTTTATTCATGTAAGTTGCGCAGTCTACTGAAATTTTGGCCCCCATTTGCCAATTGGGATGCGCGATAGCCTGAGCGGGCGTGGCGGCGGCCATCTGGGCCATCGTCGCCGTGCGAAACGGGCCGCCGGATGCAGTCAGGGTTATTTTTTCTACCCCCTCGGGGCGCTGGCTGTCAAACACCTGAAAGATTGCGTTATGCTCTGAATCAACCGGCAGCAGGTTAGTGCCCTTGCGCCGCACCAGCTCCATCATATGATCGCCGGCGCAGACCAGACATTCCTTATTGGCAATCGCAACCGTCTTGCCCTGCGCCACCGCAGCGAGCGTCGGGGCAAGCCCCGCCGCACCGACAATCGCCGCCATGATCCAGTCAGCCGGGCGGGTGGCCGCCTCAATGATGGCTTGCGGGCCGGCAGCCGCTTCAATTCCTGTTCCCGCCAACCCCTCGCGCAGGGCCTGATATTTGCTGGCGTCGCCTATCACTGCCAGACGCGGGGTCACCCTGCGGGCAGCCCTGACCAGTTCATCAACATTGGTGTTGGCGGTCAGCGCCTCGACCAGATACCGGCCGGGCGCCCGTTCGATGAGATCGAGCGTATTCAGTCCAACCGACCCCGTAGCCCCAAGAATGCTTACGCTTTTAGGCACGGGGACCGGATAGGGGGCTGTCAGGCTCATGTTACGTCCCAATCGAATTCAGCACGAGAACCCCGGCCGCCATGGCGGGGGCCGCGAACAACAGCCCGTCAATACGGTCCAGAACACCGCCATGGCCGGGTATCAAATTGCCCATATCCTTGACGCCAAAGCGCCGTTTTACACAAGATTCAGCAATATCCCCGGCCTGCGACCAGGCCCCTATAAGGGCGCTCATCACGGCCATCAGCAAGACCGGCAGCGGTTCTGTAACCACGGGTTCCACCCAGCCAATGAACGCTCCTGCAATACCGGCGCTCAGCATACCACCAATCAGGCCCGCCCAGGTTTTATTCGGACTAATGTGCGGCGCCAGCCTGGGGCCGCCAATCGAACGGCCCGCAAAATAAGCCCCGCTATCCATCGCCCAGACCAGCAATAACAGCCACAGGGTTAATATCAGCCCTGTTTCTTCCTGACCCCGCAACCAGACCAGGGCTGCCGGACCCATCGCAATATAGGGAACCCCCAGCAACCGCCAACGCAATTGCTGGCCCCGCATCGACGCCAGACTGCCGGCCAGCGCCATGCCCGAAATGATCGCCCCGGCAATATAAAAAAGCCGCTCTAAATCGCCCATTGCGCCGGGCATGATTGCAAGTTGCAGGGCAAAAAGCGCCGTTCCGGCAATAAGCAAGCCATCAACAAACCAGGTCTCGGCGCAGGTCACCCGCGCCCATTCCCAGGCAGACAAAATAATCACCAGCCCAATCAGGATCTGAAAATATATCCCCCCCTGCCACACCGCCCCAAGAACAACCGGCGCCAGCACCAGCGCCGACAGAACGCGCAGTTTCAGATCGCCGGATGGTGCAGATGTGATTTTCGCCACCCGGAATTCAGCTTTCGCCGGTTGCGCCGAAGCGCCGTTCGCGGCGGCTGAACAGTTCGATCGCCTGCTCCAGGGATTTTCTGGAAAAATCCGGCCACAGGGTATCGAGAAAAATCAGTTCCGAATAGGCCGCCTGCCACAGCATGAAATTACTGAGCCGCTGCTCGCCGCTGGTGCGGATAATCAAATCCGGATCGGGCAGTCCGGTTGTCATTAAATTCGCGGCAAAATTCTCGGGCGTAATCTGTTCCGGCTGCATGCGCCCGGCGGCTACTTCCTGCGCCAGGCGCTGCGCAGCGGCGACGATATCATTCTGGCCGCCATAATTAACGGCGATGGTAAAGATCAGCCGGTCATTGTTGCGGGTCTGCTGTTCCGCATTTTCGATCAGCGCGACCAGATCCGGCGCAAGGGCGGACCGTTCACCAATAAATCCGATGCGCACCTGCTGCCGGTTCAACTCGTTTATCTCGCGCTGCAAATAGCTGCGCAGCAGCCAC
>JBEBFX010000029.1:0-24728 GCA_040081735.1 Alphaproteobacteria bacterium | reverse complement strand
GAGCGCCGATCGCTGGTGATGTCGGAAGAGGAACGCCGTCTGACGGCCTTTCATGAAGGCGGCCATGCCCTGGTGTCCCTGAGCATCCCGTCCAGTGATCCGGTGCACAAGGCGACGATCATTCCGCGCGGCCGCGCGCTGGGCATGGTAATGCGCCTGCCGGAGCGCGATCAGCTTTCGATAACGCGCGAAAAGATGCTGGGAGATATTGCCGTGTTCATGGGCGGGCGTCTGGCCGAAGAACTGGTGTTTGGCTATGACAAGGTAACCTCCGGCGCATCCTCTGACATTGAAATGGCCACCAAGATGGCGCGGGCCATGGTCACCCGCTATGGCTTGAGTGACGCGCTTGGCCCGCTGGCCTATGGCGAAAATGAGGAAGAAGTATTTCTGGGTCATTCGGTGACGCGCCAGAAGAATATTTCCGAGGATACGGCCCGGGCCATTGATCATGAAGTGCGGCAAATCGTTGAAAAATGCTACGCCCGCGCCAAACTGATTCTGGAGGGAAACATTGCGGGCCTGCATCTGATCGCCAATGGCCTGCTCGAATATGAGACATTGACCGGCGAAGAAATCAAGGCGCTGCTGCGCGGCGAAACCCTGCGCCGGGATGATAAGGACCGGCCGCATCCCCAGGGACCGGTAACAGCCGTGCCGTCAAGCGGACGCCCGCGCGCCAGCGGCGCCGCCGATGGACCAATGGCGCCGCAACCCCAGGGGTCGTAAGGCAAAAGTGCCGCCGCGAATCGGGCGTTTTCTTTCACCTGAAATGGCTGTCGCCCAGGCGCTGTCACTTGTCGAGGCCGGTGCGGATATTATTGATCTGGGGCCGGCCAGCAGCCATCCGGACGCAAGACCGGTTTCGGCAGACGAAGAAATCCGCCGTCTAGCCCCGGTCATTGATGCACTGATGGCGCGCGGGATTGCACTTTCTGTGGACAGCTTTTTGCCCCGGACGCAAATCTACGCCATGCGGCGCGGGGTGGCCTATCTGAATGATATTCAGGGCTTTCCCGATGCGGACATATACCCCGATCTGGCCGCCAGCACGTGCCGTCTGATCGTCATGCATGCGATACAGGGGCGGGGGATTGCAACCCGGACCAGCAGCGATCCCCGGACCCTGTTTGACCGGGTTGAAAGTTTTTTCAGCCAGCGAACCGGGGCGCTGGAAAAGGCGGGAATTGGGCGGGACCGTCTGATACTGGACCCGGGCATGGGGTTCTTTTTGGGCGATCAGCCGGAAGCATCCATAGGCATTTTGCGCGGCCTGAAGCGGCTTCGGGAACGGGTTGAACTGCCGGTTCTGGTGTCGGTTTCGCGCAAATCATTTCTGCTCACCCTGACGAGGCGGCAAACCGATCAGGCCGGGGCGGCGACACTGGCGGCGGAACTGTTTGCAGCGGCGCAGGGGGTTGATTTTATCCGCACCCATGACGCGGGCAGTTTGCGGGACGGGCTGAAAATATGGTCGGCGTTGCAGGAATAGGCTACTAAAGTGATATTAAGAAATTCAGGCTATTTTTTTCTGAATTACCGGGAATGTGAGACCTTATGAGCAGAAAATATTTTGGCACGGATGGTATTCGCGGCACCGCCAACCGCCCTCCCATGACGGCGGATATCGCCCTTCGCGTGGGCATTGCCGCGGGCAGTATATTTACCCGCGGCGCGCATCGCCACAAGGTCATCATTGGCAAGGACACACGGCTGTCCGGCTATATGGTCGAACCGGCATTGACGGCGGGATTTATTTCGGCGGGCATGGATGTTGTGTTGCTGGGCCCGGTGCCGACCCCGGCGGTCGCCATGCTGACCCGATCCATGCGCGCCGACATCGGCGTAATGATTTCCGCCAGCCATAATGCGTATCAGGATAATGGCATCAAGATTTTTGGCCCGGACGGTTACAAGCTGAGCGACGAAACCGAGCTTGAAATCGAACGGCTGATGGAAAATGGCATTACCGACCATCTGGCTGAACCGGCAAAACTTGGCCGGGCGTTGCGTCTTGAGGATGCGGGCGCCCGTTATATCGAGTTTGCGAAAAGCACGATTCCCCGGACCATGCATTTCGACGGCTTGCGCGTTGTTATAGATTGCGCCAACGGCGCGGCCTACAAGGTTGCGCCAACCGTGCTGTGGGAACTGGGCGCCGACGTGATCACGATTGGCGTGGAACCGGATGGCTTTAACATCAACCGTGAATGCGGCTCGACCGATCTTACCAATCTGACTAAAAAAGTTCTTGAAGTGCGCGCCGATATTGGCATTGCGCTGGATGGGGACGCTGACCGTGTATTGATATGCGATGAAAAAGGCCAGGTGGTTGACGGCGACCAGATCATGGCGCTGATCGGCGATTACTGGCATCGCACGGGACGATTGAGCGCCAAGGGGGTGGTTGGCACCATCATGGCCAATCTGGGGCTGGAGCGGTATTTCCGGGATCGCGGGCTGGAATTGCTGCGCACACAGGTCGGCGACCGCTATGTCGTCGAAAAAATGCGCAGCGACGGCTACAATCTTGGCGGCGAACAGTCCGGCCATATCATCATGAGCGACTATTCAACAACCGGCGACGGGTTGATCAGCGCCTTGCAGGTATTGTCAGTTTTACGTGACATAAATAAACCGGTCAGTGAGGCATTGCGTCTGTTTGAGCCGGCGCCCCAGCTTCTGAGAAATGTACGGTATAAATCGGGCGAGCCGCTGTTGCACGCCGATGTCAAGCAGGCGATAGCAGATGGCGAGGCGAAGCTGGGCGCAAAGGGCCGGGTGGTAATCCGCAAATCCGGCACCGAGCCGCTTATCCGGGTCATGGCCGAGGGCGAGGACGAAGCACTTGTCCATGCAGTGGTTGGACAGATCGTCGTTGCGCTCGAAGCCGTGATCTGAACGCGCCATGACCGCCTGTAATGGCCGTGTACTGAGTATTGCCGGGTCGGATTGCGGCGGCGGCGCGGGCATTCAGGCGGACATTAAAACCATTACGGCGCTTGGCGGTTATGCGGCAACAGTGATCACCGCGGTTACCGCTCAAAACACACTGGGCGTGCGGCGTATACATGCCATTCCCGCCGATATTATCCGTGCCCAGATGGATGCCGTGCTCGAAGATATCGGCGCGGACTGCATTAAAACCGGCATGCTGGCCAGTGCGGATATCATCGACGTGGTGTTTCACCGGCTGATGGCGCACGGGCCGGAAATCCCCTGCGTGATTGACCCGGTCATGGTTGCGACCAGCGGCGCGCGGCTGATTGACGAAGGCGCGATTGCGGCGTTGAAGCGGCTTTTGTTTCCGGGTGCGGCGCTGCTGACACCCAACATACCGGAAGCCGAAGTTTTGACGGGGTTGCGCATAACCGATATTGAACGCATGCGGCAGGCAGGACAGGCGCTGCTCGCGATGGGCGCGAAGGCGGTATTGCTGAAGGGCGGTCACATGACAGGGCCCCAGGTTCACGACGTGCTCGTCAGCGGGGAAGGCTTTGAGATATTCAGCAGTCCGCGCATCGATACCCGGCATACCCATGGCACGGGCTGCACCCTGGCGTCCGCCATCGCAACGGGACTGGCCCAGGAAATGCCGCTGTCAGATGCGGTGCGGCGCGGGCGCGCTTATGTGCTTGAGGCGATCCGCACGGCGCCGGGGCTGGGGGCTGGTCACGGCCCGTTAAATCATGGACATACGGTGAAGGTTTACGAAGGCAGGATTTAAGTGTGCGGATGAAGATGCGATGCGATTCTGCGCTATATTTGCCGGGGTCAATATTTTTGTGATTCGGCCAGATTTGCCCGGATCACGGATTAACAGTGCGGGATTGCAATGCCAGCCGAGCTTACCGGTGAATGGACGCATATTGTAAATCAGCCTGTGGCGCAGGTGTGGCCCATACTGTCGGATACGGTGCGCTTTAATGAAATGTCCGGCCTGCCGCGTTATGTGTTGTCCGAAACACCGCAGCCGGACGGATCGGTGCGCCGGGTGGCCCTTGGCCGGGTTGCGCGGTACGATTTGCAGTGGGAAGAACTGCCGGTTGAATGGGTGGCGGAGCGGTATTTTTTCCAGCGGCGATTATTTCTGAACGGCCCGTTACGTCATATGGATGCGTCGCTGACCCTTGCGCCGTGCGAGGAAGGGACGAAAGCCACCTATCAAATTGCCATTGCCGCGCGTTATCCGCTGCTTGGCCCTTATGTGGCGGGCAGGCTGATCCGGGGCGCGGAACGAACCTTTGCCAAAGCGGTGCAGGGGGCAGATGGGTTTCTATCGCGGACACAAGCCCAGGCTTTTGAACTGCAACAACCCGTCCTCATGCCCGGCGGGGAAAGCAGGGCCAGGGAAATCACCAACTTTTTGCGATCCGGCCCTTATGATCATGGCTTATCCGATCGCATAATGTCGCTGGTGTTGCGCGCGCCCGACGCCGATGCCTGCCGTATCCGGCCCAGGGCGCTGGCGCGCATCTGGGGCGTTGAGCAGCGCCATGTTATCGAAATTTGCCTTGCGGCGGTGCGCAGCGGTTTGCTGCGCCTGACCTGGGATATATTGTGTCCCCGATGCCGGGGCGCCAAAGCCTCCACCGTGCGTCTTGATCTATTGGTTCGGGAGGCCCACTGCCCCTCTTGTAATGTTGCGTTTGACGCCGACTTCAATAAAAATGTGGAACTGACTTTTCATCCCGCCGCGACACTGCGCGAATGTGCGGCCGGCGAATATTGTCTGAGCGGGCCACAGACAACACCCCATGTGTGGCTTCAACAAAATCTGGCCGCAGGCGAAACCCGCAAAATTGCGGCTTCTCATTCACCGGGGGCATACCGGTTGCGCACCTTATCCCCCGGGCCCGAGTATGAATTCAGTTATAAAGGCGGCGGTGTTTCGTCGATGGCCCTAACCAGACATGGTTTGGTCACCCGCGATGTTGAGGCAGAAGGAAGCATCACACTGGCGAACGAAACCGGCCGGCCGCAAACCTTTATCATCGAGGATCGCGAATGGATAAAGGACGCATTGACGGCGCATCAGGTGACGAGCCTGCATACGTTTCGCCATCTCTTTCCGGATCAGGTGCTGCGAAGCGGTGAAGAATTATCCATTGATAGTGTCAGCCTGATGTTTACAGATTTGCAGGGTTCAACGGCCTTATACAGAGAGATCGGTGACGGCCCCGCCTATCAGCGGGTGCGGGAACATTTCGAATTTCTGATCGATATTGTCCGCGCGCATGACGGGGCTTTGGTCAAAACGATTGGTGACGCCGTAATGGCGGCGTTTACCAGCCCGCAGCAGGCCGTCAGGGCGGCGCTCGCGGTGCAGGAAAAGATTTCAGCGCTTAACCGGCTGCCGGACAATACGGCAATTCATATTAAAATCGGGTTGCATTATGGCCGGTGCATCGTCGTCAATCTCAATGAGCGTCTGGATTATTTTGGCACCACGGTAAATTTGTCGGCCCGCCTGCAGGCGCAAAGCCGAGGGGGCGATATTGTGCTATCCGAAGAACTTGCCAGTGATCCGCTTGTTACGCCGATGCTTGAGGGCCTTTCCTGGACACAGGAGACCACGACACTCAAAGGCTTCGCGCAGGCGATTTCCTTCCGGCGTATCAGCGCTGATGTTTAATCGGTCCTGGGCGCAAGCTGGCTGACGGCGATTCCCGACAGAATGAAGGCAAGCGCCAGATAGGCGTTCCATTCCGGCCGCTCCTGCAAAAACAGCGCGCCAATACATAACGCCCATACCGGGATCATATAATTGATCAGGGCGTAAAATGTTGGTCCCGCGCTGGCGACCAGACGATAGAAAATCAGTTGCGGCAATGCGGTGCCGAATATCCCCAGCACGAATATCGCCAAAATTGAATCAGCCGTTGGGCGCAGGCTGGCAACCGGGTGCAGTATCATGGCTATCGGCGCCATGATCAGGGCGGAAACCAGCACCGTGGCGGTTGTGGTCACCATCGTGTTTTTGACCCGATTAAACGGCGTGATGACCACATTAATGGCGTAGCAGGCGGCCCCGCCCAGCACCGCCAGTTGCGCGACGAATGTCGCGCCGCCAAGATTGCGCAGCGCTTCAGGTCCGACCAGCAGCACAATGCCGCCAAAGCCAATCACAAAGCCGATGAGTTTAAAGGGCGTGATGCGTTCCGATTGATGGGCGAAATGCGATAACAGCAATGTCAGCAAAGGAATTACGGCCATCAGAATGCCTGCAAGCGCGCTGTCGATGCTGATCTGCCCCCAGGTAATTAGAAAAAACGGTATGCAATTCCCAATCACCGCCAGGACGATAAAATATCTCCAATCCGGCCAGGGTAATTGAAGAGAAAGTCCCTGATACCGGACCACCGCCAGAAGCACGAGGCTGGCGATGGCCAGCCTTGCCGCCACCATGGTCAGGGGCGGCATGGAAGAAAGGGCGACTTTGTTCAGGGCAAATGCCGATCCCCAGGTAACCACGAGGGCAAACAGCATCATCCAGTCACCTGGGAGGCGGCGTGCGGGCATCAGATGTTGTGTTTCATAAAATAAACCATTGTCATTGCGCCCTGACTATCCCCATAAAGTCGGCTCGCACAAGCCGCAAGGTTGCGCTAATATAACCGTCGTCCAAGAAATATCACTCAGGGAGATACAAATGGCTTTCACCAGCAGCACAGATCCAATCGTCATTGTCGGCATGGCCCGCACCCCGATGGGGGGATTTCAGGGCGACCTGTCGGACGCCACTGCGCCGGAACTGGGCAGTACGGCAATCAGGGCGGCGCTCGAACGCGCAGGGGTAAAGCCATCCGATGTTAACGAAGTGCTGATGGGCTGCGTGTTGCCGCATGGACTGAAACAGGCCCCGGCGCGGCAGGCGTCGCGCGGGGCGGGCATTCCCGACTCGGCCCCGTGCACAACGGTCAACAAGATGTGCGGTTCCGGCATGAAGACGGTGATGCAGGCCTATGACGGGCTGGTGTCTGGTGGTCTGGGCGACGATGGCATCGCGGTTGCGGGCGGCATGGAGAGCATGACCAACGCGCCTTATATTGTTCCGAAGGTCCGGGCCGGATTGCGCATGGGCCACGGCGAATTGAAAGATTCAATGTTTTATGATGGTCTGGAAAATGCCGATGACGGGCGCCTGATGGGATCGTTCGCCGAAGACACTGCGCGCGAATTGCAGTTCACCCGCGAGGTGATGGACGCCT
Organism: Alphaproteobacteria bacterium; assembly: GCA_040081735.1. GTDB lineage: Bacteria > Pseudomonadota > Alphaproteobacteria > UBA11222 > UBA11222 > UBA11222. The sequence continues at coordinate 17,517 of JBEBFX010000029.1, read as the reverse complement.
ATGCGATCGAAAGCCTGAAGCGCGCCAACAAGGCGATATCCGGCGGTAATTTCAAGGCAGAAATTGTGCCGGTGACAATGAAAAGCCGTGGCGGCGTGCGTGTCGTCGATACGGATGAACAGCCGGCCAAGGCGGATGTGTCCAAAATCCCCAACCTGAAGCCGGCCTTTGCGGCGAATGGCGCGGTGACGGCGGCGAATTCCAGTTCGATCTCCGACGGGGCGTCAGCGATTGTGCTGATGCGGCAGTCAACGGCGGAGGCGCGCGGCCTGAAGCCGCTGGCGCGGATTGTCGCCCATGCCAGCCATGCGCGCGCGCCGGAATGGTTCACCACGGCGCCCATCGGGGCGATTGAAGAACTGATGAAGCGCACCGGCTGGAAAATCGATGATGTCGATCTGTTTGAAATCAACGAAGCTTTCGCCGTTGTGCCGCTGGCGGCGATGCGCGAACTGGATATACCGCACGAGAAAGTCAATGTGCATGGCGGCGCCTGCGCGCTGGGGCATCCGGTTGGGTCATCGGGATCGCGCATTATCATCACCCTGCTGTCGGCGTTGCAGCAATATGGCGGCACGCGCGGTGTGGCGGCCCTGTGCATCGGGGGCGGCGAAGCGACAGCTGTGGCGATCGAGCGTCTGAATTAACCCATGGCAGTGCTTTCCAGTAGTGTTAACACGCGCGGCGACGCGTTCAAAAAAAACGCCGCGCATATGGATGCGCTTGTTGCCGACCTGCGCGCCAGGGTCGCGGTCACATCGCTAGGCGGCAATGCCCGATCGCGCGAGCGCCATGTGTCGCGCGGTAAATTGCTGCCCCGCGACCGGATCGAGAATCTGGTTGATCCGGGCGCCCCGTTTCTGGAATTCAGTCAGCTTGCCGCCTATGGCATGTATGACGATGACATTCATGGCGCGGGCATTCTGACAGGCGTTGGCCGTGTGTCCGGCCATGAATGCGTGATCGTTTGTAATGACGCAACGATCAAGGGCGGCACCTATTACCCGATCACGGTGAAGAAGCATTTGCGCGCCCAGGAAATTGCTTTGGAAAACCATCTGCCATGCATTTATCTGGTGGATTCCGGGGGCGCCAATCTTCCCAACCAGGCGGAAATTTTTCCCGACCGCAATCATTTCGGGCAGATATTTTATAATCAGGCGAACATGTCGGCGATTGGCATTCCGCAGATCGCCGTGGTGATGGGGTCGTGCACGGCGGGCGGGGCCTATGTGCCTGCCATGAGCGATGAATCCATTATCGTGCGCAATCAGGGCACGATCTTTCTGGGCGGGCCGCCGCTGGTCAAGGCGGCGACAGGTGAAATCGTATCCGCCGAAGATCTGGGCGGCGCGGATGTGCATTCGCGCATCAGCGGCGTGACCGATCATTATGCGCTGAATGACGCGCATGCGCTGTCGATGACGCGCCGTATAGTGGGCAATCTCAACCGCCGCAAACAGGTGAATCTTGCGGTGGCGCCTACGCGCGATCCGTTTTACGATACGGCGGAACTGAACGGCGTCATACCCGCCAATCCGCAGGCCCAGTATGATGTGCGCGAGGTTATCGCGCGTATTGTGGACGCCAGCGAGTTTGACGAATTCAAGAAATTGTATGGCGCGACGCTGATCACCGGGTTCGCGCATATTCACGGCTATCCTGTGGGCATTCTTGCCAATAACGGCATTCTGTTTTCCGAGTCGGCGTTAAAGGGCGCGCATTTCATTGAATTATGCGCGCAACGTAATATCCCGCTGGTGTTTTTGCAGAACATTGCGGGCTTCATGGTTGGCCGCAAATATGAAGCGGGCGGCATCGCCAAGGATGGGGCCAAGCTGGTAACCGCCGTCGCCACAGCCGCCGTGCCGAAATTCACGGTGGTGATAGGCGGTTCCTACGGCGCAGGCAATTACGGTATGTGCGGCCGCGCCTATCGTCCGCGCTTTTTGTATATGTGGCCGAACGCGCGCATTTCAGTGATGGGCGGCGAGCAGGCGGCAAGCGTGCTGGCGACGGTGCGCCGCGAGGGCATGGAAGCCGCCGGGCAAAGCTGGAGCGCGCAAGAAGAAGCAGACTTCAAGGCGCCCGTCCGCGCGCGTTATGAGGAAGAGGGGCATCCGTATTACGCCTCGGCGCGGCTGTGGGACGATGGCATTATCGCGCCCCAGGACACGCGCCGGGTGCTTGGGCTCAGCCTGTCAATTACCCAGAACGCGCCGCAGCGGGACACCAGATTTGGCATCTTCCGGATGTGATGCAAAACATTTTAATGGCGGAGACACTGTAATGTCCAAAGAAGACCTGGTGCTGCTGAACACTACCCGTGATGGGCTGGCGGTGGTGACCCTTAACCGGCCGGAACTGCATAATGCCTTTAACCCGGACGTGATTGAGCGGTTGTCGGATATTTTTGAGACATTGCGGGTTGCCGATGGCGTGCGCGTGGTGCTGCTGGAGGGCAATGGGCCAAGTTTTTCTGCGGGCGCAGATCTTAACTGGATGCGCGCCGCCGCAGAATATGACAAAGCTGCCAATCAGGAAGAGGCGACGGCGCTGGGACGCATGCTGAACCAGCTGTATTCTTTGCCCAAGCCCACCATAGCGGTGGTGCACGGCCCGGCGATTGCCGGCGGCATGGGGCTGGTGTCGGCCTGTGACATGGCGATTGCCAGCGAGAATGTATTCTTTGCCCTGTCCGAAGTGCGCATCGGCCTGACGCCAGCCACGATATCGCCCTATGTGGTGCGGGCCATGGGGCCGCGCATGGCGCACCGTTACTTCCTCAGCGGCGAGCGGCTTTCTGCGCAAGAAGCCTACCGCATCGGTTATATTCATTCGGTGGTGAAGGATCGAACGGCCCTGGCCGAGGAAACCGAGAAACTTGTCACGCAGTTTTTCATGGCGGCGCCCGATGCCGTGCGCACCACGAAGGAATTGCTGCGCCAGGTGACGCATGAGGAGATCGATCAGGGTCTGATCGACTATACGGCGAACATGATTGCCGAAATCCGCCAGACCGATGAAGGCCGCGAAGGCACTGGCGCGTTTCTGGCAAAGCGCAAACCCTGGTGGCAAAGCTGATGCTGGAGTGTCTGCTGATTGCCAACCGGGGCGAGATTGCCTGCCGTGTGATCCGCACGGCGCGCGCCATGGGTATTCGCACGGTCGCGGTTTACTCCGATGCGGACGCCAACGCGCTGCATGTGGAGATGGCGGACGAGGCGGTGCATATTGGCGCATCGCCAGCAGCGGAAAGCTATCTGAATATTCCGGTTATTATTGCAGCCGCCAGACGGACGGGGGCGTCGGCGATTCATCCGGGTTATGGATTTTTGTCGGAAAACCCGCTGTTTGCAGAAGCCTGTGTTAATGCGGGAATTATTTTTGTCGGGCCGCCTGCGTCTGCAATGCGCGCCATGGGCGCCAAAGACGCCGCCAAACGGCTGATGGAAAAGGCCAATGTGCCGGTGGTGCCGGGTTATCATGGCGATAATCAGGACCCGGAGTTTTTAGCCGGGCAGGCAAAGACCATCGGTTTTCCGGTGTTGATCAAGGCGGTGGCGGGCGGCGGCGGGCGCGGTATGCGCCGGGTAGATAATGCAGGTGAATTCGCGGGCGCGCTCGAATCCGCCCGTCGGGAATCAAAGGCCGCGTTCGGCGATGACAAGGTGCTGATTGAACGCTATATGGCCAAGCCGCGGCATATTGAAATTCAGGTTTTTGCAGACACTCATGGCAATGCGGTGCATCTGTTTGAACGGGATTGTTCCATTCAACGCCGTCATCAAAAAGTGATCGAGGAAGCGCCTGCGCCCGGCATGCCCTTCGCCATGCGCGAAAAAATGGGCGCCGCCGCAGTGCAGGCGGCAAAGGCAATTGGCTATCAGGGGGCGGGAACGGTTGAATTCATCGTTGACGCCTCGAAGGGCCTGCGCGAGGACAGTTTCTTTTTTATCGAAATGAACACGCGATTGCAGGTTGAACATCCGGTAACCGAAATGATCACCGGACAGGATCTGGTGGAGTGGCAACTGCGGGTCGCCATGGGCGAAACCCTGCCGCTGGTTCAGTCTAAAATTCCATTGCGCGGCCATGCGTTTGAAGTACGTTTGTATGCGGAAAATCCCGCGACCGGGTTTTTGCCGTCTACCGGCAGGCTGCGGCATTTGCGGCTGCCCCCCGCCAGGGATGGGGTGCGCATCGATACCGGCGTGCGCGAAGGTGACGAAGTTTCGATATTTTATGATCCGATGATCGCCAAGCTGATTGTGCATGGGGCGGATCGCACCCAGGCCCGAATGCGGTTGTGCGCAGCGCTGGAAGCAGTGCAGATCGCCGGTCCCGCCGGCAATGCGGGGTTCCTGCGCGCGATTGCAGGCCATCCGGCCTTTGCCAGCGGCGATGTGGACACCGGATTTATCGAGCGGCATCTGGCGATTTTAATTCCCGCAAACGAAGGTGTTGCGGCGGATGACACGGTGCTGGCGCTGGCCAGTCTTGCGGTGCTGAATGCCCGCGCGCAGCAGGCATGCGCCGCCGCCGCCAGTTCTGGCGATCCTTACTCGCCGTGGCATCAAACGGATGGGTGGCGGCCCAATGCAACCGGGCGCGAGACATTGCTGTTTTTATCCAATGGCGCGCAAGCAGCTGTTCTGGTCGAGCATGCGCCGGATGGCGCCCGCCTGTATTTGCCGGGCGGTGAAGTGCGCGCAGCCGCGTCATTGGCGAATGGTCAACTGACGGCGGAACTGGGCGGGCGCAAAATTTCCGCCGGTGTGAATATCGAGGGATCGCGCATCACGGTCATGCTGGCTGGTCATGCCCATATTATTGATCTGTATGACCCGGTGCATGAGGCCGAACTGGACGAGGGCGCTGGCGGCGATGTTGCCGCACCCATGTCAGGTAAACTTATCTCTGTACATGTCAAACCGGGGGACACTGTGCGCAAGGGCGATCCGCTTGCGGTTCTGGAAGCCATGAAAATGGAAAACACCCTGACGGCCCCTGCCGATGGCGTGATTGCCGAGGTGAATTATGCGGCGGGAGAGCAGGTCGATGAAGGCGCGGTGGTGGTGTCCTTCAAGCAGCCCGAATAAGCATGGCGCTGCATCTGATCAAACTGTGTGTGGGGATTGCCCAATTCGAAGAATTGGTGGCATGGCAGCAGCTTCGCCAGCGCAAGGACGGCGTGTTGCAGCATATCACCCGCATGACCCCGCGCCGGGGGGATGAATTACTGAACGGCGGATCAATCTATTGGGTGATCAAGGGGCAGATTCAGGCGCGGCAGCGGCTTCTTGAATTGCGCCCGATAACGGACGGGGAGGGGGTGGCGCATTGTGCGTTGATCCTCGATCCGAAACTCGTCCGGACCCAGCTGCACCCCCGCCGCCCGTTTCAGGGATGGCGCTATCTGAAGGCGGAAGACGCCCCTCGGGATGCCGGAAAGAGCAAAACCGGCGGCAAAAATGAGATGCCGCTGGAAATGAGGGCAGAATTAATGGCGCTGGGGTTGCTGTAAATCCGGGTCACTCCGCCGCCTGGGGCATGATCGCCTTTGCAGGGTCAGTGATGGTCACCTCGTCAAACTTTTTGCGGTAATTCGGATTTTCCGTCCCCATCCACCGGTCCCACCAGGTGAAATACAGCCCATAATTATGGCGAAACTGACTGTGGTGCAGATCGTGGTGCGTGACGGTGTTGTTCCAGTCCAGCAAACGGTTGCCGACCCAGCCGCGCGGAAATATCTCAATACCGCCATGGCCGATCGCGTTGCGGATTATCTGGTGCCCCACCCATAAAAACAGACCCAGCTCATGCATGGGGATGAACAACATGAACAGCGGCGCAAAAGCTGCCTGCACCAGCGCTTCGGCGGGGGCGAATGAATAGGCGGTCCAGGGTGTCGGCCGCCGCGAAAGGTGATGGCGCTGATGCATCCAACGAAAAAGCCGACGATGGTGCATCAGACGGTGGGTCCAGTAGAAATAGGCGTCATGCAGGATGATCATCAGCAGTGTGCTGCCCAGCAGGTAACCCGTATCGCCTGTGTGAAATTCAGGGATCAGTTTCAGGATGCCTGCCTGCCCGCCTAAATAAATACCCAGCCCGACAGATGCAAAAACCGCTGCGGTGAGCATGGAATATCTGAATTCCATCGCCATCTGCCCGAATTCAGGCGTCCCGGGCTGGATGCGCCGATGCGCGAGACGTTGCCCCATTGCGATCCAGAGAACGCCATAAACCGCGCCGGCTGCGATCAGATAGCGGACGAAATCAATCAGAAATATGACCGGCCATATCTGAACCCAGTCTTGTTCGAAGAATTGAGATAATTGTGACAGGATCATGAGCTTCACTCCGTAAGGTTAGACCTTCCGGTAGTGTGCCCCGGAGCGGTCCCGCCGGTCTCGTGGATGCCGAAAATCTCAGACGGATTCCGGAATCGAGGCTATTTTTTCAGAATCGCCGAGGTTATTTTCTGTGAGTTTCGAGCGCCGGTATTCGGTGGGGGTGACGCCCGTGATTTCCCGGAAGGCGCGGTTGAATGGGCTCAGCGAGCGATAGCCAAGGTCCATTGCGATGGTAAGCACCGGTATTCGGGCCATGGTGATGTCGGCAAGCTGGGCGCGCGCCGCGCCAATGCGGTAATGATTGAGAAAAGCGTTGAAATTCCTGTAGCCCAGATGCTGATTAATCAGACGGCGCAATCTGTATTCCTGCACATTCAGCCGTTCAGCCAGGGCCGTAATGGTCAGGGCCTCTTCACAGAATAAATTTTCCTGCTCCATGGCTAACAGCAGCGCCTGCAACGTGAGCCGGTCGGCAGGGGAAATATCAGGTTCGGATCGGGCTGGATTAGCGGGCGCGAGGAATAATTCACGATTGAATTTCGGCGCAAGAATCAGGCTTAGCGCTAATATCCCGGCGGCGTTAACGGTTTCCAGCCACGCCGGCGCGGCGTTAACGTCACGAAACATCAGTTCAACGCTCAGGACCATCAATATATAAAAGCCCGTGCCAATTACGATAATTAACGCCAATTGACGGCGGCTTTCGATCAAATCGGTGTCCCGGCTTTTAGCCGCCTCAAATATGGCCCAAAACGCCAGGCCGAGGGCGATGACATGATGCAGCACCACGCCCCCAAATTTGGCTAGCTGAGGAGCCGTTTCGGGGCCAAACGCCAGCATCTGGCCTAAAGCCGCGTAAAACACAAATAGCAGCCCGTGCAACGGACGCAGATGAAACCCGTCGTTGAAAAGCTTGCGGCTGAACCACCAGAAGAACATCGAAAGGTTGGAACAGCCCACAGCGGCCAGATATTGCACCGGACCGAGCAGCGCGAACAGCGTTCGTGAGGAACACAGCATGTAGGCGGATACGCTTAATGCAAACAGCGCCATCGCCACGCTGAGCTGCGTGAGCCCGGTTAGCCACAGAACGCGCAGCGCAATTGCAAGCAGAACGGCAATTACGGCAAAGCGAAGAATATGGTCTAGAGCCTCCATCATCTATCAATGGCATAATGTAATTCCGGTCCGCAACTGGCGCCTGAACCCCGGTTCAATGGGGGCAAAATGGGAAAAAGCATTGCCGCTTGACAGGGGGGCGCCTTGTAGAGCAGGTAGCGCCATGAATTCGGTCACAGAAAATCAATATCCCGAGGAACGGCAGGCTTCGCTCCGCCTCGAGCCGGTGATGCGCTTTGGCGTGGATGCGCCGTTGCTGCTGGATTGCGGCGTAAGCCTGGCCCCGCTGGAAATCGCCTACCAGACCTATGGCGCTCTGAATGCGGCGCGCTCCAACGCGATACTGGTTTGCCATGCCCTGACCGGTGATCAATATGTGGCCAGCCATCACCCGATTACCGGGCGTCCGGGATGGTGGAACACGATCGTCGGCCCCGGACGGCCGGTGGATACGGACCGCTATTTTGTGATCTGCGCCAATGTCATCGGCGGCTGTATTGGCAGCACCGGCCCTACCAGCATTAACCCGGCAACCGGTCAGCCTTATGGCCTGTCCTTCCCGGTGATCACCATCGGTGACATGGTGAATGCGCAGGCGCGGCTGGTGGAGGCGCTGGGCATAGAACAGTTGTTTTGCGTCATCGGCGGATCGATGGGGGGCATGCAGGTTCTGCAATGGGCCTATGACTATCCGGAAAAAGTGTTTTGCGCCGTGCCGATTGCCACCGCCGCCTGGCATTCGGCCCAGAACATCGCCTTTCATGAGGTCGGGCGGCAGGCGATCATGGCGGACCCGGACTGGTGCGGGGGAGACTATCTTGCCCATGACAAGCGGCCGGAAAAGGGGCTGGCGGTTGCGCGTATGGCGGCCCATATCACCTATCTGTCAGAAGCGGCCCTGCATGAGAAATTTGGCCGTAATTTGCAGGATCGCGAAAAGATTGGTTTCGGGTTTGAAGCGGACTTTCAGGTGGAAAGCTATCTGCGTTATCAGGGTTCCGCATTTGTCGACAGGTTTGACGCGAATTCCTATCTGTATCTAACCCGGGCCATGGATTATTTTGATCTGGCGGCGGAATACGGCGACGTGCTGGCGGAAGCCTTCCGGGGAACGCCGACGCGGTTTTGCGTGGTCTCCTTCACCAGCGACTGGCTGTTTCCTACTTCGGAAAGCCGCGACATCGTACAGGCGCTGAACGCCTCGGCGGCTAATGTCAGTTTTGTTGAAATTGAAACCCCGAAGGGGCATGACGCTTTTCTGCTGGATGAGCCGGAACTGTTCGCGACACTGAATGGATTTCTGAACGCGGCGGCGCAAAAGCGTGGCCTGAAAAATGGCGTCTGATCAGGCACAGCAAAATAGCGGGCGGGTTGATCTGCAACTGATCGCCAGCATGATCCAGCCCGGCAGCCGCGTGCTGGACGTTGGCTGCGGCGACGGGGAATTGCTGCGCCTGCTGAACGCCACGCGTGACGTGGATTGCCGGGGGATTGAGTTGAGCCAGAAAGGCGTCAACGCCGGGGTGGCCCAGGGCCTGTCGGTGGTGCAGGGCGACGCGGATACGGATCTGGTCAATTATCCGACCAAGGGATTTGATTATGTCATCCTCAGCCAGACTTTGCAGGCAACATTTGAGCCGCAAAAAGTCGTGCGTGAAATGGTGCGCATCGGCAAGCGCGCGATAATTTCATTCCCCAACTTCGGTCAATGGCGGGTGCGGATGCATATTCTCTTCAGCGGACAAATGCCGGTGACGCAGACATTGCCCTATCTATGGTATGAAACGCCGAATATTCACCTGTGTTCGATCGATGATTTCGTGGATATGGCGAAAAGCATGGGGATTACCATCGAACGTTTCATCGCGCTGGACAAGGAAGGCAAGGTCAGCCTGACCAATCAGTGCCGGCCCCTGGCCAATCTGCTTGCCGCCCAGGCATTGTTCATGGTGCGGGCGGATTAATTCGTCGCGGGCCGCCATTGGGCAGTGATCAATTGCCGGATTCGGGCACGGGACTGTTCGGGGATGGGGACATAAATCTGTTTGCTGGCCTCCACCATCCAGACGCCGGCAAAGCGCGGCCATAATAATTTACCTGCGCGTTCCCATCCGTCCGGATTGCGCAGCATCATCATGCGCCCCAGCGGGGGCATATACAGCGAGGCAGACCATTGTTCCGGCGAATACAGGCAATCGCGTAACAGGCCCGTTAACTGGCTGCGCGAAAACGGCCGGCCGTGACCAAACGGCGTTGCCTCGCTGCGCGCCCATAAACCGATCCGGTTAGGAGCGACGATCAGCAATTTTCCGCCCGGCGCCAGCACCCGCCATAATTCGCGCAGGGCAGGACGAATTTGCTCGCTGGTTTCAAGGGAATGCATCAGAAGTATGCGATCTATTGACGCATCCAGCAGCGGCAATTGGGTTTCATCCACGAGCCCCGTCAGGCTTGCGCCATCGCCGGGCCATCGCATGACCCCCTGGCTGGCGGGCATCAGCGCGAGGGCGCGGCTGGCCTCATCCTGAAAAAGCGGCAGATAGGGCGGCGCATAGCCCATTCCCAATAAAGACTGGCCCGCAAGATTTGGCCAGATCTGGCGGATTTTCTGTCCAATAGCGCGCCGAGCGGCGTGCCCCAGGGGGCTGCTGTAAAACGCGTGCAGATCGATGACATCCAGATGCATAGACCTACTATAGAACGGCATTGTTGTGTTAGGATGAACAAAATTATCCATTGGAGAGGAGGCCGTCATGGCGTTACAGATTCATCAATTCCCCTGCCTGAGCGATAATTATTCCTGGCTCGTGCATGAGCCGGAGGCAAATGTCACCGCCGTCGTGGATACGCCGGAGGTTGCCGCCATCCTCCGGGCGCTCGATGAAACCGGCTGGAAGCTGACCCATATTCTGAACACCCACTGGCATCCCGATCATGCGGGCGGCAACGAGGAACTGAAGGCTAAAACCGGCTGCCAGATTATTGGCCCCCGCGCCGAGGCGAGAAAAATTCCGGCGATCGAGCGCCAGGTCGGGGATGGCGACGAAGTGAAATTCGGCAACGCCACTGCCAGGGTATTTGATGTTCCGGGCCACACCGCCGGTCATATCGCCTTCTGGTTTGCCGAGGACAAGGTGGCGTTTGTTGGCGATACCCTGTTTGCACTGGGATGCGGGCGGCTATTCGAGGGCACTGCGCAGCAGATGTGGACCTCACTGCAAAAACTGATGGCGCTGCCGCCCGAAACCAAAGTGTATTGCGCCCATGAATATACCCAGTCCAACGCACGCTTCGCCCTCAGCGTTGATGGCGGCAATGCGGAACTTGTTGCCCGCTCCAAACAGATTGATGAGATGCGCGCCAAGGGCATTGCAACAGTGCCGAGCAGCATCGGTCTGGAACTGGCCACCAATCCGTTTTTGCGCGCGGCCAACCCGCAACTACAGCGCAGTCTGGGGATGCTAGGGGCGGATCCGGTGGAAGTGTTTGCCGAAACCCGGCGGCGCAAGGATAATTTTTAGGCTCAATCCGGTTTTAGATGGAGCGCCGGTTTCAGCGTCGTCGCGGGGTGCTCGCAATGACCCGGTAAAAGCATATGATTGAGTCTATCACGGAAAGACTTTTGTTTAACGCTGTTTTCTGGCGGCTTCCGGCCTGGCGGGCTTTGGCAATTTACCGCCCCAGCCATAGGCGATCTCGCGCAGCTGTTTGCCGCCAAAATCTGCCAGGCGTTCGCTGATCGGCTGACCCCCCATGCGTTCATAGAATTTGCAGGCGGCGCTGTCCGCCAGCACCCACAGCATCACAGCGCTATAGCCGGCACGGCTAAGATTGGCGATGGCGGATTCCAGCAGCTGCTGACCCAGGCCCATGCCCTGGCAGACGGGCCGGACATAAAGTGTGTATACCTCACCGCGAAAATTACCGCTGTCAATCCGTACCGGATCGCCTGCAGGCCCGCTGCTGGCAAACCCCATGGGGCCTAATTTATCGTCCTCGGCAATGAAGATGCCCTGCGGCGCGTGAACAAGTGTCTTTTTCCAGAACGCCAGACGGGCGTCATACCCTTCAGCGGCGATGACATCGGCGGGAAGCATGGCGGCATAGGTTTCCTGCCAGGTATCCGCATGAATAGCGGCAATGGCGGAGGCATCGGCGGGGCGCGCGGCGCGTAACTGGATCATGAGGGGTTGAACACCGTGCCGATTATGCCGAGACGGTGACACCTTTCCCGGCCATGAAATCGGCGAGTTCGCCATTTTCATACATTTCGCGCACAATGTCGCAACCGCCGAGGAATTCACCCTTTACATACAGCTGTGGAATTGTCGGCCAGCTTGAATAATGTTTGATCCCATCGCGCACCTCGGCATTTTGCAGGACATCGACGCTTTTGAATTCAACGCCGAGATGATTCAAAATCTGGCACACAGTCGAGGAGAAGCCACACTGGGGGAATTGCGGCGAACCTTTCATGAACAGCAGCACATCTGTGCTATCAACTGCGTTCTTGATTTCGTCAAGGATCGTAATTTCGCTCATGGCATGGGTTCCTATAGAAAAGAGATAAATTCTAGCTAATGCGTGTCAACGTCAAGTTCAAGGGGGTCAAGTTCAAGGGGCGTGACTATTCCGGCACGGAGGTTTGCAACGCAAGGGCATGCAAAGCGTCCCCCATATTTCCCTTCAGGGCAGCATAAACCATTTGATGTTGCTGCACCCGGGATTTTCCCTTGAAGGCGGCGGATTTGACAAAGGCGGCGTAATGGTCGCCGTCGCCGCGCAAATCCTCGATGCGGACTTCGGCGCCGGGCAGGCCTTCTCTGATCAGGCGTTCAATTTCAGTTGCTTGCATGGCCATATTCAGCCCTCCATATAGCTGGGAAACCAGTTTTCATGGGCTTGACGGAGCCCGGTGACGCAATGCACGGACCGCCCGTCCAGTATGATGTCGCGGCTGCCAACCATTCCCAATTTCATTATGGGAACATTATTTCCTCTGGCGGCCTCAATCAAGGCTCCGGCCTTTTCTGGCGCAACGCACAGCACATAGCGGGCCTGGTCTTCGCCGAACAGGAATGCGTGCCTAAGGACCGGACTTTCAGGCACATTAAGCGTGCAGCCACGGTCACCGGCCAGCGCCATTTCGGCCACGGCAATCAGCAGGCCGCCATCGGAAATGTCATGGGCGGCGGCAATATTTCCCGAAACAATCTGGGTACGCACAAAATCTCCATTGCGGCGTTCGGCCGCCAGATCGACGGGCGGCGGCGCGCCATCAAAACGTCCGGCAATTTCACGCGCGTACAATGATTGCCCAAGGTGGCCCGCTGTTTCACCGGCAAGTAATATCACATCGCCGTCCTGCTTGAAGGCGATGGTCGCCATTTTGTCAATGTCCTCCAGCAGGCCAATGGCGCCAATGGCAGGCGTCGGCGGGATGGCGATGCCGCTGGTTTCATTGTAGAGTGAGACATTGCCCGACACGATGGGCATATCCAGCACGATGCAGGCCTCGCTGACGCCTTCGATGCACCCGACAAGCTGACCCATGATTTCGGGGCGCTCCGGATTGCCGAAATTCAGGCAATCGGTGGTGGCTAATGGTTTTGCGCCGACCGCGCACAAATTACGGAAGGCTTCTGCAACGGCCTGTTTGCCGCCTTCCCTGGGCGAGGCCGCGCAATAACGCGGCGTTACATCGGTGGTGGCGGCAATGCCTTTGCGGCTGCCATGCACGCGCACCACGGCGGCGTCGCCGCCCGGGCGCTGCACCGTGTCGCCCATGACCATGTGATCATATTGTTCCCAGATCCAGCGGCGGCTGGCCAGATGCGGCCCGCCCATCAATCTGGCAAGGGTTGCGCCTGGATCATCCGTATCCGGAACGTCCTGCGCAGACAGACAGGGGGCCGGCGGTGTGGCTGTCCATGGGCGCTGATAGACGGGGGCCTGTTCCGCCAGAACGTCAACCGGCAGATCGGCCACTATTTCACCCTGGTGGCGGATAATGAAACGCCCGGTAGCGGTGGTTTCCCCGACAATGGCGAATGCAAGCTCCCAGCGCTCAAAAATTGCGCGGGCAGCCTCGATGCGATCCGGATGCAGGACCATCAGCATGCGTTCCTGGCTTTCCGACAGCATCATTTCATAGGCGGTCATGCCCGCTTCGCGGCACGGCACCTTGTCGAGATCCAGCGCCAGTCCAAGCCCGCCCTTTGAGGCCATCTCAACCGCCGAACAGGTAAGCCCGGCCGCGCCCATATCCTGAATGGCGATCACGGCGTCACCCGCCATCAGCTCAAGGCAGGCTTCCAGCAATAATTTCTCCGTAAACGGATCACCGACCTGAACGGTCGGGCGCCTTTCCTCTGAACTCTCATCAAATTCCGCCGACGCCATGCTGGCCCCGTGAATGCCGTCGCGCCCGGTCTTTGATCCGACATACACAACCGGGTTCCCAACGCCGCTGGCGGTTGAATAAAACACCTTGTCTGCATCGGCGACGCCAATGCACATGGCGTTGACCAGAATGTTGCCATTGTAGCCGGGGTCGAAATTCACTTCGCCGCCGATTGTGGGAACGCCAATGCAATTGCCATAGCCGCCAATACCCGCCACAACGCCTGATACAAGATGCCGGGTTCTCGGATTGCCGGGTGCGCCAAAGCGCAGGGCGTTCAGATTGGCGACGGGGCGCGCGCCCATGGTGAACACATCGCGCATGATGCCGCCGACGCCGGTCGCCGCGCCCTGATAGGGTTCGATGAAGCTGGGATGGTTGTGGCTTTCCATTTTGAAGATCGCGACTTGCCCACCGCCGATATCGACAACGCCGGCATTTTCGCCTGGTCCGCATACGACCTGCGGGCCGGTGGTAGGCATGGTGCGCAGCCACACGCGCGAGCTTTTATACGAGCAGTGCTCGTTCCACATGGCCGAGAAAATTCCCAGCTCGGTGATATTCGGTTCCCGCTCAAGGACGCGCAGGATGTGCGCATATTCATCGGGCTTCAGGCCATGCTGCGCGACGATTTCAGGTGTCACGGTCACGCGCATTGAAGCGCTTCCGCCAGTGCGTCAAACAGGGCGCGGCCGTCGCTGCCGCCAAGTTCAGGCGCAATCAGTCGCTCGGGATGCGGCATCATGCCCAGCACATTTCCGGCGCCGTTCAGAATGCCGGCGATATTATTCAGGGAGCCATTGGGATTAGCGGCCGCACTCACCGCCCCATCTGCGGCGCAATAGCGAAAGGCGACACGGCCCGCAGATTCCAGCCGGTCGAGCGCCGCTGCATCGGTAAAATAATTACCGTCGTGATGCGATATCGGGATGCGCACAATTTGCCCATGGCTGTAAAGCCGGGTGAACAGGGCGCCGCTGTTTTCAACTTTCAAATAAACGTCGCGGCAGATGAATTTCAGTCCCGCGTTGCGCATTAATGCGCCGGGCAGCAATCCGGCTTCCGTCAGGATCTGAAAACCATTGCACAGACCCAGCACTGGGGTTCCGGCATTGGCCTTGGCAACCACCGAACGCATGATGGGCGCGCGCGCCGCCATGGCGCCGGAACGCAGATAGTCCCCATAAGAAAATCCGCCCGGCAGCACGATAAGATCGCATTCGGGTATTTCGGTTTCGCCATGCCAGATCATTTGCGGCGCGGCGCCGCTGCTTGCTTCAAGGGCAATTGCGACGTCGCGGTCGCAGTTGGAACCGGGAAATACGATAACGCAACTTTTCACGCGTCCAGCTCAACGGCATAGTTTTCAATGACGGTATTGGCCAGCAGCTGCGCGCACATGGCGTCCACCCTGGCGCGGGCCTGGGTGCTATCGCTGCCGGCAAGATCGATTTCGATATATTTTCCCTGCCGGACCTCTTCGACGCCATCAAAACCCAGATGGGAAAGGGCGTTGGCGATGGCTTTGCCCTGCGGGTCCAGGACGCCCTTTTTCAGGGTAATATGAATACGCGCCTTCATGGATGCTCACCGATAGCGAAAAATTAATTTACAACCTTGGGTACAGTAGACATGCGGCTTTCCAGATCAGGCGCAATGCCTAACCGGCGGGCGACCTCCTGATAGGCCTCCGATACGCCCCCCATGTCCCTGCGAAAACGGTCCTTGTCGAGTTTTTCGTTGGTCGTCATGTCCCATAGACGGCACGAATCCGGACTGATTTCATCCGCCAGGACGATGCGCATCATATCGCCTTCATACATGCGGCCAAATTCGATTTTAAAATCAACCAGCTTGATGCCGACCCCGGCGAACAGGCCGCTCAGAAAATCATTTATGCGCAGGGCAATGGCCATGATGTCATCAATTTCGTGCGGCGTCGCCCAGCCAAACGCGGTGACATGCTCTTCGGACACCAGCGGGTCGTTCAGGGCGTCATTCTTGTAATAAAATTCGATGATCGAGCGGGGCAGCGGCGTGCCTTCCTCAATCCCCAGCCGAAGCGCGATCGAGCCCGCCGCCACATTGCGCACCACCACTTCAAGGGGAACGATTTCAACGGCGCGGATGAGCTGTTCGCGCATATTCAGGCGGCGGATAAAGTGGGTTGGCACGCCAATGGACGCCAGTTGCACCATGATATGCTCGCAAATGCGGTTATTCAGGATACCCTTACCTACGACAGTGGCGTGTTTTTTGCCATTGTTGGCGGTGGCGTCATCCTTGAAATACTGGATGAGCGTACCCGGCTCCGGCCCTTCATACAGAATTTTGGCCTTGCCCTCATACACTTTTCTGCGGCGGCTCATAATCGTTCCTGAGGATGGTCCCAGGGTAAATCCCGGGTTGGGGGGGTAAAGCAGGAACCTAAACCAAAGCACCGCTTCGCACAATGCGCTTAACACCCTATATATAGGCCCGAGAATGACGAACAGTAGGGGATTTCGTTGCCCCGGACCTGTTCGCACGCTAAAATCACTGAATATTTTCGATTCAAGAGGAGTTTGCCGCAGTCATGAGCACATTTGACGAACGAGAAAAAGGGTTTGAACGCAAGTTTGTTCATGATTCCGAGCTGGAATTCAAGGCAATGGCGCGCCGCAACAAGCTATTGGGCCTGTGGGCCGCTGAAAAAATGGGTCTGTCGGGGACCGATGCCGACGCCTATGCAAAGGAAGTTGTGATATCTGACTTTCAGGAGGCGGGCGATGACGATGTGCTTCGCAAGGTCAAAGGCGATCTGGAGGCAAAGGGCGTCACTCAGTCAGAACATCAAATCCGCCGGGAAATGGACGAGCTGCTGGTCAAAGCGCGCGATCAGGTGCAAAAAGCGGGCTAGATTGGCATTTTCCTTGACTTCTGATCAGGGCGTGGGCATCCTTAGCTAAGTGTTTAGCTAAGGATGCGTGTTTTATGACGATTATGATAAATATGCATGAAGCCAAGACGCAGTTATCCCGGCTGGTTGAGCGTGTATGCCAGGGTGAGGAAGTTATCATTGCAAGGGATGGTTCCCCAGTTGTGCGCCTTGTTGCGTACCGGCAGAAAGCAGATCGTCCTTTAGGGATATGCGAAGGAAAATTTTCCGTACCCGATGACTTTAATGATCCGTTGCCCGATGATTTTAGTGGAACTTCCGGGTGAGGCTTCTGCTGGATACATGTACTTTCTTATGGTGGATGGCAGAACCCCAAAAACTTTCCCCAGAGGCGCGGCTGCATTTAATTGATCATAGGAATGATATTGTTCTGAGTGCCGTTTCGGGATGGGAAATAGCCTTAAAGAATCGCCTGGGCAAACTCACGCTTGATAGGCGTCCAGCCGCTCTCGTAGATGAGGCGGTTGCACGCCTTGATTTAACAATTTTGCCGGTAAGTATGGCGCATGGAATTGTTGCGGGGGAGTTGCCATTGCACCACAAAGACCCGTTCGACCGGCTGTTGATTGCGCAGGCCGAAATTGACGGCCTGACGTTGATCAGTCCGGATAGCGCCTTCATGGCGTATAAGGTCAAAATGTTGTGGTAGCCAGACGCCTCAGGGGAAAAACCATCGCATGAAGGACGCCCTGCTAGCC
>JBEBFX010000028.1:0-24780 GCA_040081735.1 Alphaproteobacteria bacterium | reverse complement strand
TGTTCTTTCGAAGCGCGTTGCGCTGATTCACGGCTGGTCAGATCAGCGCCCAGATTGATCGTATTCCTGCCGAACGCCCCTGATAAACCCATCTGAAACAGGTTCTGGCGGAAGGCCGCATTACTCAGGTCAAAGCTGGATTGTGACGGATCGCGGGCGGAGCCGGAGAAGGGATCAACAAGCCTGCCATCGGGGGCAACCGTCAACCGGTTAAGCTGGTTCAACCGGGTTGAATTCTGCGTCTCTATTGACTGTTCATAAGAGGCATTCAGGGTATAAAAGGACGAAATCCTGTAGGTCAGATCTGCCGAAAGGTTCGGATCGCCGAACCGGCGTCCATACTCAGTCCGGAAATCGACCTTCGGGCCGGGCTTCAGGTGAACGCCGAATGCGCCGGTTGCGCCGCTGCTGGCAAGGGAAGAATCGCCGCTGCCGACATCTTCGTAGCCCGCGCGGGCAATCAACGCCACCTGACGGGTAATCTGATATTCGTTCACGAGGTCAACCCGGTCATCGGTCTCTTTTTGACTGCCGGGGCTTTTTGTCGTCGACTTTTCAAAAATTAGCTGCGAGCTGAAACTGGTGAAGTATCGCCCGGTATCCAGTGAGAGCGAGTAATCGTCCGATTTTTGATCCCGGCCCTGGTTGCGAAACAGATTTGGATTGGCGGTGATTGGCAGGGTAACGGGGGTAATGGGCAAAGCCGTGGTTACGCCCGAGGCGGGCTTGGAAAATCGGGATTCCGAATGACTGTATTGCAGGGTTGCCTCAAGCAGGCGGCCCAAATGGCCGACCAGCCGGGGCGAAAAATCATACAGCAAAAGCTGTGTGCGGTTTGACGGCAGCGAGCGGTCTGTCGCCGATCGCGCGCCATTGCGCTGGGTGGAAGTTTCACTCATGCTGACGCTGCTATTGATAAAAAAGTGATCTTGCCACAATTCGACGTCGCCGCTGCCCAGGGCGCGCGGGCGAATGCCATTCAGGCCATCTGATTCAAGATAATAATCGTGAACCGCACTGATATTCAGATTCAGATTGAGCCGTGCGCCATTGGCCGCAAAGTTTGCGCCGACCTGGGTTTGCGTTATCAGATCAGATTCTGCGCCCTCGCTGACGGATTGCACATTGTCCGTGTAGCTTTCTGAGATGTCCGCAGTTGGCGTGATGCGGAAAGTCGCTCCCAAAGCCAGCCCCGGCGCCAGCAGGAAAAGGCAGAGGGCGGCAGGCAAGACGAGGCTTCCGGTTTGAACAAGCGCCAGATCGGTGAAATCAAACCGATTCTGCCGATGGCGTATCGGGTGCGTGAGCGAGGCAAATTTGTCTTTTTCAGACCTCAACATATAATGCCCACGCTCGCACCCCCAAACCCGCCTGATCTTGACCAGCAAAATACTATGCTTGCAGGTCCGGTATTATACTTACTGCCGGGAATTACCAGGAAAATCAAGTATTCTCAATGAATATTACAATTTATTCGGGCTGTCTTCATTGCCATAATAGCCATAATATCCAAAGCCTCCGGAATCCTGATAACGGCATTTATTCAGCAAAAGGCTGACATTCTTGCAGCCGCTTACCAGGGCGACAGTTTCATCCAGAGCCTGGCGCTGGGTGCTCTCCGCTTCGACAACGATGACAACCTGACCCACATGCAACGCCAGCACGCCCGCCACACTGCTGGCAAGGGCCGGGACCGTATCAAAAATGATGACCCGGTCCGGATACCGGCGTGCGATATCGTCGACCATGTCAACCATGCGCTGGCTGGCCATCAGTTCGGTTTCCATGGAATGACGCTGGCCGCACGGCACGACAGAAAAGTTGGGTATGTTCGTACGCAGAATGACATCAGAAATAGACAGGCTGCTGCCTGCAAGTACGTCCAGCAATCCCGGGCGATCCTTAATTCCCAGCCTTTCTTCCATGTCCTGGTTATGACTGTCCGTATCAATCAGCAATACGTTGAGATCGGGTTCCGACGCGATACTCATGCCCAGATTGATGGCCGTAAATGTTTTACCTTCGCCGGGTTTGGCGCTGGTTATCATAATAACATGGCTTTTCGGTGCTTTAACGCCGGTACGGGGAAAGGCATTCAACAGAAGCGGGCGTTTAATGACGCGGAACTCTTCCGAAATGCGGTTGCTTACGCCATCCGGTGAAACATAGCCTGCACTGTAAAGCTTCCTCAGATCGATATGTAAAAAACGGGGATCATTGGGGTCTGCGGGGGGAAGCGAAGTCCGTACGGCTTTGGCGGCCTGTTGCGGCCCGTCATTTGCGGGTGCGGCTTCGGGCTGAGGTGTGCCGGTAACCGGATAAACCGGGTTAGGCGTAACAGGTCCGGTGGCCGGGGGAAGCGCAGGCGCCGGAGCGCCGCCGGAAGCCCGGAGCCGCTCGGCAACGCGCTCCGCCAGATCAAGCCGCTTGCTTTCATCCGCCATGCTATGCGGCCCCGCTAATAAAAGATAACAAAGATCCATCAGCAAACTTTACGGCTATCGTGACCAAGCGCGGCCCCAGCAGCACCATGACCATAAGGGATGCCATCAGGCTGCCGGAGGCCAGCCCGAATTTCCAGTAATCCCGCCGAATTTTCAACTCCTCAGCCGCGCTGCGAAGCAGGGAAACCTTGCCCAGAACGGGAAGGCCCAGGGCTTTTCCCAGCTGGGCGCTGGTTACAAAGCTGTCGTTGAGCGTGGCCAGCAAAAAGGCGATCCCGCCGCCCGCACCAAGCCCGGCGGCAAGGGAAAGAAGATACAGCAATGGACGGCTGGGCGATGTGGCCGCAACCGGCAGCTGGGGCGGATCAACTACGCGATACTGTACGGCGCTGCTGGTGGCTTCCTGCGCCTGGGAAATCCGGGCGGATTCACGCCGCGCCAGCAATTGTTCGTAATTTCCCTTGAGAACAGTATAGTCCCGGTCCAGATCGGACAATTCAGCTTCTATACGCGGCGCCGTTGCGGCTGACTGGCGATCTTTCTCGACCATGCGCTCAGCTTCTGTAACCCGGCGATGCAGGCTTGCAACATTGGTCTCCGCTTCAATCAGCATAATTTTAATGTTTTCGAACAGCGGATTTGAGGCACTGGCGGCGCCCCCCCCAGTTGGGCCTTCTTTATCCCTTTGCACCTTTAACGCCGCGATCAGCCGCTGCAAAGAAAGCACGTCGGGATGCTTATCGGTGAATTGCAGCTTCAGATTATCAAGATTTTGTTCGGCCTGGGCAATTCGCCCCTCGATCGTGTTCCCGCCCTGGCGGCTGGCCAGAATCTGCAGGGCATCGGAGGCCTGTACCCGTTCCGGGATCGAGGTCAGCTGACGGTTCAGTTCATCGCGCCGTATTTCTGCATCCTGCAAGTCCACCTGGGCCGAGCGCAATTCGTTCAGTCCGGCTTCAAGTTTCGTGGCGTAGCTACCGCCGACCAGAAACTGCCCGTTTTTGATCTTGAACTCGGCGCGACGCTGTTCGGCCTCCTGTAATTGCTGTTCATATTCAGCGATCTGTTTTTCGATAAATCCCCGCGCCGATTCCATATCCGTTCGCGATTGACCAAGATTGTTTTCAACAAAGATGGTCAGAATGGACTGCACCACTGACTGCGCCTGGCGGGGATTGGTATGACTGTATGAAATGCTGAACAAATTCTTGGTCTGCGCCGTAATGGTGATATCCCGGGCCAGCCGCGCCAGCAGCGCTTCCACTTCGCTGGGTCCCGTTGTGGTCAGATCCAGGTCATTCATGCGCATGACCTGCTCTAAATTCGGGCGGCTCAGCAGGGTCCGCTGCATGATCGTAACTTCCTGATCAAGATTATTTTCAACGGCAATGCCCCTTAACAAAGGCGCCAGAAGACTGCCCGTATCCACATAGATGCGGGCTTCCGATTGAAATTTATCCGGAAGCATGACCACGCCGGCCCAGCCAACAGCGCTGACCGCCCATGCGATGATGAGGGACAGCCAGCGGTACCGCCACATTGCCTTGGCGTAACTCAGAATTTCAGTAATAATTTCGTTCATGACAGCAACCGGTATCTCAACCTGAACATTATCCGCCGGCTGGCGGGGCGCGGGATCTGCCGCTGGAAAGGGCTAATTCCTTCCGGCGGCAAAATTTCAGAACCAGCTTTGCGGGACGATAAGAACGTCACCAGGCATCACCGGCACATTGGCGCTGACATCGCCATCACGGATCAGATCGTCAAGACGGACACGAAACGAACCCTGCCCCTGGCGCACCAGAACCGCGCGATTTCCCGCTGCGAATTCCGTTAAACCACCCACTGCGATCATGACATCAAGCGCCGTCATCTTTTCGCTGAATGGAATAGCCTGGGGATTGGCGGCTTCGCCGACTACCCTGATCTGCTGGTCGAACGGGCCTACAAACCCGCCCATGATGACGGACACAACCGGGCTCTGCACATATTCTTCCAGTTGTTTTTCAATTTCCCGCGCCAGAAGCGTCGGGGTCAACCCTGCGGCCTGCAAGTCTTCAATCAGCGGCACGGTGACCTTGCCATCCGGCCGCACTGTTACAGACGTTGTCAATTCGGGATTACGCCAGACAAATATCTGCAATGAATCGCGCGGGCCGATAATATAACTGGGTGTAGCTTCGGGCGCGGCCGCGCCTGCGCCCGTCGCTTCAGGCAAACCCGAGCAGGCGGATAGCATGGCCCAGAGCATCAATCCTGCGGCATAGGCCAACGGCCCCTTTAAACTTGAAATAAACAAATCAATTCTCCCTAGCGCTGTGTTGCGGGCCCGGAGGCTTGCGGCCCTCCCGGGCAGTGCAAGCCGCTAACATTAACTTGCTTATGTTAATACTAAGTTTATCAGATGTGTATGGTTAACTAACTTGTATTCAGGCAAAATTATGCCGGGATTAATCAGATAAGCAGCAATATTGCCCCTGAGCCTGCTTTAGAAAGGGTTAACGCAAGGCTAATCCCGCTCGCCGGCGCGCATATTCGTCTTATGGCCTTTCCGGGGGCGTTTTTGGCATATTAATTTCAACAGTATTATTATTATCACCGCAAAACGCAATGCAGGGGGCGCTTCTTGATTTTGGGGCGCCGTTTTTCAGGGCTTCCTGAATTCGCTCCTCCGTCCAGAATGTCTCCTCCTTGGCCTGATTTTCCCGGACTTCGTGCCTGAGAATGGCGCCAAGCGCCGCTTCGGGCGTCGAATCAGCGGGTGTCGCGGCAGAAGTTACCGCCGGGGCGGGCGTGGCAGGGATAATCGGCCGTGCAACAGACTGCGGCGCAATCGCCTCCAAAGCCTTTACCTGTTCGCGCTTTTTTACATACCGGGGCGGCGGAGAAACAGCCGGGGCTTTCCGGACGGCGGAAACCTGCGCATCTGGACCGGATTTGGCAGATGTATCACCAATTTTCAGCTTGCCCGAGCGAATCAGATCAAGGGTCTCCATCTCGGTTGTGAACTGATGTTCTGTAAAGACCGTCAGGGAATTCCAGTGCGCCATGAACTGATCCGGCCACATCAGGTATATACCGCCAAATGCGGTGAACAGGACGCTCAGCAAGCCAAACAGTTTTCGCATGGCGTAACGATCATTGGAGTGGAGCAAGGTGCACAGATATTATCATTTAATGTGATTTACGCAAAACAATCCCTTTAGCGGGCTGCTGAAAAGCCCTTCTATTTGTCATCCTGAGCGACCCGCTGCGCCAGCGCTTGCGCGGCGAGAGCGAAGGATCTCAGATGTGCTGGAAACGCTGGAGATCCTTCAGTCGCTACTCTCCATCAGGATGACAATTCCAAATTATTAGATAGACCATGTTCGGATCAGATGGGATCGCCTGGGGCGATTCCGTCCGATCCGAACATGGTCTAGCGGGGCCAACGCACGATATGGCCGGGCAGGTCGTCTATTTCAATGCCGATTTCGCTTACACAGCGGCTACGGACCGATTTTCCTGCCTTGTGCACCGCCTCGCGGTCCCCGCATTCCAGATAATGCCACTGGGGCAGCGGCTTGCCGTCAGAAAGCAGCCGGTAGGCGCAACTGGAAGGCATCCATTGTTTGACCCGGCCGATATTTTCCGGGGTCAGCGCGACACAGTCCGGCACCCGTTTTTGCCGGTTGGCGTAATCCTGGCAGCGGCAGGCGCCGGCGTCAAGCAAGGCGCAGGCGACATCCGTGTAATGAATTTTACCGGTGTCTTCATCCTCGAGCTTGATCAGACAGCATTTGCCGCAGCCATCGCAGAGGGCCTCCCACTCTTCGGGGGTCATACCGTCAAGGGTTTTTCGCCGCCAGAATGGCTCAGGGCTCATGGGGGGCCGCGCTCCGGGAACAGCGCTTCAAGGAAGCCGCCGAGATCCTCTGTCACGTGATGAATATGCGCTGCGCCGGGAAGCGGATCGGGGCCGCTCCATTCGGGTTTTCCGGCAGCCAGGATCGTTGTCATGCCCAATGCGAAAGCGGGCGCCAAATTGTTCGCGCTGTCGTCCACCATAACCGTGGACGATGCACGGATACCCGATGCGGCCACAACATGGTGATAGGCGTCCGCGTCCGGTTTCGGGACAAAGCCCGTTGCGGCTATATCGAAAATACTTTCAAAGTGATGCGACAGCTTCAGACGGTCCAGTACATTTTCTGCATGACGCACCGTGCCGTTGGTAAAAATAATCTTGCGCCCGGGAAGCCGGGATAAAGCCCCGTCGAGGCGCCGGTCATACGCAAGCCCGCTGACATCAATATCATGCACGAATTCCAGAAATGGTTCCGGCGGCATCCGGTGTTCGGCCATCAGACCGTTCAGGGTCGTGCCATGGCTGGCCCAGTACGCCTTTTGCAGGGTGCGGGCTTTACTCTCGTCAACATCAAGGTATCGGGCGATAAAGGCGGCCATGCGCCGGTCGATCTGGGCGAACAGATCAGTGTGGGCAGGGTACAGCGTGTTGTCGAGATCAAACAGCCACGCATCAGCCTGGGCAAGACGCGGGGCTATCTTCATCAATTTATTCTTTGGCATGCGCGACCATCGCCCCGGCAATGAAGCGTGTCAAGTGTCTGCTTCCATGCGCGTAATCAGCCGTTAACCCGGTTATGCCAGAGTGTTCCCGTGAGCTGGTTGTAATCTGATGGTCTGGCAGAATAGATGCGTGCACAATATCCTATCCTGTCGGCGGCATTCTGGCGCAGGTCAGATAATTCCAGGGCCGCTGCCGGGGACGATATCCATGAACTGGACGCCCTGGCGGGAATTGCCGCCTATCCCGGTCCCGCCATGCTGTTCGGTCACGGGGGTAAGGTGCTGGCTGCAAATAGTGAGGCGGCCAGATTACTCAGGGCGAATGATGCGGGTGACGCGAGGGACATGCGGGTATTACTGGCAAGTGTGGCGGCGACCGGCAGACCCGCTGTTGGACAGATATTTCTGCCTTCCGATCCTGTTTCCGGCGAGGCCCAGGCGCTGTATTATTTAACGGCGCTCGCACTTGCGCCAGCGCAGCCCCCTGCGGACCTGCCTGCACCCGATAACCGCAGGGTCATGATCCTTGCCCGCGACGGCAGCGCAGAATACGCCATGCGCAACGCATTGATTGAGTCGCGCGAGCTGTACCGGGACCTGTCGCGCTGCTCTTCGGATTTTTCCTGGCAGACCGATGAGAATGGCGCCTTCACCTTTGTGAGCACAAAAGGGGCGCTGGGATACAGCGCCCAGGCGCTGAATGGGCGCCGCAGCCAGGATCTGCTGGATCCAGCAATGGATGCGTCTGAAATTAACCCGTTTATTACGCGCGCGCAGATAGAAAACGTTGAAATTATCGTTCGCGACGCCAACGGCGCCAACCGTCATTGCCGTGTTGACGCTTTGCCGGTTTATGACAAAACGAATCAATGGCGCGGCGCCCGCGGCGTCAGCTCGGACATCACCGAGGCGCAACTGCATCAGAAGGCGCTGGAGTTTATGCGTCAACGCGACAGCCAGGTGCGCGCGATCGTTGACGCCACCCATCGCAGTCTGGACCCGTTTGCGGCGTTCAGCGACGCGGCCTCACTTCTGGCCGACGCCACTGGCGCAATATATTGCAGCATTCTGGGCATTGATAACAGGAAACGGATGCGCGCGCTGGGGGTATCGAGCTCTTTCGGCGTGCAGCCCCATCCGGCGGAACTAGCGCGTATTGAAGTGGCAATTCATGAAGCTTCGATCGAAAATGACGCTGCGTCCCTGGACTTTACCGATAGCGGTTGTATCAATCATGTGACGATTACGGCCCATGGCAGCGCGCCGAACGGCGCCGTCTGGCTGAAATTTCCGGTAATCGCACAGCCGGATTTGGCGCCGGTTATTCCGCAGGACAATGGGCGCGATACGCTGGCGCAATCTGTTGCGAGCCACATCGGCATGGCGATTGCCCATGACAATCAGATGCGCCTGCTGGCCGAATTGTCGCGGACCGATGAACTTACCGGGTTGCTGAACCGGCGCGCCTTTATGGAAGATCTGCATCAGCGCCATGGTCATCTGCGCCGGATGTGGCGCAAGGGAGCGCTGCTTTATATTGATCTGGATAATTTCAAGCCGGTGAATGACCGTTTTGGTCATGCGGCCGGCGACCGGGTGCTGAAGGAGTTTGCCAATATGCTTCAGGGCCATAGCCGCATCGGTGATCTGTGCGCCCGGCTTGGCGGCGATGAGTTTGCCGTCTGGCTGGAGGAAACCGATGAAGCCGGCGCTGAAACAAAGGCCCAACATCTGATTGAAGAAGCAAAGTCATTGCACAGGCTGGCGGGAATTTCCGCCCCGGCGGATATGGCGCTGCTGGGACTGTCCATCGGCATTGCAATCGCGGACCCGCAGTATTTCGAACAATTGCCGCAACTGATCATGCGCGCCGACGAGGTTATGTATCAGGTGAAACGCCACGGTAAAGGCTCGCATATCGTTGCGGCGCCCGTGGGCGTGCTGCAAACCGGAACCAAAGTTGAAGCATAAGGGTGCATTAATGCTAAAAAAACTGCTCAGTCATTTGCCCATCGGCCGCAAGCTGCCGCAGAATCTTGAATATGAAACGGCGCGTCTGGCGCTGGAAAAAAACCAGCTGGCGCAGCGCACGGAACTTGCGGGCCGTACGGATTCGCCGCCTGAAATGCTATATTATCTGGCCGGTGATAAGTCTGCGAATGTGCGGCGCATGGTGGCGAAAAATCTCCGCACCCCCATACAGGCCGATGAAATACTCAGCGACGATACAGATGACGAGGTGCGCTGTGAACTGGCGCGCAAGATCGCCCGCCTCGTGCCGGGGCTGCCGCAGGACGCCCAGACCAGGCTGCGCGAGCAGATGGAGGCCATACTTGAAAAACTGGCCCATGATCATCTGCCCCGCGTGCGCCAGATTGTAGCCGAGGAAATCAGGCTGGCGGAAAATGTTCCAAAAAATCTTGTCCTGCGGCTCGCCAATGATCTGCAAAATATTGTGCGCGCGCCAATTCTCGAATATTCGCCGTTATTGTCTGATAATGATCTGTTGCAGATCATGGCCAGCGGCATTGTCGATGGCGCCATGGCCCCGATCGCGCAGCGTCACCATGTCAGCGAAACCGTTTCCGACGCCATTGTCGCCTCGCTTGACGTCTCGGCCGTAGCCTCGCTGCTGGCCAACAGGAATGCGCAGATACGCGAAGAAACCCTGGACGCCATCATTGATCAGGCGGAAGACATTCATCGCTGGCACAAACCAATCGTGATGCGTCCCGAACTTCCGATGCGCGCGGTGCGCCGGGTGGCCGGTTTTGTGGCGTCGTCGCTTCTGAATATTTTGCTGGAGCGCGATGATCTTGATCTCGATGCGGACACGGCGGACATTCTGAAAAAATCTATCCGTGACCGGATTAAAACGGAAGACTTTCCCGAGGCCGAAGAGGAACCCATTCCCGGCATCAGCGCGAGAGAGGCGTTTAATACCGGCCGTTTGGGAGATGCGGAAGTTACCGGGGCCGCTTCTATAAATCGCAGGGTATTTGTTATCGAGGCGCTGGCCCTGAAATCCGGAATCCCGCAATTACTGACCCGGCGGATTTTTGAATCGCGCAGCGGAAAGGCCATCACAGCGCTGGTATGGAAAGCTGGCCTTTCCATGCGCACCGCCCTTGAGGTGCAACAAAGCGTCGGTCATGTGCCGCGGCAGGATCTGGTGCTGGCCCGCAACGGGGTCGATTATCCGATGAATGAAGAAGAAATGCGCTGGCAGCTGCAATATTTTGACGCTCCCTTGTAATTTGCGCCTGCCTTGACGCATCATGGCTTCACATATGGCAATTGTGAGGCGGCAGGCAGATGGATATTAAAGGCAAGGTTGCGATCATCACGGGATCGGCAATGGGGTTGGGCGCGGCGGTTGCGGTGAAACTTGCCGGACGCGGCGTCAATGTGGTGATCAATTATTCAAAAAGCGAGAAAGAAGCGCGCGAAGTCGCAGCGCAATGCGCCGTCTTGGGCGTTGAGGTGCTGGTTGTAAAGGCCAATATCGGGGATGACGCGGATTGCCGCCGTCTTGCCAAAGAGACCCTGGACAAGTGGGGCCGCATTGACATGCTGGTGAATAATGCGGGCACGTCCGTGTTTGCCGATCATAAAAATCTGGAGGCCTTATCGGCGGATGATTTTCACTATATATACGGGCTGAATGTTATCGGCCCCTATCAGATGACGCGGGCCGTCGCACCTGCGATGAAGGCGGCGGGCAAGGGGGCCATCGTGAATGTGTCGTCGATTGCCGCCGTCGCCGGCATCGGCAGTTCGATCGCCTACGCGGCGTCAAAAGGGGCCCTTAACACCATGACTTTGTCGTTGGCGCGCGCGCTCGCTCCGGAAATTCGCGTGAATGCGGTCTGCCCCGGCTTTATCGGCACACGCTGGTTTTCCGACCGCCTGGATGCGGAGAGCTATCAGGGAATGCTGGAGTCGCAACGCAAGATCACCCCGCTCCGGCGTGCCGGCACACCCGAAGACATCGCTGATTCCGTGGTGTTTTTCTGCGCCGAGGGCGCCGAGCATATCACGGGTGAAACATTGATCACCGATGCTGGCCTGCATCTGAATATGGCGCCGCTGACCGCGCGGTAAAAAAGACGCGGTAAAAAAGAAAGGACAGGCTCATGCTGCTGGATGATTTGAAAACGGATGTCTGCGGCGGAATTGAGGCGATGCGGGGTGCGCTGCTCAAAGTATCGCACGATATCCATGCCCACCCGGAACTGGCGTTCAAGGAGCATTATGCCCATGAGCTTCTGACCACCAGCATTCGCGATGCGGGACTTGGTGTTGTGTGTGGCGCTTATGGTCTGGAAACGGCGTTTGAAGCAGAGTTTGGCGCCATCGGCGGTCCGCGCGTGGCCCTGCTGGCGGAATATGACGCGTTGCCCGGCATTGGCCATGCCTGCGGGCACAATCTGATTGCAACATCGGCGCTGGGCGCGGCCCTTGCCCTCTATGGCGTTGCGGCAAAGCTGCCGGGCAGGGTGCGGCTGCTGGGCACCCCTGCGGAAGAAAGCGGCGGCGGCAAGGAGCTGATGGCCCGGCAGGGCGCATTCAGCGGCGTGGATGCCGCGATGATGATCCACCCCGCCGGCGTCAATCTGGCGACGATGCCCTCGATTGCCTGGTCGGAAGTGGTGGTTTCCTATCATGGCGTTTCATCGCACGCCTCCGCCATGCCCGAGCGCGGCGTCAATGCGCTGGATGGATTGATCACCGCCTATAACGCCATCGCCATGCTGCGTCAGCATATCCGTCCGACCGAACGGATTCACGGCGTTATCCTCAAAGGCGGTGACGCGCCCAATATTGTGCCGGAATTCGCCAGCGGCCATTTTTATGTCCGGGCCAAAGACATGAAGGACCTGGCCGCTTTGCGGCCCAGGGTGCTGGCCTGTTTTGAGGCAGGCGCCCGCGCCACGGGGGCCACGCTCAGCGTTGAATGGGGCGGCGTTGATTACCTGGATCTGAAAACCAGCTGGCCGATCGCCAATCGCTTCCAGATCAATGGCGAAAGTCTGGGGCGCGTCTTCACGCCGCTGGAACAGTTGCCCGCCAGTGTGAAAGGCAGCACCGATATGGGTAATGTCAGTCATCTTGTGCCGTCAATTCATCCGATGCTGGCCTGCGCGCCACCCCATGTGTCCATCCATAATCCGGAATTCTCCAGATATGCCGGCAGTGAAAGCGGGGATCAGGCAGCCATTGACGGGGCCAAAACCCTGGCCATGACGGCGCTGGATTATCTGTTCGATGCGGCCCTGCGCGAAGAAGCCGGCCAGATGTTCGAGAAATCGAAGCAGGTCAGCGCCATTGAGCAGGCGGCGATTGCCGGAAACGGCCGGTAAAGTTACCGGCTCTCAGCTTCCAGTCTTTGGCATGGAGGCTAATGTGCCATCATACGTTGGCAGGCCTGCCGCCTTGCGATCTGCATATTCCTTGTTCAGACTCATGTTGACAGCGCTGATAACCGGC
Source organism: Alphaproteobacteria bacterium (assembly GCA_040081735.1). Classification (GTDB taxonomy): domain Bacteria; phylum Pseudomonadota; class Alphaproteobacteria; order UBA11222; family UBA11222; genus UBA11222. The sequence goes on along the minus strand of JBEBFX010000028.1, from coordinate 12,277 downwards.
TCAATGCCGCCGACAAATTTATTATCGCGCACCGTCATCTTGTCCAGAATGCTTGATCTGCTATTGAACAGCCAGCGGCAGCAGCGCTTGGCGTCGTCATAAATAAACCAGTTATTTTCTATGACTATCTCGTGCACGCCCCCCGGCACGATGCGGCCGGGTGAATCAGCGTAGGATAAAAAGTTATGATTTTCCGTATTCGGGCCAAGCTGCAAAACGCTGTTTCTGATGGTCAGCTTGCCGCCGCCGTAAGCGTTGATCGCTGTCCCTGAAGCACCCTCCAGTGCTGCAATCACACTGTTTTCAACCAGCAGATTCCGCGCGCCGGTTTTCAAGAGATGCCCATTATGAGAGGCAAGAATTTTCACATTACGTAAAATCGCGTTTGCGCCGCCATTAAAATAAATGCCATGCGCCTTTTCATCCTTGCCCTGACCCTGAAATGTGGAATCCTCGATGGTTATCACGCCATCCTCATCACTGGCGCCGCCAAGCAGGCCGTTCTCGCTGTCCAGGCAGATAATGTCTCTGATTAACAGCGCTTTTGCAGATTTGGCCACCCTGATACAGGCGCCATTTTTATCCCGGACAGAAATGTCACTGATTTTCACACCCTGTATCGTGACCTCGGGCGCATTGATAACGATGGCGCCCTTGCCGCCGCAGGCAATTTTTTTGAGGTGCGCGCGGCTTCCGTCAGGACCGATTGTTCCTACCAGTTTCATTGATTTCCGGATCAGGATGCAGTCAAAATACACGCCGGGCTGAATGGTAAGGGTGCCGCCCTCCAGCACCAGCCCTGCCGCCGCCTCAAATTTTGATGCGTCGCATCCGCTCGCGCACATGCTGACCTGCATTTTTGCAGGGGCTGATTTAGGCTTCGATGGCGTTATGGCGCTGCGTCGCGGATTATTATTATTCCCCGCCGCTGCTTTGCGCGATTCCAGAACCAGTATTCTGGCCTTTGCATCGACCATATCCTTTTCCAGCGCCTCAATGCGCGCCACAAGGGCGTCTATGGCGTTTTTGACATCGTTGCGGACGGATTCAAGGTCTTCCCGGGTTGCGGGGCCGGGCTGCGGCGCCGAGAACTGATTTCGGATGCGCTGGGCGCGTTGTGCATCCGCAGCCTGTGAGAATGACGCGCCGCTAAAAAATACCAGCAGCCAGATACTGCATAAACCAGTAATGGCGGCGCGCAGTCTGTGTCCGGAATTTCGCACCCGTTGCCCCCGCTGTGTCAAGCCGTCTCGTCAAACAGTTCGCGCCCGATCAGCCAGCGCCGGATTTCACTGGTGCCCGCGCCGATTTCATAGAGTTTTGCATCGCGCATCAGGCGGCCTGCGGGATAATCATTGATGTACCCGTTTCCGCCCAGAATCTGGATTGTTTCCAGGGCCATCCAGGTGGCCTTTTCGGCGGCGTAAAGAATGGCGCCCGCCGCGTCCTTGCGGGTCGGGCCGCCGCGGTCACAGGCCTTTGCGACGGCGTACACATAGGCACGGGTTGCATTCATCGTGGTGTACATATCGGCAAGCTTGCCCTGCATCAGCTGGAACGTGCCAATGGGCTGGCCAAACTGTTTGCGGTCATGAATATAGGGGACGGCGACATCCATGCAGGCCATCATGATGCCCAGCGATCCCGCCGCCAGCACCGTGCGTTCATAGTCAAGTCCGCTCATCAGAATATTGACGCCCTTGCCTTCGCCGCCCATGACATTTTCCTCGGGCACTTCGCAATCTTGGAATATCAGCTCGCACGTGCCGGACCCGCGCATGCCCAGCTTGTCCAGCTTGGGCCCGGTGGAAAATCCTTTAAAACCGCGCTCGATGATAAAGGCGGTAATGCCGCGCGGGCCTGCCTTGGGGTCGGTCTTGGCGTATACGACCAGCACGTCCGCGTCCGGGGCATTGGTAATCCAGAATTTGTTGCCGTTAAGCACGTAGCGGTCACCGCGTTTTTCCGCACGCAATTTCATCGACACGACGTCGGAACCGGCCTCGGGTTCGCTCATGGCCAGTGAACCGACATGTTCACCGCTCATCAGGCCCGGCAGGTATTTGCGTTTCTGCGCATCACTGGCGACACGGCGTATCTGGTTGACGCAAAGATTTGAATGCGCGCCGTACGACAGCCCGACACTGGCGGAACCCCGGCTGATTTCCTCCATTGCCACGACATGGTCCAGATACCCCATACCCGCGCCGCCATATTCTTCCTCGACGGTAATGCCCAGCAGGCCAAGATCGCCCAGGCGCGGCCACAGATCGCGGGGAAATTCGTTGCTGCGGTCAATTTCCGCCGCGCGCGGCGCGATGGCGTCGGCTGTAAATGCCGACACGCTGTCACGCAGCATGTCGGCGGTTTCGCCAAGATCGAAATCAAACGGCGGCAAACGATTGGCAATCATGAGGCTATCCTGTCAACGGAGCGGGGCGGCTACAATAACAACAGCGTCGCCAGCCCCAGAAACGCAAAAAATCCTACCACATCGGTTACCGTGGTGACCATAACTCCCGACGCCATGGCCGGATCGATCTTTAACCGCTCCAGCGCCAGCGGCGCCAGAACGCCGGCAATCCCCGCCGCCAGCAGATTGATCAGCATCGCTGCCGCCAGCACCATGCCGATTTGGGCGCTTTCGAACCACAGGCCGCCAATAGCGCCCATGATAAGGGCGAACAGCACGCCATTATAGCCAGCGACAAAAACTTCGCGCAGCACGATTCGCACCGCGTTGGCGGCGTTCATTTCCCGGGTGGCGATGGCGCGCACCGCAACGGTCAGGGTTTGGGTTCCCGCATTGCCGCCCATGCTGGCGACAATGGGCATCAGCACCGCCAGGGCCACAATTTCCTCGATGGCGGCCTCGAACTGGGCGATGACCAGAGAGGCCAGTATGGCGGTAAACAGATTGACCAGCAGCCAGGGAAACCGCCGGCGGGTTGTAACCAGCACGGAATCCGTGGGATCGGCATCCGCAACGCCACCCAGGCGCAGGATGTCCTCTTCGGCTTCCTCGCCGATGACGTCGACAACGTCATCCACGGTAATCACGCCAACCAGACGCTGGTCTTCATCAACGACGGCGGCCGAGATCAGGCCATACTGGTTAAACAGATAGGCGACTTCCTCCTGATCCATCAGAACCGGGATCAGGGTTTGCTCCCGCTCCATGATTTCGCTCATAGGGACATGGCGCCGGGTTCGCGCCACACGGCTCAGGGAAACCGTGCCAACAAGATGAAATGATGGATCGACAATGAAGATTTCATAAAAATCATCCGGCAGATCATCCACCGAACGCATATAGTCAATCGTATGACCGACCGTCCAGTAATGCGGCACTGCGACCAGTTCCGAGCGCATCAAACGTCCGGCGGTATCCTCGGGGTAACCCAGCCCCTTTTCGACCGGCGCCCGTTCAATGCGGGGCAGCAGGTTAAGGACCTCAGCCTTGCGTTCTTCGCTCAGATTTTCCAGCAGATAAACCGAATCGTCCGTCTCAAGCGCTTCAACCGCCGCCGCCAGGGCTTCGCTGGACATGGCCGCGACAACGCGGTCCCGCAGGCTCTCGTCGAGTTCCGGCAGCACTTCCGGATCAAGCTGGGGGCCCAGCAGTTCAAGTAATTTGCGGCGCTGCTTACCCCGCAACAGTCCGAGAAGATCCCCCATATCGGCCGCGTGCAGCGGTTGAATAAGCTGAAGCACCTCAGCTTTATCAGCTTTTTTTACGGCGTCGATGACAGTCTGGATAAACGCCGGATTAAGCCCATGCAGTGATTCTCCGCCCGTGCCGCCCGGCGCCTCAGTCTCCGTTCGCGTTTCTGTAGAGGCCGTGTCCTGCACCAGCCGCTCCCTGAATGAATTAATTGTGTCTCTACGCCAGTCAGAAGCCGGTTGGGCGCGCTGTAAGCATCGTGTTCTATCCAGCCCTCCTTAGCCACCCCGCCGCTAAAAAACATGATGGGACAGAGACGGTTTCCGGGGGCGCACCAGCGCCTAAATTGGCTTGATGCGGTTTCCTGGCGTCAGTCACCCGAAGCCCGCAGGGCGTAGGGTGGTGCGGTCGAGAAGACTCGAACTTCCACGGGTTTTACCCCACAGCGACCTCAACGCTGCGCGTCTACCAATTCCGCCACGACCGCATTGAGGGGGGATTAGCAAATCGCGGCCCGTTTCACAAGGCGCATCTGCCCAACAAGTCAATTAGATGCCGCCACCATCCGTGAAGGTGTCAACATGGATGCCGCATTCCGTCTTTTCCTGGCCCCGCCAGCGGCCCGAGCGGGCGTCTTCGCCCTCCTTTACCCGCGACGTGCACGACATGCAGCCGATCGAAAGATAGCCATCGCGCACGAGCGGATGGGCGGGCAGATGATGATCCACCATATAGCGGTCCAGATCGGCCTGGGACCAGTCCGCCAGAGGATTGATGCGATAGCGCGCGCCGACCATTTCAATGGTGTCCATTTCCGACCGGCTGTCCGTCTGAAAGCGTTTGCGCCCGGTGATCCACGCGTCAAATCCCTCCATTGCCCGCGCCAGGGGGACGGTTTTGCGGAAATTGCAGCATGCATCCGGATCTTTGGACCATAAATCGCCTTCCGGGTCGCGCGCAGATCGATCCGCAGGGTGCGGCCCGATCGCGCGCAGGTCTGTCAGGCCAAGCACTTCCTGAAGCCGGTCGCGGTATCGCAGGGTTTCACCGAATAATTTACCGGTGTTGAGAAACAGCACAGGCGTGGCGGGATCGATTGCCGCGACGAGATGAAGCAAAACAGCAGATTCAGCGCCAAACGAAGAGACTACGGCGATACGCCCGGCAAATTCGTTCCGGATCATCGTTCCCAGCAACCCGGAGGCATCGGCGTGCGCATTGCCGTGCTGCAATGTTTCAAGACGTGAGGGCGCAGAAATTGTGCTGGACAGGGCCATAGACCTATTACACACCTAAATTAATGTTATATAACCTATTAATAGATAATATGGTGTAGATATATGGAATGTCAAATTTTTAACGTGAAATAATCCGGCGCCGATGGCCAGCGGGGAATATAAGGCTGACGGGGTGTTATGTTAACAGGTCCGGGGCGCAGACGGCCCTTTGGGACTATTGCGAGCGCATCAGATCGCGGATGGAAACAGCGATGGCTTCACCCTGGATCATGATTTCGCCCCGCGCAATCAGGCGCTTGTTGGCGTAAATCAGCACCGGGTCAGTTTGCAGTGATTCAAGCTCGATTACGGCGCCGCGGCCCATTTTCAGCAATTGGTGAATCGGCATCACAGCCTGTCCGAGCACAACGGAAACTTCAATTTTAACCCCATCAATGGCTTTTTCGTTCACTATCTGCTTTTCCCCATTTCCCTGTATGATTGGTAACGATCATTCCCTATCTGGGTTAGGGAACCGTTAAATTCATGAAATTAAGCATTATCTATCTGTAGTCTGATGCCTCCAACAATGCGAGAAGGCCCTAATGACTGATATCTGTCCTTTGGATACGCCTGCCAACGCCGCCACAGCCGATATGCCGCCAGTCGTATGGCGTGTTGCGGGCCAGCCGGTGGACTATCTGGATGCGGTAGGTTTCATGGAAGCCCAGGTGGCGGCCATTCGATCAGGCAGTGGCGCTGAAATGGTCTGGCTGTTACAGCATCCGCCGATTTACACAGCCGGCACCAGCGCCAGACCACAGGACCTGCTGCAACCAGACCGCTTTCCCGTGCATGAAACCGGACGCGGCGGCCAATATACCTATCATGGGCCGGGGCAGCGGGTGGCCTATGTGATGCTGGACCTCAATAAACGCGGGCCGGACATCCGCAAATTTGTCTGTAATCTGGAAAAATGGCTGATCGCCACGCTGGCCTTGTTCAATGTCATCGGCGAGCACCGCGATGGGCGGGTTGGCATCTGGGTCAAACGCCCGGATGGCGGGGAAGACAAAATCGCCGCCGCCGGCGTTCGGGTGCGCCGCTGGGTAAGCTATCACGGCGTCAGCATCAATCTGGACCCGGACCTGGCGCATTATGGGGGCATCGTGCCGTGCGGCGTTTCCGAATATGGCGTGACCAGCCTGGCCAGACTGGGCGTGAACATTACGATGGAGGAACTGGATACGGCGCTGCGCGATTGTTTTGTGCCGATATTCGGAAGAACGGCGTAGATAAAATTGCTTTATGCCGATTGATTCAAATCAAGGCCTGCGCGTGCCGTATACTGGAAGATGCGCAACGGGATCAGTTCACCCGCCCAGCCCCAAAGGAATGTTTCATGTTAAGCGAACAGACTAAAGCCGTCATCAAATCAACCGCGCCGGTATTGCAGCAGCATGGCAAGGCTATTACGGCCCGGATGTACCAGATTGCGTTCGCCCAGCGGCCTGAATTCAAGCGTTTTTTTGAGAACACCTGGATGAAACACCCCCTGGACGGCGGGCCGCAGCCCGCGCGGCTGGCCGAGGCGGTATGCGCCTATGCGCTGAATATTGATAATCTTGACGCGCTGAAGGGGCCGCTGGAACACATTGTCCACAAACACACCGATATGCGGGTAATAGCCGAGCAGTACCCGGTGATCGGCGCCAGTCTGTTGCAGGCAATCCGGGATGTGCTCGGCGATGCGGCCACCCCCGAGGTGATGACCGCCTGGGGCGAGGCCTATAATTTTCTGGCGGATGTACTCATTAACCAGGAAAAACAGATTTACCGCGATGAAGACGCAAAAATGATTGCGGGCGCGGCGAAATAATACAGGAAAGCGAAACAGGGGCCAGCCCCTGTTTCAGGAAATATCTGGAAGAACGTGCACGGGACATGATCATGCCAGTGTATGGTGTCTGAATCTCTTCAGAGCGCCGCAGGAACCGCTGTCAAGACCGCGTATGCGATCATGATCGTGCCGATCAGGCCAACGAAATAGGCCAGGGTGCGGGACGCCATGGCGCTGATGCCGGCAATGTACAGACCTGCATAGACGATCCGGGCGGCCAGGAATAATTGCGCTCCCATTACGGTCAGTTCCGTATGCACGTTCGCCAGATGGGCGATAATGACCAGCAGACCGAAGACCAGCAGATTTTCCAGATGGTTCAGATAGGTGCGGCGGGCGCGGGCCCCCCAGCCTGTCACGGTTGGGCGTTCGTCGCGGTTGCCAAAACCCCAGGCCATGCCCATGGCCATGACGTTGGCGTTGGCCGACGTCATGATCAGCGCGATTAACAACACGGTGCTCCAGGCCAGCATGCTCAGCTCTATTGTCATGGTGTTTCCCCCTTTTTTCATTTTGACCGCTTATGCGGTCCGGCCATCAGAATGCCTGTTTCTTGTGCATCCGTAAATGGATAGCTGCCCCCCGATAACGCCCATTGCGAAATACCGCATGAAGGTTCACACTGCACCCATTCCGAGGGGAGCCCGTAAGGGTTGAGATGCCAGTTGGCAGACCCTTTGAACCTGATCCGGGTAGAACCGGCGGAGGGAACGGAAGCAATGGCAATCATGGCCGGCCGCATTACCTCCACCGTAAACGCACGCTTACACTGGGGAGTAACGCCATGAACATCCACGCTAAAGACGCCCGCATATCCGTAACCACAGGGCCATTGCCTGCATCAAGCAAAGTTTATGTGGAGGGCAATCTGGCCGGGGTGCGCGTGCCGATGCGTGATGTAGCGCTGCATGAAAGCGCCAAGGAGCCGCCGGTGCGTCTATATGATACGTCTGGCCCCTATAGTGACGCGGCTGCCAATATTGACATCTATCAGGGTCTGGCCCGGGACCGTCAGGCTTGGGTGCGCGCGCGCGGTGATGTGGAAGAATATGAAGGCCGCGATACGCGCCCGGAAGATAATGGCAATGCAGGAACTGCGCTGGCCGCAGAATTCCCTGTCCGTCATCGGCCCCTGCGCGGCAAGGAAGGTATGGCCGTTACACAGTTTGCCTATGCGCGGGCGGGCATTGTCACGGCGGAAATGGAATATGTTGCGATCCGCGAAAATATGGGCCGCGCCGCGCAACAGGAAAAACTGCTGCGCGACGGCGAAAGTTTTGGCGCCGAAATTCCCGATTTCATCACGCCGGAATTTGTGCGCAGCGAAATTGCCCGGGGGCGGGCGATCATCCCCTGCAACATTAATCACCCGGAACTGGAGCCAATGATCATCGGCCGTAACTTCCTGGTCAAGATCAACGCCAATATCGGCAACAGCGCGGTTGCGTCATCGGTTGCCGAAGAAGTCGACAAGATGGTGTGGTCGATCCGCTGGGGATCGGACACCGTGATGGACCTGTCCACGGGGCGCAACATTCACAATACCCGCGAATGGATTGTGCGTAATTCGCCGGTGCCCATTGGCACCGTGCCGATCTATCAGGCGCTGGAAAAGGTTGATGGCATTGCCGAAAATCTGACCTGGGAAATTTTCCGCGACACGCTGATCGAGCAGGCCGAACAGGGGGTGGATTATTTCACCATCCATGCGGGCGTGCGTCTGGCCTATGTGCCCCTGACTGCAAAGCGTGTGACGGGCATTGTCAGCCGGGGCGGTTCGATCCTCGCCAAATGGTGCCTGGCGCATCACAAGGAAAATTTTCTGTATACTCATTTTGAGGAAATCTGCGACATCATGCGCGCCTATGATGTCAGCTTTTCACTGGGTGACGGCCTGCGCCCCGGATCTATCGCCGACGCCAATGACGCCGCCCAGTTTGCCGAGCTGGAAACCCTGGGAGAGCTGACCCGCGTCGCGTGGGATAAAGGCGTGCAGGTGATGATCGAAGGCCCCGGCCACGTGCCGATGCACAAGATCAAAATCAACATGGACAAGCAGTTGCGCGAGTGCGGCGAGGCCCCATTCTACACATTGGGGCCGCTCACCACTGACATAGCGCCGGGATATGACCATATCACCAGCGGCATCGGCGCCGCCATGATCGGCTGGTTCGGCTGCGCCATGCTGTGTTATGTGACGCCCAAGGAGCATCTGGGATTGCCCGACCGGGACGATGTGAAAGTTGGCGTGATTACCTACAAGATTGCGGCCCACGCCGCCGATCTGGCCAAGGGCCACCCATCGGCGCAGGCGCGCGACGACGCGTTGAGCCGGGCGCGCTTTGAGTTCCGCTGGGAAGATCAGTTCAATCTGTCGCTTGATCCGGAACGCGCGCGTGAATTTCATGACCAGACCCTGCCCAAGGACGCGCACAAGGTGGCGCATTTCTGCTCCATGTGCGGGCCGAAATTCTGCTCCATGAAAATCACCCAGGAAGTGCGCGATTATGCGGCGTCCGGCATGGCGGAAAAATCGGAAGAATTCCGCAACGCTGGCGGCAGGATTTATCAAGATATCGCCAAGGCCGAGGAGAAACAGTCTAACGACGCGTTGTAAGCGCGGCGCTGCGGCATGCGGCGTTGGGCGATAGTGCTAATATGCTGGCTTGCTGGGGCATGCCTGACCCAGGCCAATGCCGCGTGGTTGCAGTCAAAGGGCGAGTCGCTAATCATCGGTACACTGGACAGTTACCGTTCGGATGCGCGGTTTGACGCCCTTGGCCGCCGTTCGCCCGCCACCGGTTATCATAAACAGGAATTATCCGTTTACGGAGTATATGGGCTGTCAGATGCGCTGACGCTGGGCGCGCAGCCAAGATTTTTCCGTCTGGCGGGCCAATCCGCGAAAAGCGGCGGACGGCGGTATACAAATGGCCTGTCGCAGCTGGAACTGTTTGTCAGGGCGCGGCTGATGGCAGGTGATTACTGGATTGTATCCACACAGGCGTTGGTCAAAATCCCCGGCGCCCGGGCATTCGACCGGGAACCGCTGCTGGAATCTTCAAGCCGGGATTTTGAGGGGCGTTTGCTGTTTGGACGCGGCGGGTGGCTGCCCCCACAGCTACTTCATCTAAAATATTTCACTTCATTCGAGGCCGGTTACCGGCTGCGTGACAGAAATGCCGCCGATCAATGGCGCGCCGACGCCACCTTCGGCGTCGATCCATTCGAAAATTACCAGATTATTTTTCAGTCTTTCAATACCGTTTCGGCCGGCCGCAGGAACAGCGCCGGTTCATCTTCTTACGATGTTTACAAGGCGCAAATTTCAATCGTGCGGAATTTACCGCGCCGCATAGCATTGCAATTCGGCGGTTTCGCCGAGATTGCCGGCCGCAATACGGGCGCCGGAAATGCCCTGTTTATGGCAGTCTGGTCCCGTTTTTAGAGTAGATGGTTTCAGATGACGCAAGTAAATACTATAAAGTCCTTTCCGGATGTGCCGGTATCGGCGTTTGCCGCAGTGCTTGGCATTGCCGGACTTGGGATTGCCTGGCGCAATGCGGCGCCGGGGCTGGGGGTTACTCCGGTGATAGGTGAAGTGCTGATATTTGCGGGCGCGCTTTTGTTCGCCTGGATTTCAGCGGCGTATGGCATGAAGATTATCCGTTCCCCGCAGGCCATGCGGGCGGAATTTGACGATCTGAAGCGCATACCGTTTGCAGCGGCCGTGCCTTTAAGCCTTCAGTTGTTTGCGGCGGGCGCCGTGCCGCTGGATACGGCAATTGCCACTCTGCTGTGGGTAGCCGGAACGGTTTTCCAGATAATCCTGCTGCTGATTATTTTAAGCCGTCTGATGTCCGGAGGGCATGCGAGACGGAATTTGCGGCCGTCAATATTCCTGCCGGCCGCAGGCTTGCTGCTAGGACCCGGGACGGCTTGCCAGCTTGGATATAGTGAGATTGGCTGGATGATGTTCAGTATGGGCGTACTGATGTGGCTGATGTTTCTTGTTATGCTGTTTGACCGGCTGATTTTTGAGATGCCGTTGGACGATGATGAATTGCCGTTACTGGCGATTACAGTTACCCCGCCAGCGCTGGCCTTTGTTTCCTATACGGAGCTGAATCAGCAAATGGTTGACAGCTTCGCCCGGATTTTGTTCTACGCCATGGTGTTTTTCCTGATTTTAACGCTGGCCCATGCACTGAGGTTTATGCGGTTGCGTTTCAGTCTTGCATGGTGGTCGTTTACATTTCCGGCATCGGCGGCGGCGGGCGCGGCGCTGGAATACAGGATGGCGGCCGGGACGAATTTTCCCGCCGGGCTGAGTGCGGCGTTGCTCGGGTTGGCCAGCCTGCTTGCCGCTTATTGCGCCGTGCGTACGGTGCTAGGTTTGCGTTCAGGCAATCTATTGAAAAGGATCAGCTGACAAGTTTCATCAGCACGCCGCAGCCGGGGGCCATCTCTGCCCAGGTTTTGTTGCTGCATTCGAATATGGCAAGATTGCCAATCGGAAGATCGAGCACAAAAGGGTCCGGCTCGCCGTCGTTTGGCTGCCGCAACAGGCGCGCCAGATCTGATATGCCGGGGACGATGCCTATGATCAATACGCTTGCGAATTTTTCGTCCACTTCGCGCACGCGGGCGGCCATTGCGTCGCCGCGCATTAAATGGATACGGAAATCATACAGGAGTTCGGGAGGTTTGCCTTCAGCGCCGCACAGACTTGGCCATATATTGGCCAGTGTCAGGCGTGTCCTGGCGGGCGCGGCGCAAATCACCAGATCGGGAAGATAGTTGTTTTTCCGCATTGCCAGGCCCATCGCCGCAGCGGCGATTTCGCCACGCTTGGTCAGGGGCCGGTGATAATCCGCCAGACTCGACTGATTGCTTGCGCGATGACGGGCGCTGCGCAGGAGATAAAGCCGTTTCATTCCGCCGCGCCCGGCGGCGTAACTTCCGCCAGTGACCTGGCGATCAGGTTGCAGGTTTCCTGCACCCCGTAAAGGGCGATAAAGGATCCCATTCGCGGCCCCTGGCCTTGTCCCAGCAACACTTCGTACAGCGCCCTGAACCAGTCGCGCAGATTTTCGAAGCCGTGGGCCTTGCCGGTTTCAAACACCAGCGTTTGCAGCTGCTCGGCGCTGGCCCCGGCATCCAGGGCGGCGGTGATGGCCGCTCCGGCGGCGACGGCGGCTGTCGCTGCCGCTGTCTTTAGTCCGCCGAAGATGGCCGAGCCGAGGCCGTCGCCCTCGCGCTTCATGCCAGTCTTCATCTTCTTCACTTCGGCGACAGCCTTGTTCGTGCTGTCGCGGAGCTTGGAGAGTTCGAGTGCGATTTCTGCGGTGATGGCGGGCATTGGGGAAGTTGAGCGATGGTTAAACTATTGTTGAACAATGGTTGAGCGATTGTTCAGCTTCATGATTTCAGAGCCTTCTTCGCCTGGCCTTCGATGAAGGTTTTCCAGCGGCGATCGTTCGCGCCTTGCTGGGC
>JBEBFX010000166.1:0-7089 GCA_040081735.1 Alphaproteobacteria bacterium | reverse complement strand
GCCACCAAGGCCAAGCAAAAAAATCCAGCTATCTAATGAAAAATCACACTAAAATCGAATTTTGCAACGATCCCCACGAGGGGGAGGGGAACAAACCGTTGAAATTCTGAGGAAAAGCCCCTCCCCTTGGATGGGGAGGGGATAGGGGTGGGGTGAGAAACAGTGAATGACTGGTTCGATCAGATCGGAGAGTGGCGCTAGCGCAGATGCGTATTGTGGGCGTCGACTATCTCCACAACGCGCATGGCGTTGCGGGACCAGGTGAGGCCCTGTTCTTCAATCGCCGCCTTGGCGCCGCTGGCGATCTGTTCCCGCAATTGCGGGTCAGCGCACAGGCGCAAAATGGCGCTGGCGAAATGATCTTCCGGTCCGGCGCCGGCTGAGAACAGCACGGCGTTTTGGCCATCTGTCAGTATCTCGCGGATATTGGGCATGTCGGGCGCCACAATGGCGCGGCCCAGCGCCAGATATTCGAACAGTTTCAGCGGCGAGGCGTATTCGGTAACGCCGGGGATCAGGGCGATGTCAAACGCATTGACATAATCCGCCACATCGTCACGGCCAATAACACCTGTTATCGTCAGCCGGTCCGCGACGCCGCGCGCCTCGGCCAATCGGGTGATTTCCGCCCGTGCAGGGCCATCGCCAACAACCAGCAGGTGCAGATTATGCCGTCCCGCATCCCGCGCGGCCAATTCGATGACCCGGTCCAGCGCATTCCAGCTCCGGATAAATCCGGTGAAGCCGAGCACCAGCCGCCCCTGCAATCCATACTTCGCCCGGATGTCTTTTCCCGGGCGCCCGTCTGCAAAACGCACGGGATTGATGCCGTTGGGAATGACATGAATGCGATTGCCGGGCACGCCATAGCGCCGGACATATCCGGCCAGCACCTCCGTTACCGGCAGGACGTAATCCACGCCGCGCCATACAACCCGTTGGGACCATGCTGCGAAACCCTTTAGCGACAGGCCATCATGCAGGGATCGTTCCTCGAATATCGGCCCGTTCACTTCCAGCACCAGCGGCGCGCCGGTCAGGTGCTTAAGCCATAGCCCTGCAAACATGAAAAGATTATACCGCTCATACACCACGTCGGGACGGTGGGCGCGGTAGGCCTGATAGAGACGGAAAAATGCGGGCACACTGTAGATCGCCTCAAGAATTTCATAGACCGCGCGCGGCAGTAAACGCTTCAATGTTGCGATCAATCCCGCATCTGCGCCAAATTCGGATTGCTGCCCGCCGCGCGCAGGGCCGACCAGAATCACCTCGTGTCCCAGGGCGCGCAACGCATCGATCATTTCATCCATATGCACCGCCTGACCGTCGCGGCTGGCAATGCGGTGGTGGAACAGGATTTTCACGGGGGAATCACTCATAAACAATGCCTGGAGCACTCTTGGTACTGCTTAAATGCGGGATGGTCCAGCACCCCTTGTTTCCAACAGATGACTGCTCCGGTTGAATTAAATTGCCAGCGGGCCTACACTTGCCCGGCAAGTCACCCCCGCTGAGGCAACAGTGATGGATCTGAAATTCACCCCGGAAGAAATCGCCTTTCAGAGCGAAGTGCGCGCCTTTATCGCTGAAAATTATCCAGCAAACCTGCGCGGCCGCCGCAAGATTGAACGCGAACTGAGCAAGGAAGAATATCTTTCCTGGCACAGGATTCTGGCAAAAAAGGGCTGGGTTGCGCCTTCCTGGCCCGTGCAGTATGGCGGAACCAGCTGGACGCCGGCCCAGAAATATATATTCGGCCAGGAACTGGCGGGCGCCGAGACAATACCCCTCATCACCTTTGGGCTGAATCTGGTGGCGCCGGTGATCTGGACTTTTGGCAACCAGCAGCAGAAGGATTATTATCTGCCCCGTATTTATCAGGGGACGGATTGGTGGTGCCAGGGATATTCCGAACCCGGCGCGGGATCGGATCTGGCCAGCCTGCGCATGCGGGCGGTTCCGGATGGGGATCATTACGTTTTGAATGGCTCCAAAACATGGAATACGCTGGGCCAGCATGCGGACATGATTTTCTGTCTGGTGCGCACCAATATCGATGTGAAGGCGCAGGAAGGCATCTCGTTCATTCTTGCCGATATGAAAAGCCCCGGCATAACGGTGCGGCCGATCATCACCCTTGACGGCGGGCACGAGGTGAATGAAATTTTCTTCGACGATGTGAAAGTTCCGGCCGCCAATCGCATTGGTGAGGAAAACAAGGGCTGGACATACGCCAAGGTGTTGCTGGGCCATGAGCGCAGCGGCATTGCAGGCGTCGCGCGGTCGCGGCAACAGATCGCCCGGTTGAAGCGGCTTGCGCAACGTGAATTTGCAGGTGGACGCCCGCTGCTGGAAGACCATGATTTCGCGCATAAGCTGGCGGCGCTGGAAATTGATTTGCTGGCGCTTGAATTTACCGATCTGCGGACGCTGGCGGCGGAAAACGCGGGCAAAAGCCCGGGGCCGGAATCCTCGATCCTGAAAATCAAGGGTACCGAAGTGCAGCAGCGAATTAGCGAACTGCTGATCGAGGCGTCGGGCATTTATGGCGCGCCTTATCTGCGCGGCATGGTTTTTGACGGGGACAATTTCCCCAATGTGCCGCAGGATACGATCGGCATCGGGTCTGAATATCTTAATATGCGCAAAACCTCGATCTATGGCGGATCGAACGAAATTCAGCGCAACATAATCGCCAAGGCCGTTCTGGGCCTCTAGCAGGCTGCAGGCCAAAAGGAAAGAGTATGGATTTTTCGTTTACCGAAGAACAGGCGCTGCTGCGCAACAGCGTCCAGCGTTTCATTCAGGACCGCTATAGTTTCGAGGCGCGCAAGGCCATTCTGGCGTTGGATGCCGGATGGAGCCGGGACTTATGGAACGGCTTTGCGGAGCTTGGCCTTCTGGCCGCGCCCTTTGCCGAGGAATATGGCGGCTTCGGCGGGGGGGCGATCGAGACCATGATCATCATGGAAGAATTTGGCAAAGGCCTGGTTGTGGAGCCTTATCTGCAAACCGTCGTGCTGTGCGGCGGGCTGATCAATCTGGCAGGCCTCAGCGCGCAAAAAGCGGCCTTGCTGCCAAAAATCGCCAGCGGTGAACTGATCCTTGCGCTGGCCTATACGGAACCGCAGGGGCGCTTCAATCCAGCCGATCTCGTTACCAGGGCCGAAAAAAGCGGTGACGGGTTTGTTCTCAATGGCAACAAGGCCGTGGTTTGCGCTGCGCCGTGGGCGGACAAGTTTCTGGTGACGGCGCGCACCTCAGGCGCCCAGCGTGACAGGGGCGGTGTGACGATATTTATCGTTGATAAGGATGCGCCAGGAATTACCCGTCGCGACTACCCGACCATTGATGGCCAGCGCGCCTCGGAAATCAATTTCGAGAATGTCAAGGTTGATGGCGATGATGTGCTGGGTCAGGCCGGCATGGGGCTGGCGCCATTGGAGGCGGCCATTGACCGCGCCATTGCCGCGCAATGCGCCGAAGCTGTTGGCTGCATGCGGGTGCTGACGGATACGACCGTAGAATACTGCAAAACCCGTAAACAATTCGGTCAGCCGATTGGAAAATTCCAGGTGCTGCAACACCGCATGGTGGATATGTTCATGGAATGCGAACAATCGCTTTCCATCACCTATATGGTCAATCTGAAGCTGGACGAGAGTGACGCCGAACGCGTCAGGGCGGCCAGCGCCGCCAAGGTTCATATCGGAAAATCAGGCCGCTTTGTGGGGCAACAGGCGATCCAGTTGCATGGCGGCATGGGTATGACGGATGAGTTGAATGTCGGTCATTATTTTAAACGCCTGACCATGATCGACGCGCAATTCGGTAATGTCGATTACCACCTCAAGCGTTTCGCCGCCACCGGCCAGGTTTGACAATCAAGATAAAGGGAAATGAAATGACTGTTACGGCGCCCATGAACAAGGAAAAGGCGAAGGCGTTTTTGAGCCGGTTTCAGCAGGATCTGGCGGGGGCGATGTCAACGCGTCTGTGCGCCATCGGTGACCGGCTGGGTCTGTTCAAGTCATTGTTGGAGCAGGGACCCGCAACCAGCGCCGAACTGGCCGAACGCACAGGCATAAACGAACGTTATGCCCGCGAATGGCTACAGGGGCTGACGGCGGCGGATTATCTTGATGTGGACGCCGCGCGCATGTCCTACTCATTGCCAGCCGAACATGCAAAGCCGCTGGCTGATGAGGACAGCCCGCTGTTTCAGGGCGGCATTCTGGAATTGCTGGCGCACGCCCAGACGCCGTTCGAACAGTTGGTGGACGCGTTCAAAAATGGCGGCGGCGTTTCCCAGGCGCATTTCCATCCGAACCTTTATCATGGCATGAGCCGCTCCAGCGGCGTGCGCTACAAAAACCTGCTGTTGCAGCAATGGCTGCCGTCGATGCCTGATGTTCAGTCGATGCTGGAACGCGGCGTCAGTGTGGTGGATATCGGCTGCGGCATGGGCTCGGCGCTGATGCGCATGGCCGAGGCGTTTCCCAAATCCACCTTTGCTGGCATAGACGCCTTTGCGCCGCAGGTAGAAGGGGCCAATGCCCGCGCAGAGGCAGCCGGGATGTCCGGCAGGCTTAAATTTACCGTGGGGGACGGCGCCGAAAAACTGCCTTCCAGTTATGACGTGATTTTCACCTTTGATGTCATTCATGACAGCCCGCGCCCGCGCGAGGCGATGGCGAATATCCGCGCGCATCTGAACCCGGGCGGGGTGTATGTGATGCAGGAAATTACCTCCGAGGACGAATTGCACGCCAATGTAGGGCCTATGGCGGCGATGAAATATGGCATGAGCCTGCATTATTGTATGACGACCTCCCTGGCCCAGGGCGGTGCGGGGCTTGGCACCTGCGGCATGCCGGAAAAAATGGTCCGTGAACTGGGCAGGGAAACCGGCTTTTCCAGAATTGTGAAGTCCCCGGCCTGCAACGACTTCATTTCACTCTATGAATTATGGCCATAAGCGGCGCGCCAGCCTTTATGTGTCATCCGGCGGCGGGTTTATAATCCTTCAGCCAGAATTTTTCCTGGGGCGGGAGGACGCCCAGCTGCACCGCCACGCCCCGGAAGTCCCACGAAGTATATTCACGCACAATTTTGCGATCGCGGTAGAAATGCTGGGTGGCGCCCCTTGCGAACGTGGTCTTGCCTTTCGCGGGCATGCCCAGAAAGTCTCCATTGTGGGCGGCCTTCCATACCCAGCCGATGGCCGCCCATTCATCAAAGGCGGGATCGGCGCCCATGCGCGCCTCGCGTGTCACTTTCGCCCAGTCATCCGCTGAATAACCGTCCGGCACGTCACTGCGAATTGTGTGGGTGACGCCGGCCGCCGGGCCGCCTGTATAATGGATGATATCAAACTGGTGCACCCCCAGCGGCGAATCCGGCCCCGCATTGTTGAAAGGCGTAAACGCCCGGTGAAGGTCCTCCTTGTTATCGATGGCCTGGGCGAAGGTAATGTCCTCGAAAACGAAATCATCCGCGTAATAGTGAATAATTTCATCTGCCCCGCCGGTGAAGAAGGTGTCGATCCAGTCTTCACCCGTTGACACGCCCATCGGCCCCGATCCTTTGAAACCCTGCTCGCTCCTCGCGGCGTGTGCGGCTTGCGGGCCGCCGAGGATCGCTGCGGACGCCATCAGACCCGCCGCGCCGAGGGCGCCCCTGATCAAACCCCGGCGGTTAAGCGTCACTGTCTCTGTCTGGCCCAGATACGCAAGATGCATAAAATCTTCCTCCCATTAAGGCGATGATCTGTTTCAGCCGTATTCATATCTTGACCGGAGGTCATGGCGACTTTAATCATTCTGTTACACAATAATCAATGGAGACGGCCCCTGCGGGGCGAGTGGGCCGCGCGGTTCGGGGAATTCTCTGTAGACAGTCTCTGTACACTGACAAAGGGGAGTATGGCGATGACAGAGGGCGGATGTCTTTGCGGCCAGGTGCGCTACCGCTTCAGTTCGGAACCGCTGGCCGTTGTTGTATGTCATTGCCGCGATTGCCAAAAGCAGAGCGGCAGCGCATTTTCCGTAAATGTGATCGTTGCTGAGGCCGATATCGAGGTTGCCGGCCAGGAGACGGTGTTTCATGTTACAGCAGAAAGCGGCGGCGCCGTGGAGCGCCGTTTCTGCGCCCGGTGCGGTTCGCCGATCCGCTCGCTTCTGGGAAATATGCCGGGCATAGCTGCGCTAAAGTCAGGCACGCTTGACATACCCTTGACCGTAACCCCCGCCATGCAGATATGGCGCCGCAGCGC
The DNA here is from genome assembly GCA_040081735.1 of Alphaproteobacteria bacterium. Classification (GTDB taxonomy): domain Bacteria; phylum Pseudomonadota; class Alphaproteobacteria; order UBA11222; family UBA11222; genus UBA11222. The sequence goes on along the minus strand of JBEBFX010000166.1, from coordinate 812 downwards.
CCAGGGTTGGCTTGACCATCTGCCTGCCCTGCCCGGCTTTGAGACCAATCCTCCGGCTGCGTGATCGCAGATCACCCGCTCACACAAGCCGTTGGCGCATTTTTCAGCCTGGCCGGCACATCCTAGCGGTCAATAAGCCGTGCTATGAGCCAGCCGTGCATCACCGGTGACATGCGGGGGCAGTAGTAAGCCGATCCACGCGCCAGCGGCTTCCCGGCACGCTCGCTCTTGAGCCCAACAAGGAGGCTTTCGGGACCGAACCAGCCGCCCCAGCGCCTGTCATCTTTGGCGACCCAGACAGCCGCGTCCGCGCAATCGAACAGCTTCGGCTCGATTGCGTAGGCGGCGGCCAGCGCGTCGAAGGGGTAGAAACCGTCGAGGCCCACGACACTGGCCCAGAATTTCAACCACCCCCGCGCGCGCTGCGCGACCCAGGCTGCGGCGCCCCCGGCTGTTTCAAGCCTTGCCAAATCGGCGGCCGTTAGGCGCACGCTCCGCGCACCTTCGTACGGAATAAGCGTGACCGGGAGATTCATCGCCACGATTTCGCTCGCGGCGGCGCGATCCTTGTCGAAATTGAAATCCCGGAACACGGGACCGTGCCCGAACAGAATCCCGTTGCCGCGCCCCTCGGCCGGGTGGAAAAGATGGCCCGGCCGGCGGCCCATGACGGCCACGAGCCGCGTCACGTTGCGTGCGAGGTCAGGGCGGCCGCGCAAGCCTGCGGCGATGTTGGTCAGCGGACCCAGAGCTATGATCGTAAGCGGGCCTTCCGCCAGCGCCGATTGGAGCGCAATGCGAGCGGCCAAGCC
>JBEBFX010000165.1:0-7110 GCA_040081735.1 Alphaproteobacteria bacterium | reverse complement strand
CGCATTGTGTCCGGGTTGACGTCATAGACAGTTAAATCCAGTCCCGCCCGCGCCAGGTTCATCGCCATCGGCTTGCCCATATTGCCCAGGCCGATAAAGCCAATTTTTTCTTTCATGGTGTCCGCTTTCCTCATGTTGTGAAACTGTATCATTACGGGCATCCGCCGCGACCGATTTCTTGCCCCATTTGCGGATCAGGGGTAACAATGCCCTGCATATGTGTCAGGAGCAAAATTTATGAAACTGGGCGTGATCGGCGGCAGCGGCGTTTATGACATTGACGGACTGGAAAAGGCTGAGTGGCGCCACGTCGCAAGCCCCTGGGGACAAACATCGGATGACCTGCTCTTTGGCCAGTTACAGGGTGTGGAGGTCGTGTTTTTACCGCGTCACGGTCGTGGTCACGCGCTTTCGCCGTCCGGCATCAATTACCGCGCCAATATTGATGCGTTAAAGCGTTGCGGCGTTACGGATATACTTTCGGTCTCGGCCTGCGGCTCGTTTCGTGAGACCATGCCGCCCGGGACTTTTGTCATTGTGGATCAATTCATCGATCGCACTTTTGCCCGGGAAAAAAGTTTTTTTGGTAACGGCCTGGTAGCCCATGTATCTGTGGCGAAGCCGGTATGCGGGAGGCTTGGTGATATGCTTGAAAAGGGCGCCGCGGCGATTGATCTTGCGCATGTGCGGGGCGGCGCCTATCTGGTGATGGAGGGGCCGCAGTTTTCGTCCCTGGCCGAATCCAACCTGTATCGCTCCTGGGGCTGTGACGTGATTGGCATGACCAATATGCCAGAGGCCAAACTGGCGCGCGAGGCGGAAATCTGCTTTGCCACAGTCGCCATGGTTACGGATTATGATTGCTGGCATCCGCACCATGACGATGTGGATGTCGCCTCGGTGATTGCGGTGTTGCAGAGCAATGCCAGACATGCGGCCGATCTGGTAAAGCAGGTGGTGGCGCAGGTAGCAGGCGGCGCAGTACATCGTGCGCCATGTCTCCATGGCTGCGACAGGGCGTTGGAGATGGCGCTGATGACCGCGCCGGAAAAACGCGACGCGCATTTATTGGCAAAACTTGACGCCATTGCAGGACGTGTATTGAAGGGACAGTAAAGTGCTGGAAAAATATATTCGCGCCATACCCGATTATCCAAAACCCGGCATCATGTTCCGGGACATCACGACTTTGCTGGGTGATCCGGTAGGCTTCCGCAAGGCCGTTGACGGGCTGGTGCAGTTTCATGCGGGTGTGCGGATCGACAAGGTCGCCGGTATCGAGGCGCGCGGGTTCATTCTGGGCGGCGCCGTCGCGCATCAATTGTCCTGCGGGTTTATTCCGGTGCGCAAACCGGGCAAGTTGCCGTATAAAACTATTGGTGAAGATTACGCGCTTGAATATGGCGTCGATCGTCTTGAAATTCATGTGGATGCGGTAAAACCTGGCGAGACTGTACTGCTAGTCGATGATCTGATTGCAACAGGCGGCACGGCGGAAGCGGCAATCAGATTGATTGAGCGCCAGGGCGCCAGGGTTGTGGCGTGCAGCTTTGTAGTCGACCTTCCTGATCTGGGTGGCCGCAAACGCCTTGAAGCATTGGGCAAGGAAGTGCTGGCGCTGACATCCTATAAAGGCGAATGACGGGCAGATGAAAATTGACGGTAAGGCGTGGCGGTCAATCTGGCTTGAACCGGATGGATGGTCGGCGGGTATTATTGATCAGACAAAGCTGCCGCATGCCTTTGTGACCACAAGGCTTGCAAGCGCCGCCGATGCATCCCATGCGATCAAAACCATGATGGTGCGCGGCGCGCCTCTGATCGGCGCCACTGCGGCCTATGGTCTGTGCTTTGCCGTGCGCGAAGATGCGTCCGATCGCGCCCTGAATGCGGCGTATGAATTTCTGCTGGCGGCGCGGCCCACGGCCATTAACCTGCGCTGGGCGCTGGATGAAATGCGCGGGGCGCTGTTGCCGGTGCCGCCTGAGGCGCGCGTGGCGGCGGCCTATGCGGCAGCCGCCAAAATCTGCGATGACGACGTGGCGATCTGTGAAAAAATTGGCGTGCACGGGCTGCAACTGATCATGGGCGCGGCGCGCAAAAACCCGGAACGGGTGATCAATGTTCTCACTCACTGCAATGCCGGGTGGCTGGCGACGGTTGACTGGGGCACTGCGCTGGCCCCAATCTACATGGCCCATGACGCCGGGATAAAACTGCATGTGTGGGTGGATGAAACCCGGCCGCGCAATCAGGGCGCATCTCTGACGGCGTGGGAACTGGGCAAACATGGTGTGCCGCATACCATCATTGCGGATAATGCCGGCGGCCATCTGATGCAGCATGGCCGCGCAGACATGTGCATTGTGGGCACAGACCGCACAACGGCGCGCGGGGATGTGTGCAACAAGATTGGCACCTATCTGAAGGCGCTCGCCGCCTTTGACAATGGCGTGCCATTTTATGTGGCGCTGCCATCAACCACGATAGACTGGACGATTGATGACGGTGTCGCCTCGATACCCATTGAGGAACGCGCGCCAGAAGAACTGACACGGATCACCGGACGTACGGCAGATGGCGGTTTGTGCGAGGTTGACATCGCCGCGCCGGGAAGCCCCGCCGCAAACTTTGCGTTTGACGTGACCCCGGCGCGGCTTGTCAGTGCGCTGATTACCGAACGGGGCATATGTGAGGCGTCATCTTCAGGCATGCTGAAGCTGTTTCCGGAACGCGCGTGATGGACCAGGACGGCGCGCGCCAGCAAATAATCGCCGCTGCCAACGCCATGAGCCTAAGCGGCCTCAGCCCGGGGAAATCCGGCAATGTGTCGGCGCGCGATGATGCGGGACATATACTGATTACACCGACCGGCGTTCCTTATGCAGATCTTGAACCACCGCACATTGTGGCGCTTGATACGGATGGCAAGGTGATAGCCGGTTCGTTGCTGCCTTCCAGCGAATGGCATTTCCACGTGGCGATTTATAACGCCCGTCCAGAGGTTGGCGCGATTGTGCATACGCATTCCCTGAATGCGACGGCGCTTGCCTGTTTGAACCGGGAAATTCCTGCATTCCATTATATGGTAGCGGTGGCGGGGGGCCATAGTATCCGGTGCGCGCCCTATGCGACATTTGGCACCGGGTCCCTCGCGGAATTTGCGCTTGTTGCGCTTGAGGGCCGGCAGGCCTGCCTGCTGGCCAATCATGGGCAGATCGCCCTGGGCGCAACGCCCGCGAAAGCGCTCTCTATGGCCCATGAGATTGAAACCCTGGCCAGCCAGTATGTTGCGGCATTGCAAATCGGCCAGCCAGTGATTCTCGATGCAGATGAAATGCGAACGGTGCTTGAAAAATTCAAAACCTATGGCCAGCAGGTAAAAAATTAAACCATGACGACTGCATTGATTACGCATCTGGCGTGTCTTCAGCATATTTTGCCCTCCGGACATCCGGAATCTCCGGCGCGATTGCGGGCTGTACTTGCAGCATTGGAGGCGCCGGAATTTGCGCCCCTGTTGCGCGAACAGGCGCCGCAGGCAACACTGGAGCAGATAGCGCTGGCCCATCCTGACGGTTTTGCCGAAGCGCTGCTGGCGCGCATACCCGCGCAGGGTTTTACCTTCATCGATGGCGATACGCCGATGTCGCCGGGCAGCGGCGCGGCGGCATTGTATGCCGCCGGGGCCGTTGTGCGCGCCGTTGATCTGGTAATGCAGGGAACCGTTCAGAATGCATTTTGCGCCGTGCGCCCGCCGGGCCACCACGCGGAAAGCGATCACGCCATGGGCTTTTGCCTGTTTAACAATGTCGCCATCGGTGCATTATGGGCGCGCAAACGATGGAATTGCCAGCGCATCGCAGTGGTGGATTTCGATGTGCATCACGGCAATGGCACCCAGGAAATTTTTCAAAGTGACGCCGGTCTGTTTTACGCATCAACCCATCAGGCGCCGTTTTATCCCGGCACCGGGGCGCAGCATGAAACCGGAATCGCCGGAAATGTTGTCAATGCGTCGCTTCCAGCCGGGGCGGGAGGCGATGATTTCAGGGCCGTGATGAATGCCATTATTCTACCGGCGCTGGATGCGTTTCACCCGGATATGATTCTGATTTCTGCCGGTTTTGACGCCCATATGCAGGATCCTCTGGCCAATCTGTGGCTGGAGGAAGCTGATTTTTACTGGGCCACGCGGGAAATTATGGCTATCGCGGGCAGGCGCTGCGGGGGCAGGGTGGTTTCCGCGCTGGAAGGCGGCTATGATCTCTCAGCCTTGGCGCTAAGCGCCCAGGCGCATGTCAGGGCCCTGATGGGCATCCAGGAAGGCTAGGTTGATTGCATGCAGGAAAAGAAAAAAACGGCGCCGCCGGAGCCGGTCGCCGGACTGAGTTTTGAACAGGCCTTGCGGGAGCTTGAAGCCATTGTTGCGCGGCTCGAAAGCGGGCAAGTGGATCTGGAAGAATCGATCAGTATCTATGAGCGCGGCAGCCAGCTGAAATTCCACTGTGACGCAAAACTTAAAGACGCCCAGACCAAGGTGGAAAAGATTGTGGTATCCGGTGATGGTTCGATTTCATTAGCGTCTGAAGATGGCGCGGCGTAATTTATCAGTCAACGGATTGAGTGTATGAACGATTTTACCGCCGCTCTGGCGCGCGCGGCAGGCGCCGCCAATCAGGCCCTTGATGCGTTATTGCCTAAATCGGCCAGCTCTGAAACCCGGTTGTATGACGCCATGCGGTATGCCGCATTGGGCGGCGGAAAACGCCTGCGCGCTTTTCTGGTGCTGAATAGCGCCGGCCTGTTTGGCGTTCAGGAAAATTGCGCGGCAAGGGTGGCGGCGGCCGTTGAATGCGTGCACAGCTATTCACTGGCGCACGATGATCTGCCCTGTATGGATGATGATGATTTGCGGCGCGGCAAACCTTCAACCCACCGGCAGTTTGGCGAAGCGGCGGCCGTGCTGGCAGGCGACGCATTGCTAAGTTTTGCATTTGAAATCCTGAGCGGCAGCGACACCCACGAAGATCCGAATATCCGGTGTGAACTGGTGCGCGGACTGGCGGCCGCTTCGGGTCCCCATGGCATGGTGGAAGGGCAGATGCTGGATCTGGAATCGGAAAACAAGACACTGCCTGTTGGGGCCATCACCCGGTTGCAGCAGCTTAAAACCGGGGCGCTGATTGCCTTTGCCTGCGAGGCTGGGGCGATCCTGGGAAAAGCATCCCCGCCGCACCGGCAGGCGTTACGGGCGTTCGCCCATGACTTCGGTCTGGCTTTCCAGATCACGGATGACCTTCTGGATATTGAGGGTAATGCTGAATTACTGGGAAAAACAGCGGGTAAGGATCAGGCGGCAGGCAAGTCGACGCTGGTCGCCGTGCTGGGGCCGGAGCGTGCCCGGATACAGGCCAAAATCCTCGCGGATCAATCCGTCAAGCATCTTGATTTATTCGATGAGAAAGCCGATCTTCTGCGGGCTGCGGCGCGCTTTACCATTGAGCGGCGCGCCTGATATCCAAAGACCCGACACCCAAGGAAATGAGCAAAACAGTGAGTAAGACACCGCTGCTCGATCTGGTGCGCATCCCGGCGGACCTCAAGCAATTCAGGCAAAACCAGCTTCGTCAGCTGGCGGATGAATTACGCGCCGAAACCATTGACGCCGTGTCGGTTACCGGCGGGCATCTTGGGGCGGGGCTGGGCGTGGTGGAACTTACCCTGGCCCTGCACTATGTTTTCGATGCGCCCAGAGATAAAATAATCTGGGACGTCGGGCATCAGACCTATCCCCATAAAATTCTTACGGGCCGCCGCGACCGGATTCGCACTTTGCGCCAGGGCGGCGGCATTTCCGGTTTCACCAAGCGCGCGGAAAGCGAATATGACGCCTTTGGCGCGGCGCATTCCTCCACCTCCATTTCTGCCGCCCTGGGCATGGCGGTGGCGCGCGATCTGCGCGGCGATGATAATCATGTGGTTGCGGTTATCGGCGACGGGGCGATGAGCGCCGGCATGGCCTATGAGGCCATGAATAATGCCGGGTCGCGGCACACCCGGCTGATCGTTATACTGAACGACAATGATATGTCGATTGCGCCCCCGGTGGGGGCCATGAGCGCCTATCTTGCCAAACGGCTTTCGGGGCGAAAATATCTGACCCTGCGGCAGACCGCAAAGCAGATTACCCGCAAGATTTCCAGACGGCTGGAACGCACGGCCCGCAAGGCGGAGGAATTTACCCGCGGCATGGCCACCGGCGGCACGCTGTTCGAGGAATTGGGATTCTATTACGTTGGTCCTGTAGATGGCCACAATCTTGATCACCTGATCCCGGTTCTGGAAAATGTGCGCATGGCAGGGCAGGGGCCGATCCTGCTGCACGTGGTGACGCAAAAGGGCAAGGGCTATCCCCCGGCCGAGGCCGCCGAAGATAAATATCACGGGGTCAACAAATTTGATGTCGTGACCGGCGCGCAAAAGAAATCTGCGCCCAACGCGCCGCAATATACCAGGATATTTGCCCAGAGCCTGATCGCCGAGGCGCAGAAAGACGATAAGATTGCCGCCATTACGGCGGCCATGCCGTCGGGCACCGGGCTTGATCTGTTTGCCAGGGCGTTTCCGGACCGGTGTTTTGATGTGGGCATCGCCGAACAGCATGGGGTGACATTTGCCGCAGGTCTGGCGTGCGAAGGCTACAAACCCTTTGCCGCGATTTATTCCACCTTCCTGCAGCGGGCCTATGACCAGGTTGTGCATGATGTGGCCATTCAGTGTTTACCCGTGCGTTTCGCCATTGATCGCGCCGGTTTGGTGGGGGCCGACGGGCCAACCCATGCGGGATCATTTGATGTCGGATATTTATGCAATCTGCCGAATTTTGTCGTTATGGCGGCGGCCGACGAAGCAGAATTGATGCACATGGTTGCAACGGCGGCCAGCATTGACGACCGGCCAAGCGCGTTTCGTTTTCCGCGCGGAGAAGGGACGGGGGCGGCATTGCCGGACGCCGGGGCGCCGCTGGCGATCGGGAGGGGGCGCATCATCCGCGAAGGAAACCGGGTCGCAATCCTGAACTTTGGCGCGCGCCTTGCAGAAGTATGC
>JBEBFX010000304.1:0-1774 GCA_040081735.1 Alphaproteobacteria bacterium | reverse complement strand
CATTTGCGTAATCAACGGCCTTTTTTATGAACCAGCGCGCGTCGCCGATGCACTCGGCGCCTATCAGCACCCGTTCGGCGTTCATGCCGGTCAGAATATATTTGAAGCCCTGGCCTTCTTCCCCCAGCAGATTTTCAACCGGCACCTTCATATCGTCAAAGAAAATCTGAGTGGTGGAATGATTGACCATGGTGCGGATCGGTTTGATGGTCATGCCATTACCCACCGCCTGCTGCATATCGACGACAAAAACTGACAGGCCCTGGCTGCGGGATTTTGCTTCTTCGCGCGGCGTGGTGCGCGCCAGCAGCAGCATCAGATCCGAATGTTCGGCGCGCGAGGTCCAGATTTTTTGCCCGTTGACGACATAATGATCGCCCTGGCGCACAGCGCGGGTTTTCAGACTGAGGGTATCGGTGCCGTTGGTGGGTTCCGACACGCCAAACGCCTGTAGACGCAGTTCGCCCGTTGCAATCCGCGGCAGCCATTTGGCCTTTTGCGCCTGATTGCCGTGCCGCAGGATCGTGCCCATGATATACATCTGGGCGTGACACGCAGCGCCATTGCAGCCGGAACGCTGAATTTCCTCCAGCACCGCCGCCGCCGCCGTCAGCCCCAAGCCGCTGCCGCCAAATTCCTCGGGGATCAATACCGCAAGGAACCCGGCCTCGGTCAGGGCATTGACGAATGCGGTTGGATAGACCCGCTTCTCGTCCAGATCACGCCAGTATTCGCCGGGAAAATTACTGCACAGGGCATTAACCGATTGACGGATCTGGGTAATTTGCGGATCTTCCGCATCGTCGTGGCTGTCGGCGCTCATCTGGTTTTCCTATAATTTAACATGCGACAATCATTAGCGCGAAGCCGCAGGCAATCCAAGTGATCCCGCGCAATTTATGCTGACGGAGCATTGGAAAGTTTAGCGTTATCCACTAAAAGCAGGTGGACAGGCCGCAGGCGGGCCGATTCTTTGCCAAATTACTCAAATTGTTGATGATTGGGGTCTGCATGCCTCGTCAGGTCAAAATGGAAGCCCCGGCGCGGCGCGATACAAAGGCGCGCCTGATGGACGCCGGCGAGCAATTATTCTCGCGCCATGGACTGGAAGCCGTGACCATCCGCCAGATTAACCGCACGGCGGGCCAGCGCAACACCTCGTCATTGCTGTATCACTTTGGCTCGAAGGAAGGCCTGATAGAGGCCATATTCGCCGATCGTTTTGCAGGCATCAATGCGCGGCGCCACGCCATGCTGGACGTTATTGCGCAACAGGCGGGCGACGCCGATATTCCGGCCCTGGCGCGGGCCGCCGTATTACCGTTTTTCGAACACATGCAGCAAAACGCGGGCGGCACGGATTTCATCCGTTTTTTTGCGCTGCTGTATAGCGATCCCAAAATCCGCATTAGCAATGAGATCTGGCGCGAACATACGTCGGCGGCCCGAAGGCTGGCCAGCATCGCCATGAAACAAATGCCGCCAATGCCACAAGAGGCCGCCGTACAACGGGTGGGTCTGCTGGCGACCAGCGTGTTTCACTGGCTGGCCAACTGGCAGCAGATGATACGCGGTGAAGTGCGATTGACCGAAGATGATTATGCCGCCCTGACGGCGCCACCCGAAAGTTTCGTGAGCAATATCATTGATCTGATTGTGGCCGTAACAAAAGCGCCCTATAGCGGCGGTATGATCGCTGCCCGCACCGGCAAACCGGATTAAGATCGCTAGCAGGCTGCTGAAAAACCCTTCTTTTTGTCATCCTGAGCGACCC
>JBEBFX010000164.1:0-7124 GCA_040081735.1 Alphaproteobacteria bacterium | reverse complement strand
CTTCAACCGTATCGCCCAGTTTCTTGCCGATCAAGGCGCGCCCCAGCGGTGAGGTGATCGAGATGCGCCCCGCTTTGACGTCAGCTTCGATCTCGCCGACTACCTGATAGGTAATCTTGTCTTCGGTGTCTTCGTCCAGCAATTTGACGGTCGCGCCAAATTTCACATCCTTGCCGGATAGTTTGGCGACATCGATGACCTGGGCGCGGCTGATCTTGTCTTCCAGCTCCATCAGCCGGGTTTCGACAAAGCTCTGGCGTTCCTTGGCGGCGTGATATTCGGCATTTTCCGACAGATCGCCATGCTCGCGCGCCGAAGAGATAGCCTTGATGATGGAAGGCCGTTCAATGGTCTTTAAATGGCGAACTTCTGCTTCGAGAGACTCAAAGCCGCCGGCCGTCATAGGTATTCTTTCCATTTTTCCCGCGATATCTTTAGGTTAACAACTGCACCATACCATATTCTTCGCCAGACTTACGTTAAATGGCGTGCGCAACTACTGAATGTAGGATTGAAGGGAGCTAACTTCAAGCGCCCCGGTGCTCGCCGCCTCCAGACCCTTGACAGCGGCCTGAATGCCGGCCGCTGTTGTATAGTAGGGAACTTTGGACATCAGCGCGCTTTGCCGGATTGGAAATGAGTCTCTAATGGCCTGGGCGCCCTCGGTCGTATTGAAGACCAATTGCACGTCGCCGTTCTTGATGGCGTCTGCTATGTGCGGTTGGCCTTCCAGCACTTTATTAATGCGTATTACCTGGAGTCCGGCCTGTTCCAGAAAGGCGGCTGTGCCGCCGGTGGCCATCAGTTTAAAGCCCATCGATTGCAGGGATTGCGCCGGCGCTAGTATGGCCGGTTTGTCCCGGTCCCTGACCGAGAAAAAGGCTGTTCCGGTTTCGGGAAAGATCGAACCGCTGGCAAGCTGGCTTTTGGCGAAGGCGCGTTCGAAATTACGGTCCAGCCCCATCACTTCTCCGGTGGATTTCATTTCCGGCCCTAACAGCGTATCAACCCCGGAAAACCGGGCAAATGGGAAAACCGCCTCCTTGACGGCAACATGTTTGGGGTTTTTCTCTACCAAGCCGAAACCGGCCAATGGTTCACCCGCCATCACCCGTGCAGCGATCTTTGCAAACGCAATGCCCATAGTCTTTGCGACGAAGGGCACCGTGCGGCTGGCGCGCGGGTTCACTTCCAGAATGAATATTGTGTCGGCCTGTATGGCGAATTGCACATTCATCAGGCCTACGACGTTTAACGCCCTGGCCAGAATACCAGTTTGCCGGGTGATTTCTGCAATGACCAGAGGGCTGAGTGAATGTGGCGGCAGCGAGCACGCGCTGTCTCCCGAATGAACGCCGGCTTCCTCGATATGTTCCATGACGCCTGCGACGTGCACCGTCACGCCATCGGCCAGCGCGTCGACGTCAACCTCAATGGCGTCCTGCAGATAACTGTCAATCAGCACCGGGCTGGCGCCAGAGGCGATAAAGGCCTGGGTCATGTAGCGGGTTAGTTGCGCATCATCGCGGACAATCTCCATGGCGCGGCCGCCTAGCACATAGGACGGCCGGATCACAACCGGATAGCCAATACGATGGGCGACGGCCATTGCCTCGGACAGATTCATGGCGGCGCCATTTTCCGGCTGGCGCAGGCCAACCCTGGTAAGCAGCTCCTGAAACCGCTTGCGATCTTCCGCCAGATCAATGGCGTCGGGCGTTGTACCCAGAATGGGCACTTTGGCGGCCTCTAAAGCAGCCGCCAGTTTCAGGGGCGTCTGCCCGCCCAATTGCACGATCACTCCATGCAGAACGCCATTGCGTTGCTCGACAGCGATCAGCTCCAGCACATCCTCGGCGGTAAGCGGTTCGAAATATAGCCGGTCGCTGGTGTCATAATCTGTAGAGACAGTTTCCGGATTACAGTTCACCATGATCGTTTCATAGCCCGCATGCGACAGCGCAAAGGCCGCATGACAACAGCAATAATCAAACTCGATCCCCTGGCCGATACGGTTCGGCCCGCCGCCCAGAATAACTATCTTGCGGGCGTCTGTCGGGGCGGATTCACATTCCGGTGATCCACCGGGCGCAGCGGAGCTTTCATAGGTGGAATACATATAGGGCGTGTGGGATTCAAATTCTGCGGCGCAGGTGTCTATCCGTTTATACACGGGCCGGACACCAAGGCCCTGGCGCTGCGCCGTGACCTCGGATTCGAGCTTGCCTGCAAGCTGCCCGAGGCGCGCATCGGAAAAGCCCCGGCTTTTCAGCATCCGGAAATTTTGCGCATCTGATGGCAGGCCAAAGGCTTTTACACGCGCCTCATTCTCCACCAGTTCCTGTATCTGGCGTAAAAACCACGGGTCAAACTTGCTTGCAGCCTGAATATCTTCTAACGGCAGGCCATGCCGGAACGCCTGTGCGATGCGCAGCAGCCGGTCCGGGGCAGGGTGCGACAGGGACGCGCGCAGGGCATTATGATCATCGCCCTTGCCGATGCCTTCGATATCCAGATCATCCAGTCCGGTCAATCCGGTTTCCATGGAGCGCAGGGCCTTTTGCAGGGACTCCTGAAAAGTGCGGCCAATGGCCATGGCTTCACCAACAGATTTCATGGCAGTGGTCAGCGAAGCATCGGCGCCGGGAAATTTTTCAAAGGTGAAACGCGGAATTTTGGTGACGACATAATCGATGCTGGGCTCAAATGACGCGGGCGTAACCCCGGTTATATCATTCATCAGCTCATCCAGCGTATAGCCGACAGCCAGTTTTGCCGCCACCTTGGCAATCGGAAATCCCGTCGCCTTGGACGCCAGCGCGCTGGAGCGCGATACGCGCGGGTTCATTTCAATGACGATCAGCCGGCCGTCCGCCGGGTTGACGGCAAACTGCACATTGGAGCCGCCGGTTTCAACGCCGATTTCGCGCAGCACTGCAATCGAGGCGTTGCGCATGATCTGGTATTCCTTGTCGGTCAAGGTCAGCGCCGGGGCAACCGTGATGGAATCGCCGGTGTGAATCCCCATCGGGTCGATATTTTCGATTGAACAGATGATGATGCAATTGTCCGCTTTGTCGCGGACCACTTCCATCTCATACTCTTTCCAGCCCAGCACGGATTCTTCGATCAGCACTTCGTTTACGGGCGATGCGTCCACCCCCCCCTCAACAATCTGGATATATTGTTCGCGGTTATAGGCAATGCCCCCGCCGGTGCCGCCCAGGGTAAAGGACGGACGGATTATGGCGGGCAGCCCAACCTTGTCCAGTCCCGCCAGCGCTTCGGCGCGGTTATGGGCGATAAATGAACGCGGCGTTTCCAGGCCAATGCGGGTCATGGCGTCGCGGAATTTGAGGCGATCTTCCGCCATGTCGATGGCGGCGCGGCTGGCGCCGATCAGCTCGACGCCATATTTTTCCAGCACGCCCATATCGGCAAGGGCAATAGCCGTATTCAGCGCCGTCTGGCCGCCCATGGTCGGCAACAGGGCGTCAGGGCGTTCTTTCTCAATGATCTTCGCCACCATTTCAGGCGTGATCGGCTCGATATAAGTGGCGTCCGCCAAATCCGGATCGGTCATAATAGTTGCCGGATTAGAATTGACCAGGATCAGCCGGTAGCCTTCTTCCTTCAGCGCCTTGCAGGCCTGGGTCCCGGAATAATCAAACTCGCACGCCTGTCCAATCACAATGGGCCCCGCGCCGATCAGCAGAATGGATTTTATATCTGTGCGTTTAGGCATAGTAACCCCTCACCCCGGCCCTCTCCCGCAAGGGGAGAGGGGGCAGGGAAGTCTGTTCGATGCTAGTATGCCTGGGCATTATACAGCGCCCGTTTGCATCATCGCGGTAAACCGCTCAAACAAATAGTGGCTGTCCTGAGGCCCGGGGCTGGCTTCTGGGTGATATTGCACCGAGAAGATGGGTTTGCCGGTAACGGCAATGCCGCAATTGGTGCCGTCAAACAGGGAAACATGGGTCTCTGTCACACCTTTTGGCAGACTGTCGCGCAACACGGTGAAACCGTGGTTCATGCTGGTGATTTCCACCTTGCCGGTGATCAGGTCTTTCACCGGATGATTGGCGCCATGATGGCCCTGGAGCATCTTGCAGGTCTGCGCGCCTAGCGCCAGCGCCAGTATTTGATGGCCAAGGCATATTCCGAAGATGGGCTTGCCGCTGGCGATCAGTTCGCGGATGACTGGCGCCGCATATTCACCCGTCGCCGCTGGATCGCCGGGGCCGTTAGACAGGAAAACCCCATCAGGGTTGCGGTCAAGAATTTCCTGGGCCGTCGCCGTCGCGGGCACAATCGTAACCCTGCATCCTGCACTGGCCAAACATCGCATAATATTGCGCTTGACGCCGTAATCGATAGCCACCACGTGATATCGCGGTTCTGTCTGCCGGCCAAAGCCCTGGCGCCACTGCCAGCGGGTTTCATTCCAGTTTACGGGCTGACGTCCCGTGACCGTAATCGCAAGATCGAGGCCCGTCAGCCCCGGCCAGGCTGCCGCCCTGGCTATCAGTGAGGGAATATCGAACTTTCCTGCCGGGTCATGAGACACAATGCCATGGGGCATGCCATTTTCCCGAATCGACCGGGTTAGGGCGCGGGTATCAATCCCGCAGATGCCAACAATGCCCTGCGCTTTCAGCCAGACATCAAGATGGCTGCGGGCGCGATAATTGGAGGGGCTTGTAATATCCGCGCGTAGCACCACACCGCGCGCTGCAACCGTTCCTGATTCCATATCCTCGTCATTGCAGCCAATATTGCCAATGTGGGGAAATGTAAAGGTGATGATCTGCCCGGCATAGGACGGGTCCGTGAGAATTTCCTCATAGCCGGTAATGGCCGTGTTGAAGCAGACTTCCCCCACGGCTTCGCCAGTTGCGCCAAGTCCGCGCCCGTGAAAAACACTTCCATCCGCCAGCACCAGCAAGGCCGTACTTTTTGTTTCTGAACCTGTTGACCAGGGTTCAGGTGAAAAATTCTGGACAGCGGGCATTCAGGGGCTCCTGCGCGAACGAAAGGTTCTGCGCCTGTGGAAAACAGATCGGGTGAAAGCTGGCGGACCATAAGCAAAACCATCTAATCAGTCAATTTTAATGGCGCCAATAATCACCGCAGCATCGGTTTCATTGCTGATCAGGCAAATATTTGCTATTGAAGATAGCTTGGCGCTAATGTCCGCTGATACAAGCCTTCCAAAGGATCGCCTTATGCGCGACAAGATTAACGCAGCCCTCAAGGAATCACTTAAAGCCAGGGAAACCCTTAAAGTTTCCACTTTGCGGCTTATCCTGGCGGCTTCTAAAGACCGTGAAATTGCGCTTCGCAGTGAAGATAAAACACTGAGCGAAGAAGATATCCTGCAAATCATGCAAAAGATGATCCGCCAGCGCCAGGAATCAGCCGATACGTATGAAGCGGCCGGGCGGCTGGACCTTTCAACTCAGGAACGCGAAGAAATTAAAATCATCGAGACATTCCTGCCCGTCCAGATGACAGACCTGGAAATTCAGGCTGCGTGCTGCAAAATCGTGTCGGAAGTAGACGCCCCGGGCCTGAAAGATATGGGGCGGATAATGAATGTCCTGAAAGATCGTTATGCCGGCCAGATGGATTTCAGGAAAGCAAGCGCTGAGGTAAAGACGCTGCTTCAATAGATTTGGCTCCTTTGTTTGTACGGTTGGCGTCATTATAATTATGCGCGGGAACGGACCTGATGCAGTTCGACAGAGATTTTGTTGACGAAGTCAAAGCCAGGGTCAAGCTTTCCGATGTCGTTGGCCGGAAAGTGCGACTGATACGCCGGGGCAGGGAATATGTGGCCCTTAGCCCGTTCAGCAATGAAAAATCCCCTTCTTTTACTATCAATGACGATAAGGGCTTTTATCACTGCTTTTCCAGCGGCAAGCATGGCGACGCCATTACGTTTCTGATGGAAACCGAGGGCCTGGGTTTTCAGGAAGCCGTCGCCAAACTGGCCGGAGATTTGGGAATGGAGTTGCCCAAAGCCAGTTTTCAAAACGCTGACGAGTCCAGGACACGGCTAGCCAAGCGCGTCACACTCTATGGCGTCATGCAGCAGGCGTCGGCCTTTTTTTCCACCCGGTTGACTTGGCCCGACGGCGCCGAAGCCCGCGCCTATCTTGGCCGGCGTCAGGTGCCGCTTGAGTTGCAGCAGATGATGGGGTTGGGCTTCGCACCCAGCGCGCACACCCTATTGTGCGATACCCTGGCAAAGGCGGGTGTTACGGCAGAGCAATTGATTGAAGCGGGGCTGGCGATCAAGCCGGACAATGGCGGTGCGATATACGACCGGTTCCGTGACCGCATCATGTTCCCGATCACAGATAACAGTGATCGGGTTATTGCATTCGGCGGCAGGGCCATGTCGGCGGACGCCCAGGCGAAATATCTGAATTCGCCCGAGACGCCGTTGTTTCATAAAGGCAATGTTCTTTACAATCTGGCGAATGCCCGGCGTGCGTTGCACGCCCCCATCAAAGGGCAGGGGCGCGACACCCTGATTGTGACCGAAGGCTATATGGACGTGATCGCCTTGACTAAAGCAGGAATTCCCAACGCGCTGGCGCCGCTTGGTACGGCCCTGACAGAAACCCAGATGGCTATGCTGTGGCGTCTGACGCCGGAACCAGTGCTCTGCTTTGACGGCGATGCCGCAGGAAACCGTGCGATGCTTCGGGTGGTGGAACGCGCGCTGCCATTGCTAGCCCCAGGCCGGTCGCTGCGTTTTGCACCGCTGCCGAAGGATTTGGACCCCGATGATATTGTCCGCGATGGGGGCGCAGCTGCGATGGCGCAATATCTGTCGAAACCCCTGCCATTGGCGGATGTGATATGGTCGGCTGAAACCAGCCGTTTGCCCCTGGACACGCCGGAACGCCGCGCAGGCCTGGAACAGAGACTGCAAACACTTCTGGCGACGATTGCCGATCCGGGTGTCCGTAAATATTATCAAAATGACATGCGGCAACGGGTATCAGAGCTGTTTCGTCCTGTGCAATTCGCGGCGCGCGCGCAGTCGGCGGCCAGCCAGAGGTGGCCATCCGGGCAGCGCCAAAAATATGCAACACCCTTCGGAATCGGAC
>JBEBFX010000163.1:0-7244 GCA_040081735.1 Alphaproteobacteria bacterium | reverse complement strand
ATACGAATTCGAGAATGTGCCGGTGGCCTGCGTGGAACGCATTGCCATGAAAGTTGCGGTGCGGCCAGGCATTGAGCCGCTGCGTATTTCCCAGGACCGGCTGCTTGAGAAAACCTTTTTGACGGGACTTGGCATTGCCACAGCGCCGTTCGCGCCGGTGGATGATGGGTCCGGGCTGAAACAGGCGGTGGCGCAGATCGGCTTGCCCGCCATTCTGAAAACCCGGCGGCTGGGCTATGATGGGCGCGGGCAGGCGGTTTTGCGAACCGATGCTGACGTAACCGGCGCATGGTCAAGCGTGGGGGCAGCCGCCGCCATCCTGGAAGGCTTTGTGGATTTTGAACGCGAAATATCCGTGATCGCCGCGCGTGGTCAGGACGGGGCGATTGCCTGCTATGATCCGCCTGAAAATATTCACGCCAAAGGCATACTGAATATCAGCCGGGCGCCGGCGCCCGTTTCTGATAATCTGGCGGCGGCGGCCAAAGCGCTGACGATGGGAATACTGGGTGCGCTCGACTATGTGGGCGTGATCGGGGTGGAGCTGTTTGTGCTGAAAGATGCAACGCTGGCGGTGAATGAATTTGCGCCCCGCGTGCATAATTCCGGCCACTGGACCCTGGACGCCTGCGCCATCAGCCAGTTCGAGCAGCATATCCGGGCCATTTGCGGCTGGCCGCTGGGCGATCCGGCGCGCCATTCAGACGCCGAGATGCGCAATCTGATCGGCGGCGATGCGGGCCAATGGGCTGAGCTTGCCCGTCAACCGGGGGCCTGCCTGCACCTGTATGGCAAGGACGCGCCCCGCCCGGGCCGCAAAATGGGCCATGTGACGCGGCTGTTTCCCATGCGGGGGTAATCTGCTTATCAGCCCCGTAAAAGGGGGCGCCTATGGCGGTCACGCTCACCCCTGAAATAGTGACAAAATTCACAGAATTGACACAATATTAACATATTATCTTGACCGTAAAATGTTTGGGGATTTATAGTGGCGTCAGACGCGTAATTATAATGCGCTGATCCATCTAAAAAAATTTGGGGTTGCGGCATCAAGCAGTTAGCAAGGCTTACAGGTATCAAATAACTTCTAACGTATGGAGATTAATATGCGGTTTGGAAAAAGTACCGCTTTGGCGGCAATAGCAGCACTTTCCCTAGTTGGCTTGTCCGGCGCCCATGCCGGCGCGATGCGCGCAGGTTTTGACACAACCACCATGTTTGACAATGATGACGGCTCCACAGGGCTGATTTCGTTTGGCTTTGCCAGCGCCATCGACTTCAACGGCGTCGATTTCACAGGCGGTTTTGTCAATAATAATGGCAACATGACCTTGACGGGACCGCTTGGAACCTTCACGCCGTCGGCAATCACGGCGGGCACGTCGCCCATCTTTGCGCCGTTCTTTGCCGATGTGGACACCAGATCCCGGACCGGCGACGCACAACCCACCCGCTATGGCGAGGGTACGGTTGGCGTCCATGAAGCGTTTGGCATCACCTGGCTGGATGTCGGGTATTTCGCAACCAACTATGGTCATCTGAACAGTTTCCAGTTCGTTCTGATTGACCGCTCCGATGTCGCCGTTGGCGACTTCGACTTTGAGTTCAATATTGACGCCATCACCTGGGAATCCGGCGAAGCGAGCGGAAGTGATGCAGAAGGACTTGGCGGCGTCTCTGCGGCGATGGGCTGGTCGAACGGGGCAGGCTCGTTTTATCAGCAAACTGGCTCGCTGGTGAATGGCGCGTTTCTGGACAGCGGTCCGGTAGGCACGGCCTTGATCCTTAATGAGCGCAACAGCTCGCTTTCGGATGGCGGACTGACGGATGGGCGGTATTTCTTCCAGGTTCGCAACGGCACGGTGCAGCCGCCGGTTACGACGGATGTACCCGAACCATTCACCCTGTCGCTTCTGGGCGCGGGTCTGGCCGGGATTGCCATGGCGCGCCGCAAGCGGGCCTGATTTCATTCCCTTATCGCTTTTAGACGGCGGCCTACGGGCCGCCGTTTTGTTTTAAGTGATTGTATTATTTTATAATATCCGGTTTGTTGCGGGAATGGGTATCTGCCTGTCAGATCGACTTCCTATCAGATTGATGCGTGTCTTATTCTTCCGTTGTCACTACCTGGCTTGTCCGGTTAATCCCGAACCCCGAACGCACACTATAGGGTATATCATGGATGCCCAGACAGGACGGGTATTGGGGTATGTAAACATCAGGATCAGGAATATTCTAACCCCGGTCAATGTGAGCAGGAAAAGTCATGAACCGCATTGCAAAATTATTCCGGTATGTTCTGGCGGCGATTATTGTTGTGATCGCCCTGCCGGGCGCGGCGCTGTATTTTGTGCCCGCCATGCAGGACCGTCTGATTGCACGCACCATTGACCGGGCGTTTGCGCCACGCCATGACGAACTGGTGGCGGAAAATGCCCTGCGTGTGGCGGTGTGCGGCAGCGGTTCGCCGCTGGCGGACGCGGATCGGCGTCCGGCGTGTAATCTGGTGTTTGCGGCGGGCAGGATTTTCGTTGTGGATGCAGGGGCTGGATCATTTGCACGCGTGGCGAAATGGCGCTTGCCGCTGGACCGCATGGAAGCGGTGTTCCTGACGCATTTTCATTCCGATCATATTGCCGACTTACCCGAGGCGCGTCTGCAAAGCTGGGTCAACCAGCGCCCGGCCCCCTTGCTGGTGTTCGGCGGTCCGGGCGTTGAGCGTATCGTTTCAGGCTTTGCCGAGGCCTTTGCGCTGGATGATTTTTACCGCATCGCCCATCATGGGGCGGATTTTCTGAAACCGGAAAATGGCCCCTTGCAGGCCCAGGAAATCGCCAACGGGGATGGCGCGCCCCTGACGGGTCTGCAAAGTAAAGTGGTGTATGAAAAAGACGGGCTGATCGTGACGGCGTTTGCGGTTGATCATACGCCGGTGGTTCCGGCCTATGGCTACCGCTTCGATTACAAGGGGCGCTCGGTGGTATTTTCAGGTGACACGCACAAATCGGCGGGCCTGGCGCAGGCGGCCAGAGGTGCGGATGTTTTGCTGCATGAGGCCATGGATAAAAACATTGTCGGTCTGATGAGCGCGGCGGCCGCCCGTGCGCAAAAAACAGTTGCTGAAAAAATCATGGCGGATATTCCGGACTATCACGCATCCCCGCAGGACGCCGCTGAAACCGCAAAAGAAGCAGGCGTGGCGCATCTGGTGTTGACGCATCTGATTCCGCCGCTGCCAGGCTGGCTTGGAAACCGTATATTTTTGCGCAATACAGATGTTGGCGGGGTTGAAACCCGCATCGCTTTTGACGGCATGCTGATCGAACTGCCCGCAGATTCCAGAGCCGTGAAATTTGGCGATCTGGGACGCTGAAATTATTCAGGTGGTTTCAGAACCAGGGCCGCGGGTCTGCCAGATGGCGGCGATAAACGCCCCTTTGCTGCGCGGCAGCAGAACCAGCACCAGCACGGCCACCAGTGTTGACCAGAAGCCCATGGCCACCCAATCGGGCCATGACGTGCGCCGTTCCACCAGCACCAGCAGCGGGATCACCAGATGCCCGACGATCAGGATGGTCAGCCATGCAGGGCCGTCGTCGGCGCGAATATGGCCGAACGGCTCCTGACAGACGGAACAGTGATCTACCGGCTTCAGAAAAGCCCTGAATAATTTTCCCTGACCGCAATTGGGGCAACGTCCGGTAAATCCGCGCAGGGTGGCTTTAACAAATGAAAGACTTTTGCGCCCGGTCACTGGAACCCTCTAGAACAGTGTGATGGCGCGTTCGCCGCGCAGTTTCAGGGCGCCCGCCGTTTCATAATTCGCCTGGCTGACCATGCGATGCTGGGTGGCGACATGAATGTCGCGAAAGCAGCGCTGCAGCGGATTAGCGCGATGGATCGAGCTGCCGCCGCCCGCCGTGTACAGAATATCGACCGCCTGCGCGCAGGCCTCGGTGGCGTAGGCCGCCGCCAGACGAAGGCGCCTGCGGTCCTCCAGGCTTGCCTCCCCGCCTCCGGCGACATGATCCCACACTTCGTTGACCGTGCCATAAATGGCGCTGCGGGCGCCATTGTACAACGCCTCCGCTTTGCCAAAGCTGGCCTGGGCAATGGGGTGTTTCGACAGCGTGTCGCGTTGCCAGGTGGGTGTTTTATCCCTCGCCAGTTCCACAAAACACGCAAGGGCATGGCGCGCAATGCCCAGCGGCACGGCTGAAACCGCCACAGCGAAGACGCCAAAAAACGGAAACCGGTACAGGGTTTCATCTATGGCGGGTTTTGCTTCGCCAAACACGATCCAGCGGCCTTCCGGCACAAAAGCGTCCCTGACTTCAAAATCAACACTGCCCGTTCCGATCAGGCCCGATGGGTCCCAATTGTCATGCAAGGTCACCTGGCTGCGTTCAAAATACAGGATGTGCACGCGCGGCTCACCGGTTGGCAGCAGGGGCGTTTTTTCGTCTTCCAGAATATATGCGCCCCCGGTTATCCAGCCGCAGTTCTGTGCGCCGGAACCCCAGGGCCAGCGTCCCGTGACCCTGACGCCCCCGTCCGTGACCACCGCGCGCCCCATGGGCGGCGTGGAGCCGCCGGTGAGGCAGCCATTCTGCCTGCTATAGATTTTTCGCGCCCAATCGGCCGGCAAAAGACCGGACACGACAGCCGTGGTCACATAAATCATCGCGCACCAGCCCACCGCGCCGTCAGCCGCTGAAATTTCCTCGATGGCGCGTATGATCTGCATGGCGCTGCCGCCGCCACCGCCGTAAGCCGCAGGCACAGACAGATGCAGCAGTCCGGTGTCTTTCAGTTTTGCCGCCAAGTCCGCCGGCAGGCGCCGCGCTGCTTCAACCTCAAGCGCGCGTTCGCTGATTTCAGGACAGATCAGTTTTGCGCGGTCCAGTTCGGGCGAGGCGTACGGATCGCGCAGGGTCATGGATGCGGCTTTCCCCACTGGCCGGCATAAAATAATTCGCTGACAGGCTTGCGGCTGATCGGGCCATGCCCCTGACCCACGGGATACCCCAGCGGGACCATTGCCGCAGTGCCCCATTCGGCCGGGATTTCCAGAAGTTTTTTTACCTCGGGTTCCTCGGCGCACAGTAACGTCGTCAGCACGCATCCCAATCCCTCGGCGCGCGCGGCCAGCAGCAGATTTTCAACAGCCGGATAGACGGAGCCCCCGCCGACGACGGACACCCGGTCCTGCTTTGCATCGGTTACCGCCATCAGCGCGGGATTAAAGCACACCACAACCAGCACCGGAACGTCAGCCATATGGGCGGCCAGATAATCACCGGCGGCAATGGTGCGCATGTGCTTGGCGCGTTCCACTTCCGGCAGGTGGGCGACGCCCCTGGCGGCATTCGCGGCGTAGGCCGACCATTGGGTGGTGTAGAGTTCCCCCAGGCGCTTTTTAGCGGCGGTTTCGCGCACTACAATCATCCGCCACGGCTGACGGTTGCCCCCGTTCGGGGCCCAGGTCGCCGCTTCGAATATCCGCCCGAGGACGTCATCCGGGATCGGGTCAGGGCGCAGCTTGCGAACCGAACGCATCGTGCGCATCGCGTCATAAAGCTTCATTTCCGACATGTTCGCTTCTCCTGCATCCGGTTGAGATTGGATATAGCGCGGATTGCGCCCTCAACTAATCTCATTTTAACAATATTTTATCAATGCGTTGCGCATTTGCCACGAATACTTAAAATAAGCCGGTGTCAAGACCATCCTGATCAATTGTACTGGTAAAATTCACCAGTGCGGTTACGTTGGAATCAGAAATACACTAGCCCGCCGGGGCATTAAGGGATCCGGTTGGCGCACCACTAGCGGCGGGATATCAGATGAATAAGCGAATACTGGCCATTGCGGCAGTCGGATTGGGCATTATGTCGTATGTCCCTGCGGGATTTGCGGCGCCCAAGGGGCCGTTTGTCGGCGTCATGGGCGGGGTCAATTTTGCCGATGATCAGCATATCAGCGGTGTCGGCGCCGGAATTAGCCGCACAATCGATACCGATACGGGCTGGGCGGTGATACCGTCGATTGGCTATCGTTATGGCAATGGCGTGCGTACGGAATTTGAACTGGGCTATCGCACGAACGATGTCGATAGCGTGTCTGGCGCCGCCAATGGCTCTGGTGACATTAGCGCCAAAAGCGCAATGCTGAACCTGCTGTACGACGTTGATACCGGCGGCCGCGTGATGCCCTATATCGGCGGTGGTATTGGTTATGCGCAGGTTGAATATGATGTGCGCCCGATCGGGGTTGGCGTAAACCGGCTCGATGATGAAGATAACGTGTTTGCCTATCAGGCCATTGCCGGTCTTTCCTATTGGGTAAGCGAAGCTGTTGAAGTGGCGGCGGAATATCGTTATTTCGCGACCCAGGACCCGGACTTCCGCACCAGTGCGGGTGTTGCCGTTGAGGGTGAATATGACAGCCATGCGGCGCTGCTCGGCCTGCGCTGGAATTTTGGCGCGCCTGCCGCCGCCCCGGCTGCTGAGCCTGTTGCCGCTGCGACCCCGGCCCCAGCGTCTCCGCCGCCGCCGTCTGAACCGGCCGCCCTGCCGCGCGCGTTCATCGTCTTCTTTGACTGGGACCGCTCGGACGTGACGGCTGAGGCTGACGCTATCCTGAATGACGCCGCCGCCTATGCCAAGACCACGGGCGCCGTGCGCATCGCCGCAACGGGCCATGCGGACCGTTCCGGGACCGATACGTATAATCAGGCCCTGTCCATGCGCCGCGCGGAGGCCGTAAAGGTCCGCCTGCTGGCATTGGGTGTGGCGGAAAGCGAAATTTCCATCGACGCCAAGGGCGAGCGTGAACCGCTTGTGCCGACCGAAGATGGCGTGCGCGAACCGCAAAACCGCCGCGTCGAAATCTCGTTGCAGTAATCAGGCGGCCCGCAGTGCGGGGAGCCTCAAAAGCAGCATCCGGAACCCCGGATGCTGCTTTTTTGTGCGCGGGGGTTTCGGGCGTTTTGTTATCATACTGAAACACCCTTGGCTTACTTGCCCATCGCCGATCCCCTCTCGCAGCGCGTGTGCTGGCGCAGCGGGCCCTACCCCCCCCTTTCCACTCGCCTGGGCGAAGCTGAAGCTTCGCTTCGGCGTAGCCTGGAGGGGTGGGAATCTGGCCGCGATTTCCTCCTCCCCCTGAAAGTAGGGCTATCGCCTATCAATTTTGTTCATTTCCTTCTCCCCTTGCGGGAGAAGGCCAGGATGAGGGGTGCG
>JBEBFX010000162.1:0-7261 GCA_040081735.1 Alphaproteobacteria bacterium | reverse complement strand
TATTTCCTTGATCCGCGCCTCCAGATTTTCCTTGAACGGATCAATCGTGTGGGTGGCGCCGAGCGACATGGCCAGATCGCGTTTTTCCTGCACCGGGTCAACTGCGATAAGGGGGTTTGCGCCCTTGATGCGTGCGCCCTGCAGAATGGACAGGCCCACGCCGCCGCAGCCAATTACGGCAACCCCATCACCGGGATGAATGTCGACAGTGTTCACGGCGGCGCCCGCGCCAGTGGTGACGCCGCAACCGATCAGGCAGACAACGTCAAGCGGGGCGTCATCGCGCACCTTGATGGCGGAACCGGCGGGGATCACCATCTTTTCCGCAAAAGATGCGATGGCGTTAAGCTGACGAATTACTTCCTGGCCGTTGCGAAGCCGTGTGGTGCCGTCCGGCATGCTGCCGGTGGACATGGTCTTGGTCATTTCAGCGCAGATATATTCACGGCCTTCGAGGCACATGGGACAGACGCCGCAACTGGGCGACAGCGAACAGATCACATGATCGCCGATCTTGAGGCCGGTCACGCCGGGGCCGAGCGCCTCAATAATACCAGCGCCCTCATGGCCCAGCACGATGGGCATGGGTGAGCGCAGCACGCCGTGCGCCACGGAATAATCGCTGTGGCAGATGCCGCTGGCGACAGTCCTGATCAGAACCTCGTTTTCCATTGGAGGCAAAATTTCGATATCTTCGATGGTCAACGGTTCGCCAACCTTGCGCAGCACGGCTGCCTTCATGTCCGGATCCTCCCTGTGAATACAAATGTGCGATTGACCTCGCACCATTGAATATTACCGTAACCGAACATGGTCTAGCGGCTGTTTTTTGACGTATTCAATACAAAAAAAACCGCCCATTTTCACACACAGTGTGATGAAAAGGGGCGGTTAAAACAGTACTTGCGCTATGCCGCAGCGGCGCCATTGCGCAGCAGGCGGCCAGGCAGTTTGCCGTTGACCACATCCAGCGCATTGACATTGTTTTCACGCAGCAGCGCCCCGTTGACAATGACGGCGTCGATACCTGTGGCTTCCGAAATCAGACGTTCCTCGCCAGCAGGCAGATCGTTCACCCGTTTCAGCGGGCTGGCGCCAACGGTTTCCATATCGATGACCACCACGTCGGCAGGACGGCCAATGGCCAACAGGCCACGGTCGGTAATGCCAAACACTTCAGCGGGACGCGACGCCAGCATGCGAATGGCGGCTTCGATCGTGATCGCCTTCTTCTCCCGCACCCAGCGGCTCAGCAGATGGGTCGAATAACATCCATCGCAAAGCTGGCTGGCGTGGGCGCCAGCGTCTGACAGACCCAGCACCGTATCCTTGTGGGTGAGCAGTTCCTCCACGGCATCCTCGTCAGAATTGGCAACGGGCATGCGAAAACGCACCTGCAAATCATTCGCCAGCGACAGCTCAATCGCCAGATCGGCGGGATGAACGCCGCGCTCGGCCGCCACATCGCCAACCGTGCGTTCTTCAATGGAAGTGTCGCTCGGGCAATGGGAAATGACGGCAATTTTGAACGAACGCGCCAGATTAATGTCCGGGCGGTCGATCAGACCACGGAACGCCTCGCCAAAGGCGGCAGACGCATCGATCTTCTTGCGGCCTTCAAAATCCGCCTGCGAAATCGGCGCAAAGGTTTTCGATGCCTCGAACGGGAAGGGGGCCTTGAAGTTGAACTCGAAATTAAGCGGACGGCAGGTCACCTGGGGCACCACGTCATGGCCCGAAGCAATCAGTTCTTCTGACTTGCGCAGCTGATCCTTGTGGGAACCCGCGCCGGTAAGGTTGAGGCCCGAAAGCAGCGCCGTCCAGCTGATGCGGCGTCCTGTTGTTTCGGAAATCTCGGCAAACTCCTTATAGGACAGGCCTTTGCCAATGGTGATCTGGATCATGCCTTTTTTCAGATCGCCCAGCGCGCCCATCAGGGACAGCATTTCGTCATGGTTGGCGGCGCGGCTTGGCACCGGTTTGCCGCGATAGCCGACATGGGTCGCAGCTTTTGAAGTGGCGAAACCGATGGCGCCAGCCTCAATCCCTTCCGAGACGAGCGCGCGCATCTTGACGATCTCGGCCGGGGTGGCTTCGCGCTCGGTGGCGTCTTCGCCCATCACATACATGCGCACCGGCGTATGACCGATCAGCACGCCCATATTGATGGCAATGCCCTTGTTTTCGATGGCGTCGAGATATTGCGGGAAGGTTTCAAACCCCCAATCCGCGCCAAGCCCGGCCTTCAGCGCATTGACGCTCATGCCTTCGACATTTTCCAGCGTTTCAGCAATCATCTGCCGATGTTCGGGCCGGGTTGGCGCAATGCCAAAACCGCAATTGCCGACAACCACGGTCGTCACCCCATGCCAGGGCGAGATGGTCATCATGCGGTCCCACATGACTTGCGCATCATAATGCGTATGAATATCAACAAAGCCCGGCGAAACGATCTTGCCTTTGGCGTCGATGGTCTTGGCGGCAGTTCCAGGTGCGGCGCCCATCGCAACAATCTTGCCGTCCCGGATGCCGACATCACCCAGATAGCCGGGGTTTCCCGTGCCGTCTACAATGGTGCCGCCGGTAATTTTAATATCATAATCCATGTCGCTCTCCCAGTTTTGGGCCCGGTTACTGCGGGCGCTTCGGGTCAGTCCGGCACTGCCGGCTTAAGAAATATTCGGCCATAAACAAAACGGGCGCCCCATTGCGGGGCGCCTGATCGCTGTTTTACTGAGCTGCCATCGCCAGCAGGGGCTGGGCTTCTACCGGCAGATTGTAAAGCTCCCTTACGTTGTCAAAGCAGATCCTGTTGCGCTCATGCTCGGTCAGGCCCTTGGTGTGCTCGGCCAGGATATCCTGCGACCACGGCCAGGTGCTGTCGCTGTGCGGGAAATCATTGGCCCACATCAGCCGTTCGACATTGATCATGTGCTTCATTTTGAACGCCACCCAGTCATCCTGGAAAGTCAGATAGATATGATCCTTAAAGCAGTCGCTGGGCAGTTTCTTCAGTTCCTGGCCCTTCATCCAGAAGCGGTGACGCTTGTAGGCATGATCGGCGCGGTACATGAAGTGCGGCGCCCAGCCGGCATCGGCTTCAACACAAATGATTTTCAGTTCCGGATTACGATCAAACACGCCCGAGAAAATCAGCATGCCGAGAATGTCCTGATTGCCGCGGATGATCGAGAGGAAACTGTTGATCGTTGGGCCGCGTCCTTCCATGATGCCGGCCGCTTTCGAGGTCAGGATATGAAATGACAGGGGCATTTTCATATCGACGGCAGCCTGCCAGAACGGATCATAGATATGGCTGTCATAATCCTCGACCATGGGGTTGCCCGGCATCATCACGCCGACAAAACCCATTTTCTTGACTTCCTCGAGTTCCTTGATGCCTTCCGCGACTGATCGCATGGCGATCTGCCCAAGTCCGAAGATGCGTTTGGGCGCGGGCGCGACAAACGTTTGCAGCCAGCGGTTATAGGCGTCAAAGCAGGCTTTCTTGTAATCAAAGTCTTCGAGATTGCACAGCAGCATGCCGACAGTCGGATAGATAATCTCGGCGCAGACGCCATCTTTATCCTGATCGGCGCAGCGCACCGATCCATCCCAGCCGCTGCGCCACAGATCGCTGTATTTCTGGCCGCGCGCGCGCAGGTCTTCCGGATTCCGCCCGGCCGCCGCAGCGAGTGAAATATTAAGCGGCCGTTTGATGCCTTCTACCAGAAATGCGTCGCCGCCCTTGCCATCGTCGACAATATGCGGGGCCCGATCACGAAACTTGGGGTCAATAAAATCGACATAGCAGTGAGGCGGTTCCGTGATGTGGCTGTCCGACGAGATGGGTTTCTTGATCATGCCATACTCCCTATTTTGGTTGCCTTATGCAGATGTCCGGACGGCAAATTCTATAATCATAGATTCAAGCGCGATATGAGCTGCGAAGCAAGCGGAAAATGCGGCTCATTGAGAAGTATGGGCTAATCACCTTATCCACAGCGCGAGAAGCCGCAATTCAGGCAGGAATCGCACCCCTCCTGTCTGGTTAACGCCGGGGCATGGCATTTGGGGCAGGGGCGCAGATGCAGGATTTCCGGCTTGGCGGCCAATTGGATCGGTTCAGCAAGGCTCCTGATTCCGGCCATCAGGCGGTCCTGGCCAGGGCCGGCCTCAGGCGCGGGCGCGCTCATGAAGCCGATGGAAATGAGATGTTGTTCGATAACCTCGCCTATGGCCGCCAGCAATGAGGGGACATAGCGTCCGTCCATCCAGTGGCCGCCGCGCGGATCAAACACCGCCTTGAGTTCTTCCACCACAAAAGACACATCCCCGCCGCGCCGGAATACCGCGCTGATCATCCGGGTCAAGGCCACGGTCCAGGCAAAATGCTCCATATTTTTTGAATTGATAAAAATCTCAAACGGCCGTCTGCGGCCATCCTGCACAATGTCATTCAGGGTAATGTAAATCGCGTGGTCCGATTCCGGCCAGCGCACCTTGTAGGTATTGCCGGGAAGGCTGCCGGGACGATCCAGCGGCTGCGTCATATAGACGACACTGCCGTGCTGCGCCGGAACGGCGGCGGAAGAAATTTCCGTTGCCGACAATACCGCGCCGGTGATGGGATTCGGGCGATAGGCGGCGCATCCCTTGCAGCCCAGTGTGTAGGCGTCGAGATAGATGTTCCTGAACGCCTCGAATGACATATCTTCCGGGCAATTGATGGTTTTGGAAATCGAGCTGTCGATAAATTCCTGGGCAGCGGCCTGGATGCGCAGATGATCTGCGGGGCTCAGGTGTTGCGCTGTGACGAAATATTCGGGTAATTCTGACGCCGCGCCAAACAGGGCGCCATACAGCCGCCACGCGGGGTCGCTTACCACTTGCCGGTGCGCCGTTCCATCCGGCAACAGAACCCTGCGCGTATAGGAATGGCTGAATATGGGTTCCAGTCCGCTGGAGACATTATCCGCTAGCAGCGAAATGGTGCCGGTGGGCGCAATCGAGGTCAGCAATGCGTTGCGCATTCCCTTTGCTGCAATTGCATCGCGCAGTTCTTGCGGTAAAGCGCGCACGGTTTCGCCAGCCAGATATTTTTCGGCGTCAAACAGCGCAAAGCTGCCTTTTTCCGCCGCCAGACCGCTGGAAGCCAGATAGGCCGCCCGCCGGATCACGCCCAGCCAGGTTTGGGTCAGCGCCACCGAGGCATCGCCGCCATAACGGGTCTTGCACATGACCAGCGCGTCGGCCAGTCCGGTAACGCCCAATCCGATACGCCGTTTGGCCAGCGCCTCGGCGCGCTGCCGGGGCAAGGGAAAATGTGCAATATCGATGACATTATCCAGGGCGCGCACCGCCAGCCGCACAAGTTTGTCCAGTTCATCAAGATCAATCTGCGGGCTTGCGCCAAATGGATCGCGCACCATCCGGGCCAGATTGACAGACCCGAGCAGACAGGCCCCATATGGCGGCAAGGGCTGTTCGCCGCAGGGATTGGTGGCCGTGATGGTTTCGCAGTAGTAAAGATTGTTGCGGGCATTGATGCGATCGATAAAAATCACGCCGGGTTCGGCATAGGCATATGCCGCCCGCATGATTTTGTCCCACAGCGCGCGCGCCTGAAGCGTTTTATAAACGGCGCCGTTAAAGCGCAATTGCCACGGGCCATCGGCCTTGACTGCCGCCATGAAGGCGTCGCTGACCAGAACCGACAGGTTGAACATACGCAGACGCCCGGCTTCCTGCTTGGCTTCGATAAAATGCTCAATGTCCGGATGATCACAGGCCAGCACCGCCATCATGGCGCCGCGCCGCGATCCCGCCGACATGATGGTGCGGCACATGGCGTCCCACACATCCATGAAACTGACCGGGCCGGACGCATCCGCGCCAACCCCGTGAACCGGCGCGCCCGACGGACGCAAAGTTGAAAAGTCATAGCCGATGCCGCCCCCCTGCTGCAGGGTCAGCGCGGCCTCTTTCAGGTGTTCGAAAATACTTCCCATATTGTCGCCGATCGCGCCCATCACGAAACAGTTGAAAAGCGTAACGGCGCGGTCCGTGCCGGCCCCGGCCAGAATGCGTCCTGCGGGCAGAAACTTCATATCCTGCATTGGCTGGTAAAATCTTTCAGCCCATTGGCCGCGATCCGGTTCCGGCTCGGGCGCGGCCATGGCCGTGGCCACACGCCGCCAGGTATCGGTCAACGAGGCGTCAACAGGCGCCCCATCCGATGTTTTCAGACGGTATTTCATGTCCCACACCTGGCGGGAAATAGGGGCAAGCGGGGTGCCGGATGGGGTCATGGTTCAGCCCTGAGAAAAGCATTCACCAGCATCCTAGGCATTACGCACGCACTAATCAAGCACAATGTTCACGTTATGTTTTTATTCTGATCAGCTTGCGCCAGTAATCGGTCTGTCGCCGTCTCAATACGATCTTCCAGTGTGGCCATGAATTCCCGGCGTGTCAGCCCCGGCGCAACCGGCGGCAAAAATTCAAGCACGATGGTTCCCGCCTGCCGTATAAATTTACGTCTTGGCCAGAATATCCCGGAATTCAGCGCAGCAGGCACGCAGCCCACGCCAAGCTGGTGATACAACGCTGCAATGCCGGGTTTGTATTCCAGTTTTCCCCCGGCAGGGGCTCGGCTGCCTTCGGGAAAAATCACGAGGGTTTTACCGGCGGCGAGGCAGCGTCTGGAATCAATGATCATTTTCTTGAGGGCGCTGGCGTGGCCGTCCCGGTCAACCCGCACCATCCCGGTAACGATTGTGTACCAGCCAAAAAACGGAATCAGCCCCAGCTCTTTTTTCAGTATGTAGACCGGCCGGGGCAAAAGGCTGAGAAAAATGATCGTATCCCACATTGACTGATGTTTGCAGGCAATCAGCGACGGGCGATCCGGGGGTAAATTTTCCTGCCCCCGGATTTCAACGCGAATATCGCAGATCGCGCGCAGCCCGATATTCACCAGCTGCGACCACAGCCGCGTAACCCGATAGGTGGCGTTCTCCGATATCAGCATCGCGGGTGACCCCCCTACAGCCACCAAAGCTGTCATGGCGTAG
Source organism: Alphaproteobacteria bacterium (assembly GCA_040081735.1). GTDB lineage: Bacteria > Pseudomonadota > Alphaproteobacteria > UBA11222 > UBA11222 > UBA11222. Next base: position 185 of record JBEBFX010000162.1, on the reverse strand, counting down.
AGATAGACGTTAAAGAGCAGCGACCGCAGCCACAGTGTCATGCCAACAGCCTTCAATCCAGATCAGCGAGCGCGCGCAGGACCGTAAGCCGCGCCGTCATCATGGTGATGAACGCCGCAGTCAGGGGCGGCGTCACCGCCAGCACATAATCGGCCGGTCCCAGTGTCACCCGGCCCAGCCAGGGG
>JBEBFX010000027.1:0-25624 GCA_040081735.1 Alphaproteobacteria bacterium | reverse complement strand
GGATATTTTTGCCGGCTATGCCTATCTGGATGGCCGCATCACCAAATCCACGGCAAGCGTGGCCGCGCCGCAGACGCCGCCGGCGCGTCAGATATCACTTGAAGGAAACCGTCCCAGCCTGACGCCCGAACATTCCGGATTCGTTTGGATCAACCAGCAGCTGATTGGCGGTTTCAGCGCCGGCGGCGGTCTGAATTATTCCGCAGACCGCTTTGCCTCCACCAGCAATGCGGTGGTGCTGCCCGGCTATGTGACGGCGGATCTCGCCGCCTTTCACCGCTCAAAACTGTTTGATCTGGCGCTCAATGTGAAGAATGTCACCAACAGGAAATACGTCGTTTCCGGACACGGCGGCAATGACAATCTGATTACCCCCGGCGGGCCGCGCGAATTTCAGTTCACCGCGACTTACAAGTTCTGAGGGGCGCCACATGCAATCGTCCGTTTCTTCGCCCTCAAATGCGTTTACGCGCAAGCGCGTGCGCAGCCGCCGGGCGGTGTTCCTCCGGTGGCTGCGCACCACGCATATGTATCTGGGCCTGTGGGGCGCCGTGCTGGGGTTGCTGTTTGGCATTACCGGAATTTTGATGAACCATCGCAGCATTCTCAAAATCCCGGTCGAGAAAACAGTCCAGACGACAGCCCAGCTTGCGCTGCCTGAGGAGAATTTCACATCGCCCGATCAGCTGGCCGCCTGGCTGCAAAGCGAACTGAAATTCACCCCCGTGCAAACGCCGCTGGTCCGGGTTCACCCCGCAAAAGCTGTACAATGGGGCGCGCAGGAGGTGCATCAGCCCGAGCTGTGGAATATTTTTTTACAGAGCCCGAAGCATGGGGTGAACGCCGAATATTTCGTCGGCAACCGCTTTGTAAAGCTCGATCAGATTGATGCAACATTTACCGGCACGCTGATGCGTCTGCACACAGCCACGGGCGTAAATGCGTTTTGGGTGCTGTTGTCCGACACCATTGCAGGCAGCTTCATTCTTTTATCGCTTACCGGCCTGCTGCTGTGGACGCAATTGCATAAAGTGCGGACTGCCGGGGTTTTAATCAGCGCCGGCGCCACGGTTGCCGGTGTCTGGTTCCTGATATGAACACCTCCCGAAGCTGCCGCTTGCCACTGCCTTTCCAATCTGTACACGGAGAGGTTCAACCCTATTGGAGAACTAAAATGAAGAATCATTTTGCAACATTTCTCATCGCCTTGGCGCTTGGCGTCTTTCCGGTTTTGCAAGCCCAGGCGCATTTTGTGTGGATTGAATCCGATGGCGCCCAGTCGCGGGTCCAGTTCGGCGAATTTGGTGACAATCTTCGTGAAGTTTCCCCCGGACGGCTCGACAGCATTGCGCCAACAACTGCCATAGTGGTTACCAGATCGGGCCAGAAAGACCTTACCCTGACCAAAACCGCAAACGCGCTTGTCGCGAAAATTACCGCGGGGCCGGGCGAGTCGATCATTTTCGACGCCAACCGTCAGCCCGTTGCGGAAAAGACGATTGACGGCGCCACGGTTCGCACCGCGCCAACGCGTTCCGCGCGCTTTGTTTCTGACTTTTCTGCGCAAACCCCGCAGCTGACCCTCGACATCGTTCCAACCGGACGAAAGCTGGGGACCAGGGTTGAATTTCAAGTCGTCTTCAGGAACGCGCCGGCCCCGAAACTGAAGCTCGCGGTTTTGGCCGCGTCCGGCTGGGAACGCCCGCTTGAAACCGATGAAAAAGGCATGTTTCTTGCCGATTTTCCGTGGAAAGGCGTTTATGTGATCGACGCAAAGCACGACGAAGCCGTGGCCGGAAAGCGCGACGGGCATGCTTACGACAAGTCAGGCTTCCGCACGACGCTGTCATTCGCGCTGGCGGCCGGCCTGGAATCTCCCCCGGCGCCGCCGGTTCTCACGCCGAAGCCGGTAAATTGAGTTATGCGATGACCCCGGTTTCACGGACACTCAGAACGGCAGATGATGTCAAGGAAGCCGTTCGTGGAAACGGGGTTATCACATTACCCATTTTTTGCGCTTTTTGCTTGCTCATTGTCTCCCGCTGCCGGCGCCCTGCCCCTGCCTAATCCCTCTGAAATATCGTATCGCAGAGCTGGCGCGCCAGTTCGGCGGCATTCATTTTGCCGGGCTTGACCCATTCCAGTGTCCAGTTCATGGCCCCGAATAGAAACATCCTGAGCAGCGACAGATTGGCGTCGCTACGCAGGGCGCCCGCGTCCTGGGCGGCGGACAAAAGCTCACGCCAGTATTCCCCATAAGCGTTGCGCAGGGTGATTTGCCGCTGCTGAATTTCGATGGGGGTCTGGCCGAAATTGCGGATATTGGCGGACGAATAATCCCCATATTCGTGCAAGCTGGCGAGGTGGGCTTCTACCGCCGCCAGCAGCCGCGCCCGGTGCCCGGTATTCAGGGGCGCCGCATCGACCGCCCTGCGCACGGCGTCGAACACCAGTTTCAGGCCTATCGCCAGCACTTCCTCAAATAATTGATCTTTGGATTCAAAATAATAATATATGCTGGCCGCGCGCATATTGGCCGCAAACGCGATATCGTTCACTTTTGTGCCGGCATAGCCGCGCTGGCGAAATTCCTGCGCTGCGGTGTCCAGAATGCGTTGCCGGGTGCGATCTGATTTCAACATTCCTGATTGTGTCCCTAGATGGAGCTTGCAATCAACCTCTAAATCTAATTATCATTAGAAAAGCATTGGCCGTCCCAAACGTCACTCATCACTGGAGGAAGCCCCTATGGTTTACAAGGATATTATTTACGAAGTGCGAAATGGCGCGGCTTTTATTACGATCAATCGCCCTGAGGTGCACAATGCTTTTCGCGGCCAGACCGTGGAAGATCTTATTCATGCCTTTAACAAGGCCGGTTATGACAAGGATATTGGCGTTATTGTTCTGGGCGGGGCGGGAACCAGGGCGTTCTGCACCGGCGGTGATCAGGCTGCCCATGACGGCAATTACGATGGCCGCGGCCTGCTGGGCCTGCCTGCCGAGGAGCTGCATGCCGCCATTCGTGATGTGCCCAAGCCCGTGATTGCACGCATTCAGGGCTATTCGATTGGCGGCGGCAATGTGCTGGGCCTGTTGTGCGATCTGACGATCTGTTCGGAAAGCGCCATCTTTGGTCAGGTTGGCCCGAAAATGGGTTCGGTCGATCCGGGGTATGGCACCGCCTATCTGGCGCGCGCGGTCGGCGAGAAAAAGGCCCGCGAGATCTGGTATCTGTGCCGGCGCTACAGCGGCAAGGAAGCGGTTGCCATGGGCCTGGCCAATGTCTGCGTGCCCGACGATCAGCTGGACGCCGAAGTTGAAAAATGGTGCGCCGAGATTATGGAAAAAAGTCCAACTGCGCTGATGATCGCCAAGCGTTCGTTTAATGCGGACAGTGAAAATATTCGCGGCATTGGAAATCAAGGCTTTGTGTCCCTGAAAATGTACTATGATTCCGAAGAATCCCGCGAGGGCGTCACGGCGCTGATGGAAAAGCGCAAACCGGAATTCCGTAAATTCGCCAAATAATTAAAGTGGAAACTCAGGGAAACTGACATGGATTTTTCGCTTTCACCGGAACAGCGGGCGTTTCAGGAAACTGTGCGCCGGTTCAGCGCGGAAAAGGTCGCGCCGTTCTATCAGCAGCGCGAAACTGACGGCGTCATCTCCATTGCCCTGCGCAGGGAAATGGGCGCGCTCGGCATGCTCGGCGTCGAGCTGCCGGAACAGTTCGGCGGCATGGGGCTGGATTGCGTCACGGCGGGAATTTCCATCGAGGAAGTGGCGCGGGCGGATTTCAATGTCGCCTATATACCACTTCTGATCTCCCTGCTCGGCGCCATCGTCAAGCAGCATCCGGACGAGGAAATGGCGCGGCGCATCATTACGGACATGTGTGTGGGTGATATCCTGGTGGCGCTGGGCCTGACCGAACCACGCGGCGGGTCCGACGCCGCGCATCTAATGCTGAAAGCCACAAAATCTGGCAACGGCTATATTCTGAACGGCGAGAAAACCTCCATCTCACTCGCGGATCAGTCGGAATGGGCCGTGCTGTTCGCGCGCACCAGCGGAACCGACGCCAAGGGCGTGTCGGCTTTTCTGCTGCCGCTCAATCTGCCGGGCGTCAGCACGACACGGTTTAACGACCTGGGCTCCAGCGCGGTTGGCCGCGGATCGATCTTCTTTGATGACGTAAAGATCGGCGCCGACACCCTGATCGGCAAGGAAGGCGAAGGCTTCAAACTGGTCATGAACGGCTTTGATTACAGCCGCGCCCTGATCGGCCTGCAATGCCTCGGCGCGGCGCAGGCATCGCTGGAAGAAACCTGGAAATATGTCACAGAACGCCAGGCGTTTGGTAATCCGATTGCCAAATATCAGGGCGTCACCGAACCTCTGGCCGAGGCCGAAACCCTTCTGACGGCCGCCAAACTGCTCTGTTATAAAACCCTGTGGCTGCGCGACCGCAACGAGCCGCACACCTCCGAGGCGGCGATGTGCAAATGGTGGGCCCCCAAAACAGCGTTCGACATCATCCATAATTGCATTATCATTAATGGGCATTTCGCCTACAGCAAGGAACTGCCGCATCAACAGCGGCTGCGCGACGTGCTGGGCCTGCAAATCGGCGACGGCACGCCGCAAATTCAGAAAATGATTATTGCGCGCGAAAAAATCGGCCGCGTCGCCGTGCCATACTGAACGGATAAAGCATTAGCGTCAGCCGCGTTTCAATTAAGAACAGGACAGGGAGAGCGAAAATGGATCTGGAACTGACGGGAAAATCGGTCATCGTTACGGGCGGCGCATCAAATATTGGCCGCGCCATTACGCTGGGCTTTGCCCGCGAAGGGGCCAGAATAACCATCGCGGAACTGGACACCAGCCAGGCTGAAAAGGTCGCCCTGGAGGCCCTTAAACTGGGCGCCAAAGATGTGCAGGTGATCAAAACCGACGTCACCAATATGGATCAGGTCAAGGCCATGGTGGGGGCCGCCGTCAGCAAATTTGGCGGCATTGACGCATTGGTTAACAATGTCGGCTGGGATGATTTGATGTTGTTCATGCAGACGACCCCGGATTTCTGGCAGAAAATTGTGCAGATCAACTTTATTGGCATGCTCAACTGCACTTTTTGCACCCTGGAACACATGATTAAGGCTAATAATGGCGGATCGATTGTCTCGATCAGCTCTGACGCCAGCCGCCAGGGCGAGGCGCGCGAGGCGGTTTATGGCGCGATGAAAGCCGGTGTTAACAGTTTTATGAAGACTATAGCCAAGGAAAATGGCCGTCATGGCATTCGCTGCAACGCGGTGTGCCCCGGCGTGACCGTACCCGAGGAAGACGAAGAGGTCGGAACTAACAGTATGTGGACACAGCGTAACGCCATGTTCACCGACGAACAGTTTGCAGCCATTGCCAAAAGCCTGCCCCTGCGTAAACTGGGGCGGCCAAAGGATCTGGCGAATGCAGTGGTGTTTTTATCTTCAAAGGCGGCAGGTCACGTTACCGGACAGGTGCTGAGCGTCAGCGGCGGCTATAGCATGATTGGCTAGGCCTGAACTTTTTTTAACAGGGAGACAGAATAATGCAACAGGCAGAACAAATTGCTCTATCGGAGCGGATGCTGCACTTCAAAGCCACCGGCACCCAGACGATGGCGGAAACAACCTTCGCCAATCCGGTCAGCATCTATACGGATCACGCCTATTTTGAACGCGAGCGGGAACTGTTTTTCCGGCAGATGCCGTTGTTCATGGGCCTGTCTAACCGCATTCCCAAAGCCGGCGATTATTTCACCAATAATTTTACCGGCCAGCCCATCCTGGTCATGCGCGGCGAAAATGGTGAAGTGAACGCCTTTCTGAATGTCTGCCGCCATCGCGGCACCCGGCTGATGGAAGATGAATGCGGCGCCGGCAAGCGGCGTTTTTCATGCCCGTATCATGGCTGGACATTTGACACCGCCGGCAATCTGGTGAATATCCCGCAGGAAGAAAAATTCGGCGCGGTCAACAAGGCCGAGCTTTCCCTTACCCGTTTACCGGTTGCGGAGAAATACGGCATGATTTTTGTGCGCCCGGTTCCCGGCGCGCCGATTGATATTGACCGGCTGCTGGGTGGCCTTGCGCCGGAGTTTGCGGCCTATGGTCTTGATAATTATCACCATCACCGCTCGGTCACCGTGAAACATGATTTTAACTGGAAGATTGTGCAGGACACTTTCCTTGAAATTTACCATCTGCCGGTGCTGCATCGCACGACGGTCAATCCCATTATTGATTCGTCGCTGTATGTGTTCGATCCTTATGATCTCAACCTCCGCTTTGCGATACCGCGGAGAAATTTTGAAGCCGTCCGCGAGCAGGCCCCGCAGGACCGCAAATTCATGCCGCATCTGGCGGTCGTCTATTTGCTGTTCCCCAATACGACCTTTATCTGGCAGGGTGGTCATGCCGAAGCCTGGTCGGCCTATCCAGACAAGGATAATATTGACAAAACCGTGATCGAATTCTCGCAGTTCACGCCACAGGCCGCCACCACCGACAGCGCGCGCCGCTTCTATGATAAGAATTTCGATCTCGCCATCGCCACCGTGGAAAAAGAAGATTTTCCCATGAGCGAATTGCTGAATGCGGGATTTTTTACCGGCGCGCAAAAAGAAGTTATATATGGGCGCAATGAACCAGCGCTTCAGTACTATCACCAAACCCTGCGCCGGGCGATGAAGGGGCTGAATTACTAGAGCGTTTTGCTAGCAGATTGACCCACCCGATCCTCAGCCTGTCACCCCGGATTTATTCCGGGGTCCACCAGCCTTCGCAAGAAGGCTGCGGCTTGGCAAGGGAATCCCAAGGAAAAGCTGGAAATTTTTGCCCTGGATCCCGGAACAAGTCCGGGATGACATAGAGTAGGGTGCTTCAATCCATTCACAAATTGCTCTAAAATCCGGCTGCAACACCAGCTTATTACAAAGGCATATAATGCAGGGACCAACGTCACATAGTTACTTCTCGCAACGCCTGCGGCTGCATTACGTGGATTGGGGCAATCAGGACGCCCCACCCCTGCTGCTGATCCATGGCGGACGCGATCATTGCCGCAACTGGGACTGGGTGGCGGAAGCCTTTCGCAATGATTATCATATCATCGCGCCGGACTTGCGCGGCCACGGCGACAGCCAATGGATGGTCGGCGGCGCCTACAGCATCAATGATTATACTTATGACATCGCGCAACTTCTGCATCAGACAAAACTGGCGCCGCTGACGATCATTGGCCATTCACTGGGCGGCAACCTTGCCCTGCGCTATACGGGCCTCTATCCCGGTAATGTCAGGAAGGTTGTGGCCATTGAAGGCCTGGGGCCGCCGCCATCGTTTACGCAACAGATGGCGGATCAGACCAATCTGGAACGGGTTCGCAGCTGGATTGGCGATCTGCGCAGCGCCTCGGGGCGGCTGCCGCGCCGTTATGCCTCCATCGCGGAAGCCTATGAAAGAATGCAAAAGGAAAATCCGCATCTGAGCCCCGAACGCGCCTATCATTTGACCGTACACGGCGTAAATCAGAATGAAGACGGCACCTACAGCTGGAAATTCGACAATTATGTCCGCGTATTCGCCCCACGCCCGCCGGAGGCCGTTGAATTGCAGGAAATATGGGAGGCGATTTCCTGCCCCACCCTGTTGTTCCGCGGCACCGAAAGCTGGGCCAGCAATCCCCTGGAAGACGGCCGCGCATCATTCTTCCGTTTTGTGCAGGTCGAGAATGTGGAAGGCGCCGGTCATTGGGTGCATCACGACAAACTGGACGAATTCCTGCGCCTCACCAAAGCCTTTCTAAAAGCTTAGAGGCTGCACATCATGAAAATTGGCGTCCTGCCGGTTACCCCGTTCCAGCAGAACTGCACACTGATGCTCTGTGAGCAGACAATGATGGGCGCCGTCGTGGACCCGGGTGGAGACATCGAAAAAATTCTGGCTGCGGTCGCGCAGATTGGCATGACGCTTGAAAAAATCCTGCTGACACACGGGCATATGGATCACGCCGGCGCGACAGCGGAACTGGCGGAACGCCTGAACCTGCCTATCGAGGGGCCGCACATCGCCGATAAGTTCTGGATTGACGGGATACCGGAACAATCGCGCCGCTATGGCCTTGCTCCCGCCAGGGCGTTCACGCCTGATCGATGGCTTGTGGATGGCGATCAGGTGCGCTTTGGCGCCATTACACTGGATGTTTATCACTGTCCTGGGCACACGCCGGGCCATGTGGTGTTTTTCGATCCGGTCTCCAAAATCGCCCAGGTCGGCGATGTGCTGTTTCAGGGATCTGTGGGGCGCTCTGATCTGCCCGGCGGCGATCATGACACCCTGATCCGGTCCATCAAACAGAAGCTGTGGCCGTTGGGAGAAGACGTGGTGTTCGTGCCCGGCCATGGCCCACTGTCCACTTTTGGCGAGGAACGCAGAACCAATCCGTTCGTTGCAGATTAATCCGCCGCTATGCGTTTGCGATACCGCGCCAGGTCTTCGGGATCGATTGACGCCCGGACATGGGCCGTACCGTCATCGCGGTGATGCAGTTCAACGACCTCCGCATGCCGGTGCAGCCACGCAAGCCCCGCCCCGTCGCCCGCCGCCATATGCAGATCAACCATCTCACGTCTGACTGATAACCGGGCCGCAATTGCGGTCAGAAGCGCCTCGCAGCCGTCCCCGGTTACCGCCGATACTGGAAAAACACTTTCTGAGCGAAGCGCCATATTGCGCACTTCGTTCTGGCGCTCAGGATCAAGCAGATCAATTTTGTTCAATACCTCAAGCATCATTCCGCTGCGCTGTTCCGGAAGGCCCAGATCCTCCAGCACCTTTAATACGTCCTGCTTCTGCGCCATGGATTGCGGGTGCGCAATATCGCGCACATGCACGATCAAATCCGCCTCCAGCACTTCTTCCAGTGTCGCGCGAAAAGAAGCGATCAAATGCGTTGGCAGATCGGAAATAAATCCTACTGTATCGGAAAATATCGTCCGGCGGCCATCCGGCAGCTCGATTCCGCGCATGGCCGGGTCAAGTGTCGCAAACAACAGGTCATCCGCATACACCTGCGCCCGTGTCAGACGGTTGAACAACGTTGACTTGCCCGCATTGGTGTATCCAACGAACGCAACAACCGGAAACGGCGTTTTCGCGCGTCCCTTACGGTGCGCGCCGCGGGTGCGCCTTACCTGATCCAGTTCGCGCGTCAGTTTTGCGATGCGTTCAGAAATCAGCCGCCGGTCCGTTTCGATCTGGGTTTCACCTGGCCCGCCCAAAAAACCCATGCCGCCGCGCTGGCGCTCCAGATGCGTCCAGGACCGCACCAGCCGGCTGCGCTGATAATTCAGATGCGCCAGTTCAACCTGCAACCGCCCTTCGCGTGTTTGCGCGCGGGCGCCGAAAATTTCCAGAATCAATCCGGTCCGGTCAATAACCTTCACATTCCAGGCGCGCTCCAGATTGCGCTGCTGCACCGGCGTCAGCGACCCATCCACAATCACTACGTCAGGCGCGAGATCGGCGATAATCCCCGCCAGTTCATTTACCTTCCCCGTGCCAAACAGATGTGACGGCTGCGCCTTCGCGATAGGAACCGCAATCCTGAAAGAAACCGAAAGCTGGATTGCCGCCGCCAGCCTTGCCGCTTCTTCAAGTCGCGCATCGGGCGTACGTGCGCCTTTAACGCCGCCGCCAGATGCGGATGATTTTAAATAGGGATGCAGAACTATCGCATGCCCTGATCCAGGCTGCCCTATTCTGATGGGTGATGCATCCCGCTCTTTATCGATTTGCAAACAATATTCTACCGGCTGGCCGATTCCATGTCCTGGGAACCGACAAAAAGCTCCACGGGCACGGAGGGCATAATCGTTGAAATGGCGTGCTTGTAGACCAGCTGCGATTGCGAATCGCGGCGTAAGAGCACGCAAAAATTATCGAACCACGTAACAATGCCCTGCAACTTCACCCCATTTACGAGAAATATCGTCAAGGGCGTTTTGTTTTTGCGGACGGCGTTCAAAAACACATCCTGCAAATTCTGGGACTTTTCAGATGACATGTGCGATGTCCCCATTATTGATGTAACCGTTTCAGTGAAAAGCAACCTGACACAAACAAATCCGGGCGCCCAAGATCACTGTAACCCTATGCTACACTTATATTATGCTGCAAGCGCGAAAAAAGAAGTGGCTCTCATGAAAAATCTTCAAGTTTGGCAATATATGCCCGTCTGAGTGCAGTAGAAATCGGGCCTGGCGCGCCATTTCCAATGATTTGCGCGTCAATCCGGGTCACCGGCATGACAAAATTTGTGGCGCTGGTTAAAAACGCCTCCTTTGCTGCCATTGCCTCCGGCAGGCTAAATTCCCGTTCCTCTACCTTAAGACCCATTTCCCCCGCCAAGGCCTGCACGGCCCGGCGCGTTACCCCGGGTAATATTTCATGCCCCAAAGGATGGGTTAGCAATGCGCCATCCGCCCCGGCAATCCAGAAGGTGGATGACGCGCCTTCAGTGACAATTCCCCGGTCATTAACGAATAAAGCCTCTGCGGCGCCCGCCTCGGACGCCTTTTGCCTGGCCAGCATATTCGGCAGCAGGGCCACGCTTTTTATATCGCGCCTGGCCCAGCGGGAATCCGGAACGCTGATGATCTGCACGCCCGCCGCCGCCTGTGCATCGCGGGCGGCCATATCGACCGGGCGCGCGATGATCACCAGTGTGGGATGAACTGTGCGCGCCGGGAACATATGGTTACGCGGCGCAACACCGCGTGTGATCTGCAAATAAATCATTCCGCCGGCAGTGATCCGGTTACGCAACAGCATTTGGGCAAGTATCGCTGTCAGCACTTCCGGCGGCGCCGGCCAGCCAATCTGCAATTCCTGCAACGAATGGGCAAGGCGCTGCAAATGCCATTCGCGATTGACAATCCGCCCCTTATAAACGGGAAAAACTTCGTACACGCCATCTGCAAACTGAAACCCGCGATCTTCCACATGCACACGCGCACTGCGCAGCGGCAGATATCGCCCGTTGACATAGGCGATACGGCTCATCCGCCCGCCAGCCTAGATTTCGGCTCAGTCACGCCAGAATGCCGGACTGAGCAGGATCAGCAGCGCCAGCACCTCCATTCTTCCAGCAATCATTCCAATCATCGCCAGGGCGCGGGTGGATTCGGCAAGGGATGCATAAGGTGTGACCGGATCGGTGAAAAACAGCGCCGCCGCCGGACCGGAATTGCTGAGCGCCGCAGCCGCGATCGAAAAAGACTGTTCGAAAGTCGGGCCCGTCAGGCCAATGAGAATTGTGCCCAGCGCAAGGACAAAGCTAAACCCGGTAAAAACCGCCCAGACTGCGGCAATCTGGGTTTCCTTCACCCCGGCGCCGCCATAGCGCAACCGCAGCACCTCATTGGGGCTGACAAGCCGCGCGAGTTCCAGCCAGCCCTGCCTGATCACAAGGCCAACCCGCATTGCCTTAAAGCCGCCGCCGGTTGAACCCGTAGACCCGCCCACCAATATCGCCGCCAGCAGAATTAAACCGACGCCCAATGGCGCCCCCGCGATATTACCGGTCCAGTACCCTGTTGTGGTCAAAAAGGAAACACCATTGAACAGCGCCCAGTGCAGCGCCCCGGTCCCGGTTTTATAGCCGCTGATAAGGACCATCACATATACGCTGAAAATGGCGGCAAAAATGGCGGCACCCAGATATCGCGCCTCGGGATCCAGGGAGTAACCGCGCCATCGTCCGTTCGCTGCTGACCAGTGCAACGCCAGGTTCATGGCGCCAAGAATCATAAAGACCGCTGCAACACCTTCTACCAGCGGTGATTTAAATGCGCCCAGGGATGCGTCACGGGTGCTGAAGCCACCCGTCGAAACCGTGCTGAGCGCATGACAAAATGCGTCAAAAATCGGCATGCCGGCGGCCCAGAAGGAAACAAGGCAGAGCAATGTCAATACCGCATAGATGGACAACAGGGCGCGCGAAATCTGGCGCAGACGGCCAAATAATGTCTGCCCGCCGCCATGGGGCATTGACGCATATTGCACCTGAAATCCGCCAATCCCCAGTACGGCGAAAATACCGCTGGCCGCAATCACGGTGAAAAGTCCGCCAAGCCATTGCAGAAGGGCGCGCCACACCAAAACCGCCGCCGGCTGACGGTCAAGATGGGTTAATATGGTGGCGCCGCTGGTGGTAAATCCCGAAACTGCTTCAAACAATGCGTGCCCCGGACTGAAAATCACTCCTGAAAAATAAAACGGCATCGCCGCAAAAATTGGCAGGATGGTCCAGGCCAGAAAGGTCAGCAACAGGCTCCCGCGTCTGGTCAGCTCGGCTTCCTTGCCCCTGAGACTGATAATCAGCACTCCCGCAAAAAAACTGCTCACCACCGCTGAGTTAAAAAAAACCTGCGCAAGCTCCAGATCAGCTGCAATCAGGGCCCCAAGGGCCGGGACAAACATGCACAAACTCAACCCGGCCAATAACCACCCGAATACACACAGGGCCGCGTCCGCTTTCACGGCATATCTCCCGCCAATAACCCGGTTCCTGGTTTATCCGCCAAGGGCGCACCGTCACTTATTTAAAAATATTCAAGGCTGACCCTGAACATTTGCTCGACTTTTTTGACCATGTCTGCGAGCGCCAGAATCACGACACGGTCCCCTGTCCGGATAATTGTATTGCCGCGCGGAATAATCACCTGACTGCCCCTGACAATGGCCCCGATCATGATGCCGCGCGGGATATCAGCCTGATTCAGCTGCTTGCCGATGACAGTCGCGGTTTCCAGCGCCTCCGCCTCCAGCACTTCCGCCGCGCCATTATACAGACTGTACAGCCCCCGGATACGGCCGCGGCGGACATGCTGCAAAATTTTTGAAACGGTCATTGCGCGCGGATCAATAAAGACATCAATGCCAAGGGTGCGCATCAGCGGCCCGTAGCCGGGATTGTTAATCAGCGTTATTGCGCGCTGACAACCGCCCTGCTTGGCAAGAACCGACGCGAGAATATTGACCTCATCATCATCGGTTACAGCAACAATGGCTTCCGTTTCCGCTATATTGGCCTCATGCAGGATATCAAGATCCAGCGCATCCCCGTGCAAAACCACTGTCTGCGACAAAAGATCGGCCGCCGCTTCCGCCCGCTCTTTACGATATTCGATTAATTTGACGCGCACCGACGGCTGATTTTTTTCCATCTCTTTCGCAACGAACATGCCGATATTGCCCGCGCCCAGGATAATTACACGCCGCGCGGGTTTTGCCTCGTGACCAAAAATTTCGAGAACCCGCCGGACTTTTTCCGGCTCGGTAATAAAAAACGCCTGATCGCCAACGCGCAGCTGATCATCGCCGCTTGGCACGAACAATTTTCCTTCGCGGCCAACCCCGGCAATGATAATATTTAAATCCGGAAAAAGATCAGTGAGCTGCCGCAAAGGCGTATTCACAACCGGGCAGTTTTCTTCCAGCAAGGCGCCAATCATCATCACGCGGTCATCGGCAAAGGGGGCCGCTTCAAAAGCGCCAGGCATCGCAAGCCGCCGCAGCACGGCGCGGCCAACCTCGACTTCCGGTGAAATAATGACATCAATGGGAAGATGCTCGCGGCTGAATAAATTAAGCCATTGGGTTTGCAGATAATTCTGGTTACGGATGCGGGCAACCTTCATGGGCAGCCTGAACAGGGCATGGGCCACCTGACAGGCAACCATATTAACTTCATCATTTTGCGTGACGGCGATAATCATATCCGCATCAAGGGCGCCCGCACGCTCCAGCACATCCGGATGAGAGGCGTGGCCCACCATGCCCTGAACGTCCAGGGTATCGCCGATTTTCCGGATCAGATCGGCGCTATGGTCGATAACCGTTACGTCATTATGCTCCGCAGCAAGCTGCTTGGCGATATTGAACCCTACCTGTCCGGCGCCGCAAACAATGACTTTCACAGTAAAAATTCACTCCCGAAACAAAAAATCGCGCGTCAGCGTCAGCCCGGCGCGCCCGGCCTCACACGCTAGTGGTCTTCCTTGTCGTAAACCAGCACACCCTCCGATTGGCCATTTGAAACCGGATTCGGATATGCGCCAAGGGATTTCAGTTTCCGATGCAACGCCGAACGTTCCATGCCGATAAAGGCGGCCGTGCGGGAGATATTGCCGCCAAACCGTTCTATCTGCGCAATCAGATAATCGCGCTCGAACATTTCCCGCGCTTCGCGCAGCGGCAGGGACATCGCCACTTCGCTGGAACCGCCACCGCCTGCGCGCAGCAAAAGCGGCGTCGCCGCGCCCAGTTCTGCCGGCAGCATATCGGCGGTAATGGCCTTCTCGGCGTCATCGGGCGCGAAGATCAGCAGCCTCTCGATGACATTGCGTAACTGCCGCACATTTCCCGGCCAATCATAGGTCTGCATGGTTGCGATTGTGTCTTCGGAAAGTTTACGCGCCGGCGTCCGCAGGCTGATGGAAAGCCGCTGCATCAAATACGTGATCAGGACAGGAATGTCTTCGCGCCGCTCGGACAGCGGCGGCACGCGCACCGGCACAACATTAAGTCTGTGGAATAAATCTTCCCGGAACGCGCCATGCAAAATTTTCTCGCGCAGATCGATGCCCGAGGACGACACAACGCGCACATCGACCTGAACCTGGCTGCGGCCCCCGATGCGCTCGAACTTCTGGTCGACCAGAATGCGCAGAATTTTGCCCTGGGTTTCCATCGGCATATCGCCAACTTCATCAAGATACAGGGTGCCCCCGTGGGCGCGTTCGAACAGACCGGTGATGGGTAAACCGCCATTCTCGGCCTCAGCGCCAAACAGTTCCCGCTCCATGCGTTCCGGCGCCATATTCGCGGCGTTGACAATAACAAAGGGACCGCCAGCGCGGGCCGATTGTTGATGCAGCAGGCGCGCCACAACTTCTTTTCCGGCGCCCGCCGGCCCGTTAATCAGTACACGGCTGCCGGTGGCGGCGACCTTTGAGATAATCTGCCGCAAATGATTGGCGGCCGGAGATTCTCCGATAAAACTTGTCTCGCCGCCGGAGATTAGCCGCAGTTCCCGGTTTTCGTGTTTCAAACGCGACGCTTCAATTGCGCGGCTGATCGTCACCAGCAAATGATCGGTCTGAAACGGCTTTTCAATAAAATCATAGGCGCCATTCTTGATGGCCGACACCGCAATCTCCACGTTGCCATGACCGCTGATGACCACAACGGGCAACTCGGGATCATCACGGCGCAACCGCTCCATTAATTGCAGGCCATCCAGTTTCGATCCCTCCAGCCAGATGTCCAGCAGCACCAGAGAAGGCCTTCGTCTGGCAATGGCGGCCAGCGCCGTGTCGGAACAGGCGGCAGAATGCGCTTTATAGCCCTCATCTTCCAGAATACCGGAAATCAGATCGCAAATATCGGCTTCATCGTCGACGACGAGAATGTCACGGGACATTAGACACCTGTATGGTATTGCGGAGCAGCTTCCGTGTTATTTTCGCCACTCATAACAGATTCGCGGCCGTTCGCCACATGAGAAGGATCGTTACGGATTTGTGCGGGGAAAATAATCTGCACATGGGCGCCCATATCGCCAAAATTCGCCTGCGGCGCGGTCGAGCTTTCCGCCAGATCCTGCAAACTGATGCGCGCGCCGTGATCCTCGACAATCTTTCGTACGATGGCCAGTCCCAGCCCCGTCCCCTTTTCACGTGTCGTGACATAGGGTTCCGTCAATCGCCGCCTGATTTCACGAGGCAGTCCGCAGCCATTGTCCAGCACCGAAAGAATTATGCGATCTGACTTGTCGGAGGTTATCCGCACCTCAATCACGCCATCGACGCCATCCATCTGTTTTCTTGTTTCAATGGCCTCGCTCGCATTCTTGATGATGTTGACCAGCGCCTGGCTGATTTGCGCGCGGTCACAGTAGATTTGCACCGGCTGCTCCAGATGTGCAAAATTAATCCGGATTTGCGGTGATGCCAATTGCTGCTGAAACACCACCTGGCGCGCAATTTCGATCAGATTTTCCCGGCGCAGCACGGGCGCCGGCATACGGGCGAAGGAAGAAAATTCATCAATCAAACGGCCAATTTCACGCACCTGCCGGATGATGGTTTCCGTGCATCGCTCAAAAACTTCCTTGTCCGATGTGATTTCATGGCCGTATTTTCTGCGCAACCGTTCCGCCGAAAGCTGAATAGGGGTAAGCGGATTTTTGATTTCATGGGCAATCCGCCTGGCGACATCGGCCCATGCCGCTGTGCGCTGCGCCGACACAAGCGCTGAAATATCATCAAATGTCACCACAAAGCCCGCCCGGGCAACCTCACCCCCTGGCGCGGCGGAAGCGCCATCACGATCGGCCGCATCGCTTACCGTCGCCACCCGCACCAGCAGATTGCGGGCCGCTTCGCCGCCGCCCAGGTTAATTTCGCCTTCTATAATGCGCCCCGGCCAGGCCCGCGCATCCAGCAGCAGGGGCTGCATCTCCGGCACCACCGCCTCAAGGCTAAGGCCCGCCAGATTTTCGCCCCGGCTATCGAGCAGGTTCATCGCGGCGCCGTTCGCCAGGTTCACCTTGCAGTCCGCATCAAGACCAATGACGCCGGACGTAACGCCTTCCAGCACCGCTTCGGTAAACCGGCGGCGCCGGTCAAGCTGCAAATTGGCGCCAAGCAGTTCGCTGCGCTGGGTCTCCAGCTGTCCCGCCATGCGGTTGAAGGACCGGCTGAGCGCGCCAATTTCATCATTGCCAGGGGTATCCTCAACCCGCGCCGTAAGATCGCCATCGCGCAGGCGTTCTGACGCCACCGCCAGGCGGCTTATCGGTTCCACCAGCCGGTTGGCTAGCCAGAAACCAACGGCAATTGCCGCCAGCAGCACAAGCATGGCCAGCGCCAGATAGATCAG
This sequence comes from Alphaproteobacteria bacterium, assembly GCA_040081735.1. GTDB lineage: Bacteria > Pseudomonadota > Alphaproteobacteria > UBA11222 > UBA11222 > UBA11222. The sequence continues at coordinate 8,630 of JBEBFX010000027.1, read as the reverse complement.
GGCGAAGGCAATCTGAATACCGCCACGCTGGCCTTCCAGCGCCGCATAATCGCTGGCCGCCCGATGCGCCTGCATTGCGGTATTCAGCACTCTGGGGTCCACAAAGCGGCTGACATACAGATAGGCGTCCAGAAACCGGTCCAGCTTCAGTAATGCCCGCACCTGCGCGTCACGCTCGCTCGCCAATATCACCACGTCGCCCCCGGCGGCCCTGGCAATCGACGCCGCAGAAGGGCGCGTGAAAGTCCCCGAAAAACTCATGCCCGATTTCGCCAGGACTTCGCCGCTGCTGGTCAGCACATAGGCGTCTGCCAATGACCGCAATTGCGCCTGCTGATTGACGATATTGGCAAAGGCGGCCCGATCCTGATAATACACCGGCAGGGCGCGGTTAACGTCGTTGCCCATCGCCAGTATTTCGGCGCGGATCATCATCTTGTGTTCTTCAACATAGGCCTCGGCGACACTCACCGAGGCGGATATGACCTGCGACACCCGCTCGCCAAACCAGGCCTGAAAACCGAGATTGATGGTCAGGGTCGAATACACCGCCATGATGATGGTCGGCGTAATCGCCACCAGACCAAACAGGATAACCAGCCGCACATGCAGCCGTGATCCGGCCGTGCCGCTGCGCCGGGCCATCCATAACGCCACCAGCCGCCAGGCCACCAATGTCGCCAGCGCCAGCAGCAGCACCAGATCCAATAGCAGAAAACCAAGCACAAGCTGCGGACTGGTCTCAAAGGGCGAAAAATCCGAAATCGCCAGATACGTGGCGATAGCCGACATAAGCGCCGCCAAACCAAGACCAAACGTTACCCTGCCGCTGGCGATGGTGTCCGCATGACGCTGGATAAAGCGCCGCAACCGGCCCGCAAATTCCAACGCACCGGCTTTGCCGGGAACTTCAGGTTTGTCTGCGTTATTTTGTGTTTGAGCTTGCATGCAGTCCCTGCGCGCCGTGGCTATCAGTGTTGCAACGAATCCTACCATTTTGTTGTAAAATAACAACGCCTATCGTCGGCAAGACCCGCTGCCTTTCTTGCTGGAACTGCCCCAGGGCATCATTTACTCTCTAACAACCGGTAATTTTACATCAGGAAAAACGGAAATGCCCACGAAGGAACGCCTCAGCGACTTCATTACAGCGGTTGTGACGGGCGATCATGTAGACGCCATACGCGAATTTTACGACGAGAACGCGACAATGCAGGAAAACCTGACGGCGCCGCGCCGGGGCCGCGATGTGCTGATGGCGCATGAAGCCCGGGCCCTCGCCCGGCTTCAGAAAATGCATACGCACCCCCCTAAATCCGTCGTTCACGATAACGATATCGTGGCCATCAACTGGGTGTTCGATGCGACCGACAAACAGGGCGTAACGCGGCGCATCGAAGAGCTTGCGCTTCAGCAGTGGCGCGGAGACCGTATTATTTCCGAGCAATTTTTCTACGATACAGCATCGGCCTGGCGCATCATCGATTGATCCATGCCCGGCCCGCACCCGTCAAAAACGGCGCGCCTGACGTGAACCGGCGCGTCCCGGCATGCTCACCACCGGCTTTTGCAATCCCGCCGCATCGTCCGGTTGCATGCGGCATTGGAAATTCCCCAATACCCGCCATCATGTCAGATCCAGCACCGCAATCCAGGCCATTCCCATCCAGGACAGCGCGAACAGTGAAACCAGCGCCAATGTATCCTTAACCCACATTTGCATGATCGTTCTCCTTAGTTTCCATGCATGTACACTATTTGTTCTAAAAAAGTCAAGCATAATATTTATCCGTAATACGGCGCATAAATTATCCAGGAAAATCAGCCCGCTACGATAACGCCCTTGTCGAGCCGCAGCACCCGGTCCATGCGCGCGGCCAGGGCCGGATTGTGGGTGACGATCAGCGCCGCCAGACCCTCATGGCGGGCCGCCGCCACCATGGTGTCGAACACCTTGTCCGCCGTCTCGCTATCCAGATTGCCGGTCGGCTCGTCCGCCAGCAGAACCGACGGACGATTAGCAAAGGCGCGCGCAATCGCGACGCGCTGCTGCTCGCCGCTGGACATCTCAGCGATCAAACCACCCCCAAGCCCACCTAAATTTTAGTTCGCGCACTGGCGTCTTTTGCTGCAGAAATCTCTTGTTTGATTTCATCAACAGCTTTTGTCACCACAGCTTTCACTTCGTCAAGGAACTCCCACACGTGACGATCTACCGATACGGCATCCGGTACAGGTACAAATCTTTCAAAGATGCCTTCAATTCGGTTAGCTCGCACTTTCGTTGTGCCAGTTCCAACCAATGAATAAGCTTCATGCCATTGGGGCTGCGGCTGCGCACGCAGTCGGCTGCTGCTCAAAAGAGGAAGATCGCGGGTAATCTTGCGCTTGATACGGTCAATCGTTTCGCGCTTCTGTTCTGGCGTTGGGTTGCCCGTCCACTCAATTGGCGTTTCAAGAAATCGAGAGATGGAAGCCGATAGAGCCGCAACGAGGTTGGAAGTTGGGCGCAGCACAAATCCGTCATCCCAGCCCTCGGCGTAGCGACGGCTCAAAGCCTTAATGGTCTGCCACGGCTTTGGCCTTGCAGGGGTCAAACCAAGCATTCCCTTCCATTGTTGCCGGAAATCTCTAGCCGCATCTTGAATGGCAAATCCCAGTTTGTCGTCACGATACTTTGGAAATGCCACAGGTTCAAACACCGGCGGTTGCGCAGCGGCAAGGTAACCCAATAACCTTATTAACTCTGGCTTCGCAGGTATAGGGTCAAATTCGTTAATCAGCCCTACATAGAATGTACTCGTCTCAAGGTGTTCTAATAGACCTCTTGCTGCATCTGCCGAAACATTCTTAGCTAATTGATTATCGACAACATTGCGAAGGCCGCCAAACACATGATCAATCTTAGCCTGCCCCTTTAGATTGTCCCCTTTGACTAAGTCCATATTTGTGAAAACGACTGCCAGCTTGCGCGTATGGCCAGTGTTCACAATAGCTTCAAGGGCCTTGCCGGATGCAAAATTCGTCATGCCATTCTTCGCACTTTCTACTAGGAGAATTACGTCAGAATCATGTAAGAGCGGCAGCACATGCTCAGGCAAGTCAGCGGTTGCATCCGCCTTGTGACCAAGCCCCTCAGTGTCAACTATCACAAGCTGCGAAGGTTCATCTACCCAGGTCGGCTTGAAGGGGCCAACCACGCGCATACTATTTACCAGCGGCGTAAGAAGCTTGCCCCATGAACGGTGATGGTTATCCGAGAAAAATCGAATGGCCGTGAGGAAGGCTGCGCGATCATCGACCGCCTTTTTAATATACCAAGCCTTCGGCCACCCTGTCGTCGTCTTCTCGAAGTGACCATCTGTAACGAGAGCAAATTTTGTCCGTAATTCGTCAAGAACATCGGATACAAGTTCGATAAAGGTGTCCGACATAACGGCCATCTCTTCGATAAGATCAAGGGCGGCATTGCGATCATCAGAGGACATATCCGCGATTAGGCTTGCTTGATCGGCCTCAAACGCATTTTTTGCTTCCGATGCCATCCTGTTTATACGTTCGATGTACATATTGAGCGTCTGTTGTAGCGTTGCTCGCTCAGCTGGTGTTGGGGCTTCCGCAGTGTCCATATCTAATGATAGATCGCTCTGCCCATCATTATCGTAAGGATCTACTTCATCTAGTCCGGCGTCATAGTCCCCAAGCAAGTATTTTAAGCGAAACCGCATATCGCTCTTTTCCAGAAATGCGCGAGCAACCTGCTTGGTATTCCCCCCTAATGCTTCGATGAAGGCTGCTGAAAGTGACTCCTCAATTTCAAAACGCGTTTCATGCTCCGACATGAATGTAACCACGCCTTCATATGGACCATCACGGAGCGCCACTTCAGTAGGAAACGTGGTTGTGCGATTTACTGACGTCGATGGGAATCTTTCTATCTTCGGGTGTGTGCCGATCAATTGACGCATAAGTGTGGTCTTGCCGGCACCAGGCACACCCATCAGCAAAACACGAGCATATCCATCGTCGCGCGACGGCAGAGGAAGAAGCTTGTCCCGGAGTTGTACTGTGGAGCCACCGCGCGGTTCAATCTCACTAAAAAAAATCTCGATAACTCTGGGATCATACCGCTTCGACGCCTCAGATTTTGCCCCAATCGACCATAGGCTATCGTCCCTGAGCATTTTATTGAGCTGCTCAACAAGCCGCTGCGCCTCCGTTTCGTCTTCGGTCCCTAGCCCCTTACGGGTCTTCCTACCGGGCTTGTTGTTCGAGTCATTCCTTAGGGGGTGACGGAACTCAACGAGCCACGCCTTCCGACCAGGGTTCCGTTTAGCAGACGCTATATAATTCTGAGTCATTTTCTGATTTCCGATGTTTCATGGTGTTCCAAACATCAGAATAGCTGAAAGGCTGCCACTAGTCAAGGCGCGCGGAACATCTTGGAACATCTTTTTACGCAGCCAGAATCTAGCCACTGCAACTCCCGCGAAAACCAATTCAGCCGGTTACGATAACGCCCTTGTCCAGCCGCAGCACCCGGTCCATGCGCGCGGCCAGGGCCGGATTGTGGGTGACGATCAGCGCCGCCAGACCCTCATGGCGGGCCGCCGCCACCATGGTGTCGAACACCTTGTCCGCCGTCTCGCTATCCAGATTGCCGGTCGGCTCGTCCGCCAGCAGAACCGACGGACGATTAGCAAAGGCGCGGGCGATGGCCACGCGCTGCTGCTCGCCGCCTGACATTTCGGCCGGCCGGTGCGTGGCGCGGGCGCCCACACCCAGTTTATCCAGCAGTTCCATGGCGCGCGCAGCGGCGGTTATCCTGTAAACACCCGCAATGATCTGCGGCATGGCGGCATTTTCCAGCGCACTGAATTCCGGCAGCAGATGGTGAAACTGATACACAAAGCCGATCTCATGGCGCCGCGCCAGGGTGCGCGCCTTGTCATTCAGTTTCGAGCAGTCCCGCCCATTCAGAATAAGCTCTCCCGAAACCGGGCGTTCCAGCAGCCCTGCAATATGCAGCAATGTCGATTTGCCGGCGCCCGATGGCGCGATCAGCCCGACCACCTCGCCGCGCGCCAGCGATAGCGAAACCCCCTTCAACACCGCAAGCGGCCCCACGGGCGTGGCGTAGGCATGCTGAATGTTGTGCAGCGCCAGGGCGATTTCCATGGCGCTCATTCGTAGCGCAACGCTTCGACGGGATCGAGCCTTGCCGCCCGGAACGCCGGATACAACGTCGCCATCATCGACAGGCTCAACGCCATAATGATCACCCATGTCACTTCCATCGGGTCCATCTCGGCGGGCATCTGACTGAGGAAATAAATTTCTGGAGAAAACAGCGCGGTTCCGGTCAGGCTGGACACAAATTGCCGGATGGCCTCGATATTGGCGCAGAAAACGGCGCCCGTCAGCGCGCCCGCCAGCGATCCAAGCACGCCGACACTGGCCCCGCAGATAAAGAATATCCGCATGACGCTGGCGCTTGTCGCCCCCATGGTGCGCAGGATGGCGATGTCATGCCCCTTGTCCTTTACCAGCATGACCAGCCCGGAAATCATGTTCAGCGCCGCCACCAGAATGATCAGGGTCAGGATCATGAACATCACATTGCGCTCCACCTGCAAAGCGCTGAAAAAACTGGAATTGATCTGCTGCCAGTCGACGATATGAACATTCGTCTGCGCCGCCTGTTTGACGGTTTCACTCATCTGCAAAACCTGATCAGGGTCCTTGATCATGATTTCCAGGCCGCTGACGGCTTCTCCCAGCCGGAAATATTTCTGCGCCGCTTCCAGCGGCATGAATACGAACGTGCTGTCATATTCCGACATGCCCACTTCGAAGATCGCGGCGACCGGAAACGCCAGCACCCGTGGCGCGGTGCCAAACGGCGTCGCCGTGCCGCGCGGCGATAGCAGCGTAATATTATCGCCTATCCGCACCCCCAGCTTCTGGGCCAGACGCGCGCCGATGATGACGCCGCCATCCGGGGAAAAATCATCCAGCGCACCCGTCAGGATATGTTCCGCGATCATGCTCTGCCGCGCCAGATCCGCCTGGCGGATGCCCCGCACCAGCGCGCCGCTGGCGCCGCCGTCCCGGCCGCTCGCCATCACCTGCCCCTCGACGATGGGGGCTACGCGCACCACCCCGTCAACAGCCCGGATGCGTTCAGCGATGGCGTCAAAATTCTCCAGCGGCCCGCCCAGCCCCTGCACAACCATGTGCCCATTGACCCCCAGAATGCGCGACATCAGATCAATGCGAAAGCCGTTCATCACCGCCATGACAATGATCAGCGTCGCCACGCCCAGCCCGATGCCGATAAAGGAAATCGCGGTAATGACCGAAACAAACCCCTCGCGCCGCCGCGAACGCAGATAACGCCCGGCAACCAGCCATTCGAATGCGGAAAACGGGGCAAGCGTCATGCGCGGTGTACCTGAGGGTTATGACTGATTGGCGGACAGGTTATAGTTTACGGCCGATTTCCAGTGCAAGCTATATAGCCTGCGCTGTTAAAACACCATACCGCGCCCTATTTCGCCTATGACCATGAAAAACCCGCCCTCACACCGGCGTGAGCTTAAAGCATCATGGCCTGGAAGAACTCGGGATGAGCGTAACCGCAGGCGCTGGGGTTACGCTCCGTAAGCGGATCAATGGTCAGAGCGGCATTCTCGCCGCGCAAGCGCTGGCGCAGCGGGTCGTCCGAAATACCCATGCGTCCCGGCAAGGCGTTCAACGTCCGCGCCGAAACCTGGCCAGGCCATGCAGATCGATTACGATTTGGCAATGGTTCACAACAGGGGCGCTATCGCCGCGCACTGGGTGGCGAGCGCGGGCTGGCCCCCTCTCCCCTTGCGGGAGAGGACCGGGGTGAGGGGGCGAAGAATTAAAGGGAAGCGTCCGCTTTAATTCCTCCTCTTAATCTCAATCCGCCTCATGCTCAGAAAACTTCTTAAAGGGACTTTTAAATATTGACCCTTGCCGGCAGTGCGGTCAAACTTCCGGTTGGCCGGGTTGCGCGCGGCAGGCAAAAAGGAGAGATCATGTTAAATATCAAGTCGATGGCGAAAATGGCGGTATCGGGCGCAATAATCTGGCTGGCGCTGGCGTTTGCGCCTGCATTGGCGTTGGGCACGGGCTCTGCGCCCGAAGCCGCGCGTGCGCAAATCAGCATTGATCACTTCTTTGGGCATTGGACCGGTAGTGGCTTTGCGGAAACCGAAAAAAAGGATGCAAGCTGGCTTGCTTTATCCGAGCGCGCCCGGCGCGAGCTTGATGTCGATATCAAGGCTGCCGGCGGCGGCGGTTTTGAGATCACCTGGCTGACACTGCAAATGTCGAATTCCAAGATGAACCAGCCCGGAGAATTAAAAACAACCACGCTCGTCCTTATGCCAAAAGGCGAGGGGCAATGGCGCGCGAAAGACGGCGATCCCGAGCTGGGTGGACGCCTCGCATGGGCGAGCCTTGAGGGTAACAACCTGTTACTCAGGACATTCACGGTGCAAGAGGATGGCCGTGGCGAGCATCAAATTTACCGCCGCACCGTGACCGGCGGCGCCATGGAACTTTTCTACAGGCGGTCAGTTGACGGCGAGACCGTGCGCACCGCATCCGGCCGCTTGACCAGGCAGGACGGCAAGTAGGGGAAATCGGGGTCAGGTCTTGACCTGACAGTTTTTACCGCCCCCCTTTTAATTGGAATGCAGCGTTTCCAGGACAACGCCCGGGTCGCGTGCGATAACCATGAGCAGCACGCGGGCCGGGCCTTCCGGCATACGCCGCCGGGATTCCCAGTGGCGGATAGCGCTTAGTGAAAAGCCGAAGCTGGTGAATTGCTGCTGCGTCATGCCAAGTTTCTGGCGTATGGCTTTCACATCTACGTCTTCGGGAACCCTGGCGAAGGCATAGAGTTTGACACCTGTTTTTTCGCCGCGCCTGTAGGCGGCGTATTCCTCCATGCTTTCCACAATGTCACGCGCCAGCGGGCCAAGAGTTTTTTTGTTTATGCCCTGTTTTCCTGCTGGCCGCGTCACGCGGGATAATCTTATTGCGCCGCGACGAGAGATACTTTGACACGCTTGCCGACCACTCTGGCCGCCCGCGCCAGGGTAGAGACGGTAAGCCCCCCGGCGGAAGCGGGGTCCAACAAGCGCTCGATCTGCGGCCTGGATGTCCGAAGCTGACGCGCCAATTCGGCTTTAGACCATTTTTTTGCGGTCATCGCTTTTGCAAGCTCGGCGGCAAGCATTTTTCTCACGGTGCGCTCCTGGACATCTTCGAGGATACCAATTTCTTCCCACAACGAATCTACGGTGTCGCCGGTTCTCGAAGGTTTCACTTTGGTTGTCATATGCAAGTCCTCAATTTCTAACCAGCGGCCCAATCAGTGATCACGCGTTATACTTGTTCCAGTCAGTCCAGCGCTTACGCGCCAGTTTCAAATCTTCGCCCGGCGTCTGCGCGGTTTTCTTGACGAAGCCATGCAGGATCACCATCAGCCCGCCTTCAACACCGAACAAAACCCGTGCAATGCGTTTCGATGGGAGGTTCGAGCGTACTTCCCAAAGCCCGCCCTTCATCGCGCCCACGAGCGGCTTGCCCACATC
>JBEBFX010000161.1:0-7417 GCA_040081735.1 Alphaproteobacteria bacterium | reverse complement strand
CGCACAGGGGGGGCCGGGCCGGGGGGCGTTTCGTGCATCCTGGTGGAGAAAGGCGCGCCCGGTTTGAGTTTTGGAAAACCGGAAGAAAAAATGGGTTGGCGCAGCCAGCCTACCGCCATGGTGCTGTTTGATAATTGCCGGGCGCCGGCGGCAAACCTGATCGGCGGGGAGGGCGAGGGCTTCAAGATCGCCATGCAGGGGCTCGATGGCGGGCGGTTGAACATCGCCGCCTGTTCATTGGGCGCCGCAGGGGCCAGTCTGGAGCTTGCCAGAGCCTATATGAAGGAGCGCCGCCAGTTCGGCAAACGTCTGGCTGATTTTCAGGCGCTGCAATTCAAGCTGGCGGACATGGCCACCGAAATGGAGGCGGCGCGTCTGCTGCTGCGCCAGGCGGCCGCCAAGCTTGACGCAAAATCGTCAGACGCGACGCTGTTTGCGGCAATGGCCAAGCGTTTCGCCACCGATACAGGATTCAATGTGGTGAACGAGGCGCTGCAAATTCACGGGGGGTATGGCTATTTGCGCGATTTTCCCCTGGAGCGGTTTTTACGCGATGTTCGCGTGCACCAAATTCTGGAAGGCACCAACGAGATCATGCGCGTGATCATCAGCCGCGAACTGTTGAAGGATTAAGAGAGTGAGCAGTGCAGAAGAAGTGCTTTTTGAACGGGCGGGTGGCCTGGGCGTCATTATCCTGAACCGGCCCGAGGCGCTGAACGCCCTGACGCTTGGCATGTGCCACGCTATTTCGGCGCAGTTGCATCAGTGGCGGGAAGATTCAACTGTTCGTTCTGTCGCCGTCAAGGGCGCCGGGCGGGCATTTTGCGCAGGCGGCGATATTCGCGCGCTGTATGATCTGGGACTTGCCAGGGATGAATATCCTTACCGCTTTTATCATGACGAGTACCGGCTGAACGCCCTGATCAAGCATTATGAAAAGCCCTATATCGCGCTTCTGGATGGCATCGTCATGGGCGGCGGGGTAGGGGTGTCGGTGCATGGGGCGCACAGGATCGTCAGTGAAAACCTCCGTTTCGCCATGCCGGAAACGGGCATCGGTCTTTTCCCCGATGTGGGCGGTTCCTATTTCCTGTCCCGGTGCCCCGGCGAACTGGGGGTATTTCTGGCATTGACCGGTACGCGGATCAGCGCGGCGGATGCGTTATATTGCGGCATCGCCACGGCATTTGTTCCTGCGGCGCAGTTTGATAATTTGCAGGCGGCATTGGCGCAGGCGGCAAACGTGGATGCGGTCATCGCGGAATTCGCGCAAACACCCCCCGATGCGCCCCCTCTCGCCCAGCACCGCACACGCATAGACCGTATTTTTTCCCATGACAGCGTTGAGGAAATAGTTGAAGCCCTGCTTTGGGAAGGCGACGCCTGGGCCTCGCAGACGCGCAGCACTATTCTTGGCAAGTCGCCCATCAGCACCAAGGTGGCGTTCCGGCAACTGCGCGAGGGCGCGAAACTTGACTTTGACGCGTGCATGCAAATGGAATACCGGCTGGCAAACCGCTTTATAGAAGGCAGCGACTTCTACGAAGGGGTGCGCGCGACTGTGATTGACAAGGGGCAATCCCCGCAATGGAACCCGGATACGCTGGCGGCGATCAGCGACGCCGGTGTCGATGCGTATTTTGCGCCGCTGGGCCCGCGCGAATTGAAACTTTAATAATAAAGGAAACCTGGAAATGGCGAATATCGGATTTATCGGTCTTGGCAATATGGGACGGCCCATGATGCGCAATCTGCTGAAGGCAGGCCATCAGGTCCGGGCGTTTGATGTCATGGCCCCGGCGCGTGAAGCCGCGGCCCAGGATGGCGCCACAGTAGTTAACGAGGCGGCGGCTGTGCTGGAGGGCGCCGACGCTGTGATTACCATGCTGCCGGCAGGCGAGCATGTCCGCAGCATTTATCTGGGAACGGATGGATTGCTTGCCAGTGTCAGGGGCAAACCAATTTTTATTGACTGCTCGACCATTGATGTCGGAGCCGCGCGCGAGGTCGCGCTCGCCGCATCGCAGGCCGGACTGGACATGGTTGACGCCCCCGTGTCGGGCGGCGTCGGAGGGGCTGCGGCAGGAACCCTGACCATTATGGTTGGCGGCGCAGAGGCCGCTTTCGCCCGCGCCAAACCGTATCTCGAACCCCTGTCCAGGCTGATGGTGCACGCGGGCGGATCCGGCAATGGCCAGGCGGCCAAAGCCTGCAACAATATGATCCTGGGCATCACCATGATTGGCGTCTGCGAAGCCTTTGTGCTGGGTGAAAAACTCGGGCTCGATCACGCCAAGCTGTTTGAAGTTACGGCCAATGCTTCCGGCCAATGCTGGTCAATTTCCAACTATTGCCCGGTGCCAGGACCCGTGCCCGCATCGCCCGCCAATAATGATTATAAAGCCGGTTTTACAGCGGCAATGATGCTGAAGGATTTGAAACTGGCGCAACAGGCCGCACTTGCGACGGGCGCTTCAACGCCGCTTGGGGCCGAAGCCCAGTCCATTTACAGCCTGTTTAACGCGGCTGGCTTTGGTGACAAGGACTTTTCCGGCATTATCCAGTTTCTGCGCGGAAGCTAGGCAGGCACGCCTGCGCCGATATTGATGTAATGTAATGCGCTGATCGAATAAAAAACACTCGCCAGTATATCGCTGCCATATTCATGACCGTTATCCGCCTCGGCGCTGATTATGCCCAAAAGGATATTATATCCGCTGGCTGCGGCTTTTACCGGCATCAGGACCATTTCGTTGCGGACCACGCGCCCAGACGTATAAAGTTCGTCCCCGGCAAGCACGACGCCGCACGGGACGGCATGTATCCGGGAAAAATTATCCGATATAATCCGATGTTGTTGCGGGGCGGCAAAATCGAGATAATTGGTGCTGGTTGCCTCAAAGCCCCATCGCTGCATATTCCCGGTGCCAAACAAACGAATACGATAGTTCCCCGGATTCCGATCCGTTTCCAGCATGATGACAGACGGCAGAAGGCTGAGCATAGCGCGAGGATTGATGCTGGATTTTTCCGGAATCAGCCCTTTTTTGGCAAGCCTAAACCAGTAGCCGATAAATATACCTGTTTGCTCAAACAGGTATTGACCGGACGGCGGCGCCGGGTCCGGACGCCGTTCAAAACCATTCTTGCTGTTCATTTAAAATAGCACTCCGATTTTATTCATTTCTTAAATTGACGGCACAGGGAATTTTGAAAGATAACCATAGATGCTCTAATAACGAAAATTGATTCAGCTGGTTGTGTGATAACGGCTACACGGTTTTGGCGATTTGATGAGCCGGGCAATGAATAAAAATATGTTTTGGTTTATTCTTGAATTTATGAAATTTCCCGTTATTTTTTCGTGCTTCGGCAGATGAAAACGGCCTGGCCCGCACATGAGAGCGGTTATGCTGAAAATGAATGCCGGTGACTCAGAAAACGCAGAAATGACGACTGTGCCGCACTTGCAAAATCTTGAGGCCTATACCTTTTGCGTAGCTTTCCTTGAACGGCTGCACAGGCTGCTGCTGGACCTGGTTAAACTGGAGCTGGATTCGGCCGGGGTCACTCAGGTGAATAATATCCAGGCACTGCTTCTATATAATATCGGCGACGCCGAGATGACAGCTGGTGAGTTGCGGTCACGGGGGCACTATCTTGGATCAAACGTTTCCTACAACCTGAAGAAACTGGTTCAGTCTGGATTTATCCATCATGAACGCTCGGCTTTGGATCGCCGCTCCGTGCGCGTGGCCTTACAGGCGACGGGCATCGCGTTCGAAATCTGGTGCGTGATATGTATAACCGCCAGGCCGGTTTACTGAAAGAAGCGGGGATCATTGAGCCGAACGCCCTGAATGACAGACTTACGGCCCTCGAAAGTTTCTGGCAGGATCAGTTAAATCACCGCCGCTAGATTATTTCCGTTTTCCACATTCCCGTAACCTATCCCTATAGCCCCTAGACCATGTTCGGATCAGACGGAATCGCCCCAGGCGATCCCGTCTGATCCGTAAAACATGGTCTATCTGATAATTTAGAGCAATTTTTCCTTTTCTGATTGAACCTGTGGGTTCAATCAGAAAAGGAATTGCTCTAGGAAAAAGCGGCAATGCCGGTGATCGCCCGGCCCAATATCAGGGCGTGCACGTCATGGGTGCCCTCATAGGTATTCACCGCTTCCAGGTTCATGGCGTGACGAATAACATGATATTCATCAGATACCCCATTGCCGCCATGCATGTCGCGCGCTGTCCGGGCGATATCGAGCGCCTTGCCGCAACTGTTTCGCTTGATCAGCGAAATCATTTCGGGCGTCGCCAGGCCTTCATCTTTCAGCCGCCCCACGCGCAGACAGCTTTGCAAACCAATGAATATTTCCGTCTGCATATCAGCAAGTTTTTTCTGAATTAGCTGATTTGCCGCTAGCGGCCTTCCAAACTGCTTGCGGTCAAGCGTATATTGGCGCGCCGCATGCCAGCAAAATTCCGCCGCGCCCAGCGCGCCCCAGGCGATGCCATAACGGGCGTTATTCAGACACCCGAACGGCCCCTTAAGACCCGCCACATTGGGCAGCAGGTTTTCCTCGGGCACAAACACGCCGTCCATGCTGATAGAGCCGGTGGGGGATGCGCGCAGGGAAAACTTGCCTTCGATCTTCGCCGTGGCCAGACCCTTCATACCGCGCTCCAGGACAAAGCCTTTAATCTCGTTATCGTGGGCATCGGATTTGGCCCACACCACAAAAATGTCTGCGATGGGCGCGCTTGTGATCCACATTTTCGCGCCTGACAGGCTATAACCGCCGCTGACTTTGCGCGCCCGGGTAATCATGCCGCCAGGGTCAGAACCATGATCAGGTTCTGTCAGCCCGAAACAGCCAATCCATTCGCCGGTAGCCAGTTTGGGCAGATATTTTTCCCGCTGTTCATCCGTGCCATAGGCATGGATCGGATGCATCACCAAGCTGGATTGCACACTCATGCAGGACCGGTAAGCGCTATCGGCGCGCTCAATTTCACGGGCGACGACGCCGTAGGAAACATAGTTAACTCCCGCGCATCCGTAACCGGAAATGGTCGGGCCCAATAGGCCGGCGGCACCCATGTCGCGGAATATGGCGCGGTCAAAAGTTTCGTGCCTATGGGCCTGCACAATTCCAGGCATCAACCGTTCTTTGGCAAAGGCCGCCGCCGCATCGCGGATCATGCGCTCTTCCTCGCTCAGCTGATCCGCCATCTGGAAGGGATCATCCCACTGAAAATATGCTTTTTGAGCATCCGCCATTTGAATTTTCTCCTGTTTGGCGCCTCACCGGACTTGCCACGGTCCTCTGTTACAGGGCCAGGCGCGAGGACGCAATCCTTCTGGCCTGCGCCACGGCGCTGAAGGCTGCTGTAAAGAATTCAGAATGAGGCCAGTCCATATTTTCCGGCGATCTACGGTCGATAAGTATCATGATAGAACAGGGTTTTATACCCGCAACGACAGAAATTATTAACTAATACCTGCGACTAATATAACCCGGTGTCCGCCAGATTGTAATAAAGGGGAAGGTATTTATGAAAAGCAATCATAATGTTGAACGTGAATCGCGTCTGCGCTTTATGCGCATTAACGAAGCGACGGGTAAAGTCTTGCGCGAATTCTGGCCTGAAATCGAGAAGGCGATGCCCAAAATTATGGAGCGCTTTCAGCGTCAACTCGCTGCCGAACCTGTTTTCGCCGCACTTATGGGTAACAATCAGATGTCGCGTCTAATTAGCGCGCAAGCGGCGCACTGGGCCAAACTGTTCAACGGTAATTTCGACGAGACCTATATCCAGGGCGTCCGCGCCATCGGCGCAGGGCTGAACAGGATGGGTGTGGAGCCGCGCTGGTATATTGGCGGCTATGCGCTGATTTTGTCGGACCTCACCGACCTGGCGATCAAGACCTACCGCTGGAAGGCTAAACGGCTTGGCGAGGTGATCACCGCCCTCAACGCGGCGGTTATTCTCGACATAGATTTCGCCACCTCGGTCTACGAGGAGGCCTTGATAGAGGAGCGTGGGAAACGTCAGAAATTTGTGGAAGCACTGATCAGAAGCTTTGAAATGCAGGTGACGAGCGCCCTTAATTCCCTGTCCTCTTCCTCGACCGAGCTGAACGCAGCGGCGGTAAGCATGGCAGGCACGGCGGAAGAGACCACCCAGCAGGCCAACACAGTGGCGGCGGCCTCGGAGGAAGCCTCGGTCAACGTGCGGACGGTGGCCGCTGCGGCAGAAGAATTGACGGCCTCGGTCAGGGAGATCAGCCGTCAGGTGGAACAGTCGGCCAGAATTGCCACCCAGGCGGTTGCCGAGGCAGACGGCACCATGACGGCCGTAAAGGGCCTCGCTGAAATGGCCCAGAAGATTGACAATGTGGTGAACATCATTAACGACATCGCCAGCCAGACCAACCTGCTGGCGCTGAACGCCACGATCGAGGCGGCGCGGGCCGGCGAAGCCGGCAAGGGCTTTGCCGTTGTCGCCACCGAGGTCAAGGCCCTGGCCAACCAGACCGCCAAGGCGACCGAGGAAATCGCCGCCCAGATCGGCGCGATGCAATCAGCGACCGGCGATACGGTGACGCGCATCGGTGACATCAGCAAGACCATTGAAGAGATCAACCAGATCACATCGGCCATCTCGGCGGCGGTGGAAGAGCAGGGCGCCTCAACCCAGGAAATCGCGCGCAATGTGCAGGAGGCCGCAAGAGGCACCGGCCAGGTGTCGATGAATATCGGCGGCGTCAGTCAGGCTGCGGGCGAAACGGGCGCGGCGGCAAGTCAGGTGCAGGCGGCTTCGGGTGAGGTGGCCAGACAGGGCGAGATGCTGAAAGCCGCAGTGGACACGTTCCTGACCGAGGTGCGCGCGGCGTAAAGTTCAGGATTTCCGAAGTTCCCTCTTCACGCCCCAGGCGGGCGAGACGGGGGAACGAAGAAACCGGCAAGGCCCTGCGCGAATTCTGGCCTGAGGTCGAAAAGGCGCTGCCCAGGGTTCTGGAGCGCTTTTACCGTCAGCTCACGGCGGAGCCGGTTCTGGTCAAGCTGATGGGAACAATCAGGTGTCACGGCTGGTCAGCGCGCAAACCGCGCACTGGGGCAGACTTTTCAACGGACGCTTTGACGAGGCCTATATCCAGGGCGTGCGCACCATCGGCACGGTGCATAACCGCATCGGACTGGAGCCGCGCTGGTATATTGGCGGCTACGCCCTGGTGCTGTCTGACCTCACCGATCTTGCGATCAGGACCTACCGCTGGAAAGCGAAGCGTCTGGGCGAGGTCATCACGGCGGTTAATTCAGCGGTCATGCTCGACATGGATTTCGCCATCTCGGTCTATCAGGAGGCGGGAATCGAGGATCGCCAAAAAGTGATTGTGGAAATCG
>JBEBFX010000026.1:0-26002 GCA_040081735.1 Alphaproteobacteria bacterium | reverse complement strand
GGATCTCAGAGGCGCCATAAACGCTGGAGATCCTTCAGCCGCTGCGCGCCATCAGAATGACAATTCCGGGTTTTTCAGCAGCCTGCTAGTGTGATATCATCCAGGGGCGGCTGGTTGGGAAGCTCTTTGATCCATCCTTGGCGCGCGCCGTGAAACGTGAGCCTTTCCCCGTACAGCACGAACAGTTTGCGCCATGTCGTGATTTATATTCTGTGGAGGATTGCGGCGCATGGGCGCTGCGTTCGTTCGTAGCAAAAGCATGGCGGCGTTCGGGCGCCATATTGGCGAAATGGGGAACCGAGAGTGAACGGGGCGCATCCAAATTGCATACAGGGCATTCACACGGCGTTTCATATTCCGCCATCGGCCGCATTTCTGTAAACGGGCCACAGGAATCGCAGAGATAGTCGTAAATCGGCATGATTGGCGTCCCAGTTTTGTTAACGGGAGCAGGCACGCGGCAGCGTCATGCCGCCCCGCGCCTGCAAAAGATTATTTGTCCGATGACATTGGAATATCTATGCCGCCCTTGATATGTTTTACCGGGCCATCCGCGTTTGGCATGATGTCAAACTCGAATATGTCGGTTGGCAGCCACAGCGTTGCGCAGGCATTGGGAATATCAACGACGCCGGAGATGTGCCCCTGCACCGGCGCAGTGCCAAGAATGGCGTAGGCCTGGGCCTTGGAATAACCAAATTTGGTCATATATTCGATGGCGTTCAGGCAGGCTTGCCGGTAGGCGACATGGACGTCAAGATAATGCTGTTTACCCCATTCATCGACCGAGATGCCTTCGAAGATGAGATAATTATTATAGTTCGGCGTAATCGGCGAAGGCTTGAACATCGGATTTTTAACGCCGTACTTCGCCATGCCGTCCTTGATGACATCCACCTTGATATGCAGCCAGCCCGCCATTTCAATGGCCCCGCAGAAAGTGATTTCGCCATCCCCCTGACTGAAGTGCAGATCGCCCATTGAAAGCCCGCCGCCCTTGACATAGACCGGGAAGTAAATCTTTGAGCCGCGCGACAGATCCTTGATGTCGCAATTGCCGCCATGCTCGCGCGGGGGCACGGTGCGCGCGCCCTCCGCCGCCACCCTGGCCCTGGCGGCGTCTTTGGCTCTGCCCGCATGGGCGGTGGGACCGAACGGCGGGTTGGCCAGCGGGGGCACCCGCGCGGGCTCGGTCGCGATGAAGTCGATCTCACGCTTGTTCCAGATATCCAGCAGCTTTTGATCCGGCAGACAGCCAATCAGTCCGGGATGGATCAGCCCTGCGAATTTAACGCCGGGCACATGCCGCGAATGGGTATAAAGCCCCGAAATATCCCAGATGGATTTTTGCGCCAGCGGGAAATGGTCGGTCAGAAAGCCGCCGCCATTCTTCTTTGAAAAGAAACCATTGAAGCCCCACAGGCTATCCGGCTTGGCGCCGACATCCAGCAGATCAACCACCAGAAGATCGCCGGGTTCGGCCCCTTCAACGCCAATCGGGCCGGACAGAAAGTGCACAATCGACAGATCAATATCGCGCACATCATCGGCGCAATCATTGTCCTTGATGAACCCGCCGGTCCAGTCATAGGTTTCGATAATGAAATCAGCGCCCCGCTTCACCCAGCTCACCATTGGAATATCCGGATGCCAGCGGTTATGGATCATGTCGTTGTTGTAGGGGGAATCTGCCAGATCAACTTTGATCAAGGTCTCAGGCATTGTGTTGCTCCTTCCATTTGTTTGTGTTGCACATGGCTCTACACGGCGAGGAAGCGGGTGATGGCCGCTTCATCGACACCTTCACGCACATCGGTATGTACGATGGATCCATTTTCCAGAACCAGAATGCGGTCCGCGACGCTAAGCACAAAGCTGAGCACCTGCTCGCTGACGATGATGCACAGATTGCGCATATCGCGGATTTCCTTAAGCACCTTGGCGAGATCCTTGATGATCGAAGGCTGTATGCCCTCCGTGGGTTCATCGAGCAGCAGAACTTTCGGATCGCTTGCCAGCGCGCGCGCGATAGCAAGCTGTTGCTGCTGACCGCCGGACAGATTGCCGCCGCGCCGTTTGTTGAACTCCCACAGGATGGGAAACAGGCTGTAGATTTCGTCCGGCACCGTGACTTTGCGGGTGGCGGAAAGGCCCGTTTTGATATTTTCCTCTACCGTCATGGCCCCAAAAATCTGACGGCCCTGCGGCACATAGGCCAGACCATTGGCGACCCGCGCGTGGCTGGGCATGGCTGTCAGGTCCGCGCCATCGGCAATGATCTTGCCGGATTTTACCGGGACGACCCCGATAAGGGATTTCATCAGGGTTGTTTTGCCCATGCCGTTACGGCCCACAATCGCAACGATCTCTCCAGGCTCGACCGTGAAATCGAGGCCATGCAGCACCTGGCTCTGGCCATAGGCAACATTAAGGTTTCGCACTTCAAACATGATCGCTTCCTTTAGTGGCCGAGATAGACTTCCTTGACTTCCGGGTTGGCCTGTATCGCGTCCATTCTGCCCTCGGCCAGCACTTTTCCCTGGTGCAGGACGGTCACGCGGTGGGCAATGCTCTCGACAAACTTCATGTCGTGTTCGATCACGATCACCGAGCGGTTCTTGATAACCTCATTCAGCAGCTCGGCGGTTTTTGCGCGTTCCGCCACGCTCATGCCGGCGACCGGCTCGTCCAGCATCAGCAATTCCGGGTCCTGGATCAGCAGCATGCCAATCTCAAGCCACTGCTTCTGGCCGTGGCTCAGCATTTCGGCGGGGCTGTTCAGATGTTTGTCGAGGAAAATCATGTGCGCTATCGCATTCACCTGATCGATAATCTCGCTGGTGCGTTTCCAGAACAGCGCGCCGAAAACAGTGCGTCCGCGCGGAAAAGAAATTTCAAGATTCTCGAACACGGTAAGATATTCATAGATCGACGGCGTCTGGAATTTGCGTCCAATACCAAGCTGCACAATATCCTGTTCGTTCAGCCTGGTGATTTCCCTGTCGTTGAATTTTATCGAGCCGCTGCTCGGCCTGGTGCGGCCGCAGATAAGATCGAGCACCGTGGTTTTGCCCGCGCCGTTGGGGCCGATAATGACCCGCAACTCGCCCTTGTCGATATAAAGGTTAAGTTCGTTGACGGCCTTGAAGCCATCAAATGACACGCTGACATTTTCCAGCGCCAGAAGAAAACTGGTTGAGTTGGCCATAGCGCTCTCCCTACTCGGCCAACACGGGCGTGGCGCCGGCCGGTACGCCAGCCAGCTTGCGGCCGATCAGCGGCAGCAGCTGATCGGTGAAAAGGCCGGCCAGTCCGCGCGGAAACGCCAGGACAACCGCAATGAACAGCCCCCCCATGGCGAACAGCCACAGTTCGGGGAAGCTTTCTGAAAAAACCGTCTTGCCCCAATTCACCAACAGGGTGCCGGCGACTGCGCCGACCACCGAGTGACGCCCCCCTACGGCGCAGAAAATCACCATCTCGATAGACGTTACAATTCCAACGAAAGAAGGCGACATGAACCCGACCTGCAAGGTAAACATCGCGCCGCCAAGCGCCGCAACAGCAGCCGCGAAACAGAATACGAAAACCTTGAACAGCGCGGGGTCATAGCCGGAGAAACGCACCCGCTCCTCTTTGTCGCGCACGGCGATCAGAATACGCCCCAGCTTACTGGCGATCATCTGACGCGCCAGCAGCATGCTGCCAAGCAGGGCAAAGCAGCAGACGAAATAGAGAATGTATTTGGCGCTGTCCGTGCGGATATCCCAGCCCAGAAGCGTGCGCAAATCCGTGATCCCGTTAATGCCGCCGGTAAAATCCTGCCGCCCGATGATCAGAATAGTCAGCACCGCCGCCAGCGCCTGAGTGATGATGGCAAAGTAAACGCCGCCCACACGGCGCTTGAACAGCGCATAGCCAAGGATAAATGCGATCAGCGCAGGTACTGCGAATACGGCGATCAGCGTCAGCGGCAGAGACTGGAACGGAACCCAGAAATGCGGAAGTTCGGTTAGCTGGTTCCAGTCCATGAAATCGGGAATGCCCGGCGTCGACTGAATTTTGGTGGCCTCGGGCGTGGATGCTTCAAGTTTCAGATACATCGCCATGCAATAGCCGCCAAGGCCAAAGAATACCCCCTGGCCAAGGCTGAGGATGCCGGTATGCCCCCAACACAGCACAAGGCCAACCGCAACGAAGGCGTAAGTGAGATATTTCCCGACAAGGTTCAGGCGGAAAATATCCAGCGCCAGCGGCAACGCCACCACGATCAGAATACCGGTAAGGATGATGCCCAGCAGTTCCAGATTTCGATTTCTTGTAAGCAGCTCATACATGGTGTGTTACTTTCTGATCTTGAGGACAAACAGGCCCTGCGGGCGCAGCATCAAAAGTCCGATGACAAACAGCAGCGTGATCACCTTGGCCATCGAGCCCGACATGAAGAACTCCATGATCGACTGCGACTGCGAGATGGAGAGCGCCGAAAATACGGTTCCAAGCAGGCTCTGCGCGCCGCCAAAGACAACCACCAGGAAAGTATCGACAATGTAGAGCTGACCCGCCGTCGGGCCGGTGGACCCGATCATCGTGAAGGCCGAACCGGCGATCCCGGCAATGCCGCAGCCAAGCCCGAAGGTAAGCCGGTCAACACGCTGGGTGTTGACGCCGGCGGCGCCCGCCATGACCCGGTTTGACAGCACCGCGCGCACCTGCAGGCCCCAGCGCGAACGAAACATCAATAGCGCCACAATCCCGGTTATGAAAAGCGTCAGCACCATGACGAACAGGCCGTTGATCTGCACCTCAATGGAGCCGGTCACCGGCAGCGAGCCCATCATCCAGGCTGGCAATTCAACGCCTACTTCGCGTGCGCCAAAGACGGAACGGAAAGTTTGCTGCATGATCAGGCTAAGGCCCCAGGTCGCCAAAAGCGTGTCCAGCGGGCGGGAATAGAGGTGCCGGATCAGCAGCCACTCCACGATCAGTCCCAGTCCGCCTGAAACAATGAAGGCCACGGTCATGGCCACAAAGAAGTAACCGTCATACAGGCCGGGCGCATAGCTCTGAAACAGGTGCGAGCACAAATATGTCATATAGGCGCCGAGGATCATGAACTCGCCATGCGCCATGTTGATGACATTCATCTGGCCAAAGATGATGGCGAGCCCCAGCGCCATTAAGAGGTACACGGAGAAAAGTATCAGTCCTGCAAACGCCTGCATCGCAAAAATCGAGCCGAGATCACCAAGCGAATACTCCATGAACATCGTGTTACTCCATACAAGGGCCGTTGATAGCGGGGCGCCAAATTGATTGCTGAACCTCACCGTCCGGGCGGCGGGCCGCCCGGACATGACTGGAAGATCATTGATAGCCCTTGGGAAATGGATTTGGCTCCATCAGGTCAGCCGTTTCATACACAACGTCATATTGGCCATCGAGGCGCGCAAGGCCGACGCGGGTCTTGCTCCACAAATGGTGGTTTTCGTGGATGCGCACATAGCCTTCCGGCGCGCCCTTGAATTCAATGCCCGGCGAGGCCGCCGCCACCTTGTCGACATCAAAGGAGCCAGCTTTTTCCACCGTCAGTTTCCACAGCCACGGCCCGAGATAGGCGGCCTGCGTCACGTCGCCTATGACCGTTTCCGCGCCCCACATTTTTTTGAATTCGGAGACAAAGGCCTGGTTGTTGGGATTGTCGAGCGACTGAAAATATTTCATGCAGGCATAGGCGCCGACGATATTTTCGCCGCCAATACCAAGGATTTCGTCTTCGGTCACCGAGATTGTCACCAGGGTCTGCTTGGTCAAATCAATGCCTGCGGCTTTAAGCTGTTTGTAGAACGCCACGTTCGAGCCGCCCACGATGATTGCATAGATCACGTCCGGCTTGGTCAATTTCAATTTATTGATAACGGAGTTGAACTGGGTATGCCCGAGCGGGAAATATTCCTCGCCCACCACTTTCAGCTTGAGGAAGTTTTCAATATGCTTGCGTGCGATCTTGTTCGATGTGCGCGGCCAGATATAGTCCGAACCCAGCAGATAGAAACTTTTGGCGCCCTTTTCCCTTACCACCCAGTCAAGACCGGCGATGATCTGCTGTGTCGCCTCCTGACCGGTATAGATAACGTTTTTGGACTGCTCCAACCCTTCATAGAAGGTCGGGTAATACAGCATGCCATTATATTGTTCGAACACCGGCAGCACCGCCTTGCGCGACGCCGACGTCCAGCAGCCCATGACCGAGGCGCATTTGTCTTTGACAAGCAGCTTCTTGGCCTTTTCAGCAAAGGTCGGCCAATCGCTGGCGCCGTCTTCCTGAATGAATTTGATCTGGCGGCCCAATACGCCGCCCGCCGCATTTATTTGTTCAATAGCCAGCTTCTCTGCCTGCACAGAACCCGTCTCGGAAATCGCCATGGTGCCCGTGACAGAATGCAGAATGCCAACCGTCACCTCAGTATCCGTGACCGCAAGGCCCGTTGTATTGACCACACTGGTTGGGAATGCCTGCGCCCAGGCGCTGCGGGGCAACATTGCGGCGCCTGCAAGCGCCGCTGTGCCGATTAGCAATTGCCGGCGTGTGGGTGATTGAAAGTCCCAGGCCCCGGGGACCCCGGGTTTCTTGTTATCAGACGACATGTAACGCCTCCTCAATTGCAGTGGCGGAGTCGCAGGATTGCGATCCGTGGCGTCAACAATCGCCAGATATATTGCGATGCAGCAATACGTCATTTGACGTATATGGAGAAACTTTCGCGCCGCGCCATAATGAGAGACAGCAATGGCCGCTCATATTTTGACCAACTGCTGCTGATTTTATGGGCATGATGCGCCATTTTTTGACGCTGGTTTACATAGACGGTCTTTGCTGTGCGTCCGCCGGATATACGGGATGGCGCTTGATCCGGCCTGCGCGCCGGGAATTATATTGCAATGCAAATTGACTCTTGTGCACCGCACAAAGGGGGCGTTAGACTGCCTGTGTCACCGTAATGGAGATCCGCGTTTTGAATAAAGGCGATTGGCCATGACTGCGCGTCAAAAAATCATTCGTGTGCGGCGCAATTATAATAAATGGGTCGCCAATCAGACGCTGGAAGATTATGCGCTGCGCTTTACCGCGAAAAATGCGCGCAAATGGTCGAGCTTCCGTGTCGCCAATGCGGCGCTGGGCGCGATCTCGTTTCTTGCGCTGGAAGCCATAGGCGGCGCCATTACGCTAAATTATGGATTTACCAATGCGGCCGCCGCCATTCTCGTGGTGAGCGTGATTATTTTTGCAACCGGATTACCCATCGCATACTACGCCGCCAGATATGGTGTCGATATCGACCTGCTGACACGCGGCGCGGGGTTTGGCTATATCGGATCGACCATAACATCACTGATCTATGCGTCCTTCACGTTTCTGTTCTTTGCGATTGAGGCGGCGATCATGTCACTGGCGCTGGAGCTGTGCTTTGGCGTGCCGCTGGCGCTGGGATATATTATTAGCGCGGTGGTGATAATCCCGCTGGTGACCCACGGCATTACGTTCATTGGACTTCTGCAATTATGGACACAGCCATTCTGGATATTGTTGCAACTGCTGCCCTTTATTTTCATTGCGGCGCATGGCGCAGGCAAGCTTGACGGCTGGATAAATTTTTCCGGCAGTCAGAGTACGGATGGCAATTTCAACATCATTCTGTTTGGCGCCGCCTCATCGGTTGCCTTTGCGCTGATCGCGCAGATCGGTGAACAGGTCGACTTTTTACGTTTCCTCCCGCGCAACCGGAAACAGCGCCTGGGCTGGTGGACGGGCTTACTCGCCGCCGGCCCGGGCTGGATTATACCCGGCGTACTCAAATTAATGTGCGGATCGTTTCTTGCTGTCCTCGCAGTCCAGCATTTTGTGCCACTGGAACGCGCGGCAGAGCCAACACAAATGTACCTTATCGCATTTGAATATGTGTTCTCTTCGCCTGAACTGGCGCTTGGCTGTACTGGCGTCTTTGTTGTCCTGTCACAGATCAAGATCAATGTAACCAATGCCTATGCGGGATCGCTGGCATGGTCGAATTTCTTTTCGCGGCTAACCCATACCCATCCCGGCCGGGTTGTGTGGCTGGTATTCAATGTGGTCATTGCTCTGGTGCTGATGGAAATTGGCATCTTCAAGGCGCTGGAGAAAATACTTGGGCTGTATTCGATTATCGCTATCGCCTGGATAGGCGCACTGGTGGCCGACCTGGTTGTCAATAAACCGGTAGGCCTCAGCCCGCCTTTCATTGAATTCAAACGCGCGCATCTCTATGACATCAATCCTGTTGGCGTTGGTGCGATGATATTGGCGGTCGCTGCGGGCTTTGCCGCCCACCTCAATCTGTTTGGCGTGTTGGCGCAGGCGCTATCCTCCTACGTCGCATTAGGTGTGGCCTTTGTGTCGTCGCCGGTCATTGCGGCGCTAACCAGGGGCCGGTTTTACATAGCGCGCGGCCCCCATCTGGCCTGGCGCGGTAAAGTGTCCATCCGCTGCTGCATCTGTGAGCACAAATTCGAGCCGGAAGATATGGCGATGTGCCCCGCTTATTCAGGACCGATATGTTCCCTGTGCTGTTCACTTGACGCACGCTGTCATGACGTATGCAAACAGGTAGCGCCCTATGGCGGCCAGCTGTTGAGCTGTCTCGAAATGGCGTTGCCGCAATGGATCAGGACACCGCTCAATTCGCGGGTGGGCAATTATCTGCGCGTGTTTTTTATGGTCACGCTGGTGCTGGGCGCCGGGCTGATGCTGGTCTATCTGCAGGCAACGATTGATGCGGACGCAGACACGGCGCGCTCCCGGTCGATTCTCGGGGCCGTATTCCTGGTCATGTCCCTGATAAATTGCGTTGCAGTCTGGTTGTACGTGCTGGCGAAAGAAAGCCGTCATGTGGCGGAGGAGGAATCGTTGCGGCAGAATAATCTGCTGTTTGACGAGATCGGGGCGCACAAAATCACGGACGCCAAATTGCAGCGGGCGAAAGAAGTCGCCGAGGCCGCGAATGAAGCGAAAAGCCGGTATGTTGTGGGCCTTAGTCACGAACTGCGAACGCCGCTGAATGCGATTCTGGGGTATGCGCAACTGCTTGAACGCGACAAAACCATTCCGGCGCGGCGGGTGGACGCCATAAAGGTGGTGCGCCGCAGCGCCGAGCATCTTTCGGTTCTGATTGATGGTCTGCTCGATATTTCCAAGATCGAGGCGGGGCGTTTTCAGCTTAATCGAGAAGAAGTGCGGATCATCGAGTTTCTGGATCAACTTGTGGATATGTTTCGTCTACAGACAAATGCCAAGGGTATCGCGCTTCACTATGAAGTGACGGACCAGATCCCGGTGGTGGTCTATACAGACGAAAATCGGCTGCGTCAAATTTTGATCAACCTGCTTTCAAACGCCATAAAATTCACTGGTGAAGGCCATGTTGCGCTGCGCGTTACCTATCGCAATCAGGTGGCGGCATTTGAAATCGAGGATACCGGCATCGGCATCCGCGCGCAGGATATCGCAAAAATATTCGAACCTTTCCAGCGCGTGCACGGACCGGAGGAAATCAAGGTTTCCGCTGGAACCGGCCTTGGACTTACCATCGCACGCGTATTGACCGAAACCATGGGCGGTGACATCAGCGTCACCAGTACGGCAGGCAAAGGCAGCCTGTTCTGTGTCAGGCTGATGTTGTCGGAAGTCATGCGGCCGCGCGCCGCCATCGCGCGGCAGAAACGCATCACCGGGTATCACGGGCCGCACAGAACAGTGATTGCTGCGGATGATAACCCCGTGCATCGCAACCTTGTTCACGAGGTGCTTGCGCCGATTGGCTTCACAGTTTTGAGCGCTTCGGATGGCCCCGCCTGCATTAAGCTGGCGCAGGATAGTGATCCTGACCTTATTCTGCTGGACGTGTTGATGCCTGGCATGGACGGTTGGGAGGTGGCGCGCAGACTGCGGGCCATGGGGATCGGCAAGCCCGCAATCATTATTCTCTCGGCAAATATCAACGAGACGCACCGTACCCTTACGCCCGGCCGCGCGCATGATGACTGCCTGATTAAACCGATGAAAATCATTTCGCTGCTGGATAAAATACAGGCGCTTCTAAAGCTGGAGTGGATCTATGAGGCCGATGGCGTGGCGCGTAACACAGCCGTGCAGAATGGCGCGATCACGCCGCCGTCATCACGCCATGTTGAGGAGCTGCTGCATCTGGGCCAGATCGGCTATGTGCGCGGCATTCAGGCAAAGCTGAACGATATTGAAAACAGCTCCCCCGCGAACCGGCCATTCGTGGCGAAGATGCGTCAGATCGCCGCAACATATGACTTCAAGCGTTTCATTGCAGAAATCGAAAGAGTGCAATCCAATGATACCCGCTAAATCTCCGCGCGACACCGTGCTTGTTGTAGATGATTCAGCCGAAACCGTCGCTATGCTTACCGATTTACTGGAAGATTCGGGCCTGACCGTCCTCGCCGCCCTCGAAGGGGATCAGGCTCTCGCCACAATTGAAAAGGTAATCCCGGACATCATTTTGATGGATGCGGTCATGCCCGGAATGGACGGATTTGAGACCACCCGGCGGCTGAAGCGCCTGATGGCCGCGGCGCAAGTGCCGGTCATTTTCATGACCGGATTGACGGATACAGCGCATATCGTCATGGGCTTTGATGCGGGTGGCGTTGACTATGTTGCAAAGCCCATCGTGCCGGATGAATTGATTGCGCGTATCCGGACGCATCTTGCCAATGCGCGCCTTACATATCGGGCCTATGAAGCGCTGGATGCTTTGGGCCGCTATCATCTGGCGACGGATCATTCCGGCCGCATTCTATGGTGCACGCCGCAGGCCAATGCACTCATGCGCACGATGCTTCCCGGCTTCAAGGCGCGAAACTTCATATTGCCCGATATGGTGCGATCCTGGTTGCGGCAATGCAACAAAGAAGATGTTGCAAATAACGCGCCGATTTCGGTTTCCTGCGACGAATTATCACAGTTGCAGTTCTCATATGATGGCGAAATCGGCCACAACGAAATACTGCTCCGCGTCAGCAATTATATTGCGTGCAAGGAGGAACGGGTGTTGCAAGACAAATTGTCGTTGACTGTGCGTGAGGCGGAGGTGCTGACATGGACCGCACGCGGTAAATCAAATCGCGACATCGGCGAGATTCTCAAAATGAGCCCACGAACCGTGAACAAGCATCTTGAACAAATTTATCGCAAACTCGGCGTTGAAAACCGCACCGCCGCCGCCGCCATCGCCATCGCCATATAGCACTGCGTTACCATTCGTCTCATGGCTTTCTGAAAGCATTCCAGCCGGAAGCCGGGGCGTCCGGATTTTCCGGCAGTTCACCATGGACGGCCTCGATCGCCGTGGCTTCTTCAACCTCTGAAAGGCGATAATTTTCTTGAAAAAATAGTACAATGCATAATTACGTCTGAAATATAGTGCTTCGCATGTCTTCGCTTGAGCGCGTTCCTGGGGTATTGAGATCGGGGCTGACCGTGATGGTGATCCTGACCGGTGTCCGGGCCGGACAGGCGCAGTCTGGAGCGGGTGAAGGGAATCGAACCCTCGTCGTAAGCTTGGGAAGCTTCTGCTCTGCCATTGAGCTACACCCGCGGAGCTACACCCGCACGGGATTTTTCTATCACATCCGTCAAGGATAGGAAACCGGCGTGACCGGAGCGAAACAAATCCATTTTATAGCCTGATTTGCCTCTTACACTCTCTTGCGGCGCAGCAAAAATCGCGCTAAAGCCTTATGGTTAATATCGTGACCCAGCCTGACGGAGAAAATTCATGGCGCGCAGCAAAATTGCCCTAATCGGCGGCGGACAGATCGGCGGCACTCTGGCCTTGCTGGCCGGGCTGAAAGAGCTGGGTGACATCGTAATCTTTGACATTCTGGAAGGCCTGCCCCAGGGCAAGGCGCTCGACATCGCACAATCAAGCTCTGTGGATGGATTTGACGCCGCAATTTCCGGCGCCAACACCTATGCGGGCATCAAGGGCGCCGATGTGGTCATCGTCACTGCCGGGGTGCCCCGCAAACCCGGCATGAGCCGCGATGACCTGCTGGGCATCAATATCAAGGTGATGGAGCAGGTGGGCGAGGGCATTCGCAAATACGCCCCCAACGCCTTTGTTATCTGCATCACCAACCCGCTGGACGCCATGGTCTGGGTCCTGCGCGAGGTTTGCGGCCTGCCCCATAACCGGGTGATCGGCATGGCGGGCGTGCTGGATTCGTCACGCTTCCAGTATTTTCTGGCGGAAGAATTCGGCGTCTCGATCAAGGATGTCTCGACCTTCGTTCTGGGCGGCCACGGCGACACCATGGTGCCCCTGACCCGTTATTCGACCGTGGCCGGCATTCCCCTGCCCGATCTGGTCAAAATGGGATGGACCACGGCGAAACGCCTGGAGGAAATCGTCCAGCGCACCCGCGACGGCGGCGCGGAAATTGTCGGCCTGCTTAAAACCGGCTCGGCGTTTTATGCCCCCGCCGCCAGCGCCATCGCCATGGCGCAATCCTATCTGGGCGACCAGAAGCGTCTGCTGCCCTGCGCTGCGCATCTGACTGGCCAGTATGGGGTCAAGGATCTGTATGTCGGTGTGCCGGTGGTTATCGGCGCCAAGGGCGTGGAACGGGTGGTCGAGATCAACATGACCGGCCCGGAAAAGAAAATGTTCGATAAATCCGTCGGCGCCGTACGCGATCTTGTCCTGGCCTGCAAAAAAATCAGCCCGAATCTGGGCAAAAGCGGAAAAAAATAACACCGCGATCATAAAGGGGAAACGAAACGTTAAACTTCTCCGGGTATGGTTAACTCACCAAATCCTCAGAAGACAGGGGCTGGGGCTAAGCAGCGAAAACGAGGTTTCGCATCTCTGGTTGCCATTTATCGGGAACCAGAGGCTGTGAAGAAGTGGTTGTTGTGGGCCGATGCTGCACGACTGCCCCAAAATATGGACCCCTAGTGTCATGAATATTCACGAATACCAGGCCAAACAGGTACTTAAGGGATTTGGCATCCCGGTGCCGCGCGGCGGCGTCGCCTTTACGCCGGACGAGGCGGTTAAAGTGGCCAACGCGCTGCGCACCCGAAGCTGGGTAATCAAGGCGCAGATACATGCGGGCGGCCGCGGCAAGGGCGGCGGCGTAAAGGTGGTCAAAAGCATCGGCGAGGTTAGCGTCGAGGCCGAACGCATGCTGGGCATGACTTTGGTCACGCCGCAAACCGGGCCTGAAGGCAAGATGGTGCATCGCATCTATGTCGAGCAGGGCTGCGATATAGAGCGCGAATTATATCTGGCCTGTCTGGTGGACCGCGATTCGTCACGGGTCGCCTTTATCGCCTCGACGGAAGGCGGCATGGATATTGAAGAGGTCGCCGCCAAAACGCCGGAAAAAATCATCACCCTGACCATCGACCCGGTCGCCGGTGTGCAGCCGCATCATGGCCGGCGCATTGCATTCGCCCTGGGGCTTGATCTTGATCTGGCCCGGCAATGCCAGGATCTGGTGGAGCGGATTTATCATGCGTTTGTGGAAACCGACGCCACCCTGATTGAAATCAACCCGCTGGTGGTGAACAAGCAGGACAATCTCATCTGCCTCGACGCCAAACTGAATTTCGATGATAACGCCCTGTTCCGGCATCCGGAAATCGCCGGCCTGCGCGACGCCATGGAAGAAGACCCGGTCGAACTGGAAGCCTCCAAGCGCGATCTCAACTATGTCAAACTGGACGGCGAGATCGGTTGTCTGGTGAATGGCGCGGGCCTTGCCATGGCGACCATGGATATTATCCAGCTGTATGGAAGCTCACCTGCCAATTTTCTGGACGTGGGCGGGGGCGCCGACAAGGAAAAAGTCACCGAGGCCTTCAAGATTATTTTGCGTGATCCAAACGTGAAAGCGATCCTGGTCAATATATTCGGCGGCATCATGCGCTGCGATATTATCGCTGAAGGGGTCGTGGCGGCGGCCAAGGAGGTCAAACTCTCGGTGCCGCTCGTGGTGCGCCTGGAAGGCACCAATGTTCAACAGGGGCAAAAAATCCTGGCCGATTCCGGCCTGACGATTCTGTCCGCCCGTGATCTTGCCGATGCCGCTGAAAAAGTGGTTACCGCTGTAAAGGGGGTCCGCTAATGGCTGTGCTAGTAGACAAAAACACACGGGTCATCTGTCAGGGCTTTACCGGTTCGCAAGGCACCTTCCATTCCGAACAGGCCATAGCCTATGGCACCAGAATGGTTGGGGGCGTAACCCCCGGACGCGGCGGCATGCGGCACATTAATCTGCCGGTATTCGATACCGTTGCCGAAGCCGTGGAAAAAACCGCCGCCAACGCCAGTGTCATTTACGTGCCGCCGGGCTTTGCCGCCGACGCGATACTGGAGGCCGTGGACGCGGGCGTGCCGCTGGTCGTGACCATTACCGAAGGCATTCCGGTGCAGGACATGATCAAGGTGAAGCGCGCGCTGGTTGGAACCAAAACCCGCCTCATTGGCCCCAACTGCCCCGGCGTCATCACGCCGGATGAATGCAAGATCGGGATTATGCCGGGACATATCCACAAACGCGGCAGCGTCGGCATTGTTTCACGATCCGGCACCCTGACCTATGAAGCGGTGGCGCAGACCACAGCGGCAGGACTGGGACAATCCACCTGCATCGGCATCGGCGGCGATCCGGTTGCGGGCACCAATTTCATTGACTGTCTGGAACTGTTTCTGGCCGACCCGGAAACCCAGTCGATCATCATGATCGGTGAAATCGGCGGATCGGGTGAAGAAGAAGCCGCCGAATTCCTGCTGCGCTCCAAAATAAAGAAACCGATCGTCGGATTTATCGCCGGGCGCACGGCGCCGCCGGGACGCCGCATGGGCCATGCCGGGGCGATCATTTCGGGCGGCAAGGGCGGGGCCGAGGATAAAATCGAGGCCATGCGCCGCGCCGGCATCGTTGTCGCAGATTCGCCGGCAGCACTTGGCGTCACCCTGAAGCAGGTTCTGAACGGATAATTCATATCATGGGATCAGATAAAGGGGGGCGGAACACCTCCGCCCGGGAAATTATGACAGGCGAAAGCGAAAACGCGGTTTTTGAGCAGAGCTCCTTTTTGTTCGGCGCCAACAGCGCCTTTATCGAAAAACTGTACGCAGACTATCAGGCCAATCCCGCCTCGGTTGACGCCAGCTGGCAGAAATTTTTCGCGTCTCTGGGCGAGGCGGACGGCGCGGCAAGACAGCCCGCATGGCAGCGTCCGGACTGGCCGCCTGTCGCCAACGGCGAACTGGTCAGTGCGCTGGACGGCAACTGGTCAGCGCTCGAATCCGAAATATCCGCGAAGCTGCGTTCCGCCAAACCGGGGGCCAGCGAGCAGGAAGTCAATGCCAGCGCGCAAGATTCAATTCGCGCCATCATGCTGATCCGCGCCTATCGTATTCGCGGCCATCTGAAGGCGAAGCTCGATCCGCTGGGCCTGGTGAAGCCTGCCGAACATCCCGATCTCGCGCCTGCCGCCTATGGTTTTGGCGAAGGTGATATGGACCGCCCCATTTTCATCAATAATCTGCTGGGCGTCCAAAACGCCACAGTGCGGCAAATCCTGCAAATTGTGCAGAAGGCTTACAGTGGCGTTATTGGCGTCGAATATATGCATATCTCCAACCCGGAAGAGCGGTTGTGGATTCAGGAACGCATCGAGGGCGCTGACAAGGAAATCAGCTTCACCAGAGAAGGCAAGCGGGCGATCCTGCGCAAACTGATCGAGGCGGAACATTTTGAAGGTTTTCTGGCCAGGAAATATACCGGCACCAAGCGCTTTGGCCTCGATGGCGGTGAATCGCTGATTGCGGCGCTGGAGCAGATCATCAAACGGGGCGGCGCCCTGGGCGTCAAGGAAATCGTGATCGGCATGCCCCATCGCGGGCGCCTGAACGTGCTGACCAGCGTCATGAGCAAACCCTATCAGGAAGTGTTCCACGAATTTAGCGGCGGTTCATCCACCCCGCTGGACGTGGGGGGATCGGGCGACGTTAAATATCATCTGGGCACATCAGCCGACCGCGAATTTGACGGCAATGTGGTGCACCTGTCGCTGACCGCCAATCCATCGCATCTGGAAGCGGTTAATCCGGTGGTGCTGGGCAAGGCCCGCGCCAAGCAGGAATTGTTCGGCAATAACCGCGATGCGGTGCTGCCGCTGCTGATGCATGGCGATGCGGCATTTGCCGGCCAGGGCATTGTGGCCGAATGTTTTGGCCTGTCCGGCCTCAAGGGGCATCGCACCGGCGGCACCATCCATGTCATTGTCAATAACCAGATCGGCTTCACCACCGCGCCGCACGCCAGCCGTTCTTCCCCCTACCCTTCTGATGTCGCAAAAATGGTGATGGCGCCAATTTTCCACGTCAATGGCGATGATCCGGAAGCCGTTGTTTTCGTGGCGCGTCTGGCGACCGAGTACCGCCAGACATTCCACAAGGATGTGGTCCTCGACATGTTCTGCTATCGCAGGCACGGGCACAACGAAGGCGACGAGCCTTCGTTTACCCAGCCGCTGATGTACAAGCTGATCCGCAATCATCCGTCTACGTTGCAGCTGTATTCCCGGCGGCTTATCGCCGAGGGCAGCGTCAGCGAAGAAGAATATGCGGCAATGGTGGATGAATTCCGTTTGCACCTTGAGACGCAGTTTGAATCCGCCGCTGGCTACAAGCCGAACAAGGCCGACTGGCTGGAAGGCAAATGGCAGGGCCTGAATATCGCCAAGGGTGATGTGCGCCGGGGTGAAACACACATACAGCCCAGCTGCGTGGACACCATTGGCAAAGCCATCACAACCTATCCCGCCGATCTGAACGTGCACCGCACGGTTCAACGGCTTTTGAAGGCGAAGGCGGATATGTTCGCGTCCGGCCAGGGTTTTGACTGGTCGACGGCCGAGGCGATGGCGTTCGGCTCGCTTACGCTCGAAGGCTATAAGGTGCGTCTGGTCGGGCAGGATTCCGGGCGCGGCACCTTCAGCCAGCGCCATTCAGTGCTGGTCGATCAGGAAACCGAGCGGCGCTATATCCCTCTTAATCACATCCAGGAAGGCCAGGCGCGGTTTGAGGTGATCGACAGCATGCTGTCTGAAATGGCGGTGCTGGGGTTTGAATATGGCTACACACTGGCGGAACCCGGCGCGCTGGTGTTGTGGGAAGCGCAGTTCGGCGATTTCGCCAATGGCGCGCAGGTGATCATCGACCAGTTCATCGCGGGCGGCGAAAGCAAATGGCTGCGCATGAGCGGCCTCGTTATGCTGCTGCCGCACGGGTATGAAGGTCAGGGGCCGGAACATTCTTCCGCCCGGCTGGAGCGATATCTCCAACTTTGCGCCGAAGACAATATTCAGGTGGTGAATTGCACCACGCCAGCCAATTATTTTCATGTGCTGCGCCGGCAATTGCATCGCAAGTTCCGCAAGCCCCTGATCATCATGACGCCCAAATCCCTGTTGCGCCACAAACTGGCGGTATCCAGCACGCCTGAATTTACCCAGGCCTCGTCCTTTCACCGCATTCTGTGGGATCTGGCCGAAACCAGCCCCGGCATATCCCTCAAGCTTGCGGCGGACAAAGACATCGAACGGGTGATTTTGTGCAGCGGCAAGGTCTATTACGATCTGTTCGAGGAACGCGAAAAGCGCGGCTTGGACAAGGTGCAAATCCTGCGCATCGAACAATTATATCCGTTCCCGTCCAATGCGCTGCTGCGCGAAGCCGGGCGCTTCCCCAAGGCAAAGTTTGTCTGGTGTCAGGAAGAACCGCGCAATATGGGCGCCTGGAATTTTGTGGACCCGCAGATTGAGTGGGTGCTGGGCACGATCCAGGCAAGTCATGCGCGCCCGCAATATGCCGGGCGATCCGCCATGGCGTCCACGGCAACCGGGTTTGGCTCCCGGCACGCCCAGGAAACAGCCTCTTTCCTGCAGCGCGCGCTAACGGATTAAAGTGAAAATTCAAGGATGAAACTGTCATGAGTATTCAAATTCAGGTGCCGGTGCTGGGGGAATCCGTTACCGAGGCAACGGTCGCCAAATGGTTCAGGCAGCCCGGCGAACCTGTCAATGCCGATGACCCGCTGTGCGCCCTTGAAACCGACAAGGTGACCCTGGAAGTTCCGGCGCCAGCCAATGGTTCGCTTGGGGAAATTCTCGTGCAGGAAGGCGAAACCGTGAATGTCGGCGCCATCCTCGCTTCGTTTGTTGCAGGCGCAGGCGCCGCCGCCGTTAAACCTGTGGCCCTAAGACCAGTGGCGGCGGTTGCGGTAAGTGTTGCCGCAGCGCCAAGGGCGCTGGCGGTAGGAGAATCGCCGCTTGCGCCGTCTGTGCGCCGCATCGCCAGCGAATTTCAGATTGATCCGGCATTGGTTGCCGCAACCGGAAAGGGCGGGCGCGTGACCAAAGGCGACATGCTGGCCGCTGTGTCGCAACCCGCGCCTTTGGTTGCGAAAGCCCCCCCCGCCGCGCAAAACGCGCGCGAGGAGCGCGTCCGCATGAGCCGCCTGCGAAAAACCATCGCCAGGCGTTTGAAGGATGCCCAAAACACCGCCGCCATGCTGACCACATTCAACGAAGTGGACATGAGCGCAGTTATGACCATGCGCGACCAGTTCAAGGACGTCTTCTTTGCCAAGCACGGCGTGCGGCTGGGTTTCATGGGCTTTTTCGTCAAGGCGTCAATTCAGGCATTGCGGGAAATTCCAGCGGTCAATGCCGAGATTGACGGCGAGGATCTGGTTTATAAAAATTACTACAATATCGGCGTGGCCGTGGGCACCCCGTCCGGCCTTGTCGTCCCCGTGGTGCGCGACGCAGATATGCTGGGCTTTGCGGGCCTCGAAAAAGCCATTAACGCGCTGGGCGTGAAGGCGCGCGACGGCAAGCTGGGCATCGATGACATGCAGGGCGGCACCTTCACCATTTCCAATGGCGGCGTGTACGGATCATTGATGTCGACGCCGATACTCAATCCGCCGCAATCCGGCATTCTGGGAATGCACAAAATTCAGGACCGGCCCATTGCGGTAAATGGCCAGGTTGTGGTGCGGCCCATGATGTATCTGGCGCTGTCCTATGATCATCGCATCATTGACGGGCGCGAGGCGGTAACCTTTCTGGTGCGGATCAAGGAATGCCTGGAAGATCCGCAGCGCCTGCTGCTGGATTTATAATCATGGCGGAAACCTTTGACCTTGTCGTAATCGGCGGCGGCCCGGGCGGCTATATCTGCGCCATCCGCGCGGCCCAGCTGGGTATGCGCGTCGCCTGCGTGGAAAAACGCGCCACGCTTGGCGGAACCTGCCTCAATGTTGGCTGCATTCCTTCGAAGGCCCTTTTGCATGCATCCGAACTGTTCGCACACAGTGCGCAACTGGCGGCGTTTGGCATAAAGACCGGCAAGGTCAGCCTGGATCTGCCGGCAATGATGGCGCACAAGGAAAAAACTGTCAGTGAACTGACCAAAGGCGTCGAATTTCTGTTCAAGAAAAACAAGATCACCCACATTGCGGGCGCCGCCAGGCTGGCCGGACAAGGCCAGGTGGAGGTGCGCCTGAACGAAGGCGCCGCACAGGTTCTGACGGCAACCCATATTGTCATTGCCACCGGATCGCAACCCGCGTCCCTGCCCGGTATCGAGATTGACGAGGACCGCATTGTATCCAGCACCGGGGCACTGTCGCTTAAGGGTGTGCCGAAGCAATTGCTGGTTGTGGGCGGCGGCGTTATCGGGCTGGAGCTCGGCTCGGTCTGGGCTCGGCTGGGCGCACAGATTACGGTGGTAGAGTTTCTTGATCATATTATTCCGGGCGCGGATCGGGAAGTGGGCAGGAATTTTCAGCGCATGCTGAAGAAGCAGGGCATGGAATTCAGGCTTTCCACCAAAGTCACCGGCATTGAAAAATCCGGCAAGGGCCTGAAGGTCAGCATCGAGGCCGCCGCGGGCGGGACGCCCGAAGTGCTGGATGCGGACGTGGCGCTGATCGCTATCGGGCGCAAACCGTACACAGATGATCTGGGACTTGAGGCCGTAGGGGTTGCAACGGATCGTGGCATGATTGTGACCGATCCGCATTACCGCACCAATGTCGAGGGCGTCTACGCCATTGGCGATGTGATTTCCGGCCCGATGCTGGCGCACAAGGCGGAAGACGAAGGCGTAGCCCTGGCCGAATTGCTGGCTGGCAAAGCCGGACACGTAAATTATGCGGTTATTCCCGGCGTCATCTACACCTCGCCCGAGGTTGCCTGGGTCGGTAAAACCGAGGAACAGTTAAAGGACGAAGGTATTGCCTACAAGGCGGGCAAATTCCCGTTCGCCGCCAATGCCCGCGCCAAGGTCGCAGGTAACACGGAAGGCTTCGTCAAGGTGCTGGCCGATGCCGCCACCGACCGGGTTCTGGGTGTTCACATGATCGGGCCGGATGCCGGAAATATGATCGGCGAGGCCGCCCTGGCCATGGAGTTTGGCGCGTCCAGCGAAGATATTGCGCGCACCTGCCATGCCCACCCAACCCTGAGCGAAAGCCTCAAGGAAGCCGCCCTGGCGGTTGAGAACCGCACACTAAATTTTTGATCCAGTTGCATAAAGTGCGCTCAATAGGGGTTATAACCCCTACTTTGCCATCCCAATCCATCATTTTGATGTGCTAAAGCTAGCCTGCACTGGCGGTTAGTCCTGTCTGCCGTCAAATTGGCCGCGCCCGAAGCGGGCCGCTTGAGGACTTTATGATGTCACTTACCGGAATGCCCGATTATGACGCCGGGACATTACAGCGCCTGCACGCGCAGGATCGCGAAATTGCGGCGGTGTTCGCGCGCCATGGCTATGGCTTTGTCGAGCCGCCGATCCTAGAGCCTGCGGAAATTTTTTTGGAGCAGTCCGGCGAGGAAATCCGCCGCCGAATTTATGTCTTCAATGATCCCGCCGGAAATGAGCTATGCCTGCGCCCGGATTTGACCATTCCAACATGCCGGATGTATCTGCGGCAAAATCCCAATGCGGGCGAAGATGCGGCCCGGCTTTGCTATAACGGCCCCGCTTTCCGGTTTCAGCCGCCGGGCCGTGACAGGCCATGCCAGTTTCTGCAGGCGGGTGTGGAATGCCTCGGCGACACGGATTTGCCGGGCGCCGACGCCGAGGTGCTGGCGGTGACGGTAGAGGCGTTGCAACAGGCGGGACTGATGCGCTTTGATGTTCAGGTCGGCGATCTGGGCCTGTTCTTTGCGCTGCTTGACAGACTGGCGCTTCCGCCGCGCTGGCGTGACCGGCTGAAACACCAGTTCTGGCGTCCCGATGAATTGCGCGGCCTGCTGGCGCGCCTCGCGGACGGCAATGGTGAAACAACCCCTGCCCGGCGCGCCGCCTTTCTGGAGGCGATCGGCAGTCTGGATGAAACAAAAGCCCGTCTGGCGCTGGAAGAAGTGCTAAGCATGTCCGGCATTATGGCGGCGGGGGGCCGCGAAAGCAGCGAGATTGCCGAACGGTTCCTGGATCAGGCGGCCAACACACAGGCGCAGGGGCTGTCAAAAGAAATCGCCGATCTAATCGATGCATTTTTGCGGATCGCCGGTACGCCGCAGCATGCGCTTGCTGAAATAAATGCGCTGACCTCCAGCGCCGGCATCGACTTAAGCGAAGCCCGCGCGCAATTTGAAAAGCGCCTGGACCTGATGCATAAACGTGGTCTAACGCCTGATAAATTCCAGTATGTAGCGCAGTTCGGCCGCACGCTGGAATATTACACCGGATTTGTATTTGATCTGCGGGCGCCGGATATGGGGGAACATGGGCAGATTGCCGGGGGCGGGCGTTACGACGCCCTGCTGCGGCGCCTCGGCGCGCCCCATGACATCCCCGCCATCGGAAGCGCTATTCGCACAGAATGGCTGCTGGCCGCCTGCGAGGCAAAAAAATGACCGGCGGACCATTAATTCTGGGCCTCCAGAGCAAGGGCCGTCTGGCGGAACAAACCCATGATTTCCTGGCCGCCAGCGGGCTGGCCGTTACTGGCGGGCAAGGGCGCGAATATACGGGCCGCATGCACGGCCTCGATGCGGTTGAAGTCGTGTTTCTGCAATCAGGCGAAATTCCAGCACTGCTGGAAGCCGGAAGCATCCATCTTGGCATTACGGGCGAAGACCTGTTGCGCGAAAAAACCCTGGATATGGACGCCTGCATGGCGCTGCTGAAACCATTGGGGTTCGGGCGCGCCGATCTGGTCGTCGCCGTGCCGCGCGCCTGGATTGACGTGCGCAGCATGGACGACATGAATGAAGTCTGTACGGATTTTCACCGGCGCCATGGACGGCGGTTGCGGGTTGCGACAAAATATCTTTCCCTGACGCGGAAGTTTTTCGCCAGCCACGGCATATCCGATTACCGCATTGTCGAAAGCCTGGGCGCGACCGAGGGGGCGCCCAATTCCGGGGCGGCGGAGGCGATTGCCGATATCACCTCAACTGGCGGCACGCTGGCCGCCAACCATCTTAAAATACTGGAGGACGGCCTTATCCTGCGCAGTCAGGCCTGCCTGGCGGCGTCCCTGACAGCCCGGTGGAGCGGCCCAGCGCGCGCCGCCCTGCGCCAGATACTGGACATGATCGAGGGGCGCAGCCGCGCCAATGAACTTAAACTGGTGCAATTTGCATCAGGCGGCGGCAACAGTCTGGCCCATACGCTGGCCGGGCTGGAGAAACAGTTCGGCTGCACCGTGCAACTTGACGGCGGGGGCGGCAGCCTGCATTGCCCAACGGCGAATTTATATGTGGTAATGACCAAATTACGCGACGCCGGGTGCCGGCACGTCAGCGTGGCGCAGCTTGAATATATTTTTGAACCGCAAAACCTGCTGTATGATGATTTCATCGCGCGCCTGAACAGCCAATGAAGCAACAATACAAACCATAAAGCAGGGAGATGAAGTGATGGGCAGACTGGATGGCAAAGTGGCGACGATTACTGGTTCCGGCTCGGGCATCGCGCGGGCGGCGGCGAATATTTTTGCCCGTGAGGGGGCCAGCGTCGGCATTCTCGAACTGAACGAGGAACTGGGCAAAGCCTGCGAAGCAGAGATCCGCGCGGCGGGCGGCGACGCAACATTTTTCCAGACGGACGTAACCGTGGACGCCAGCATCAAGGCGGGCATCGACGCCACCGCCGCAAAATATGGCAAACTTAATGTGCTGTTCAATTGCGCCGGGGGCTCCATCCCTGCAGACAGCAAAGTCACCGAAGTCGATCTTGCGGTTTGGGATTTCACCATGAATTTCGACCTCAAGGGGCCGTTTCTGTGCTGCCGGCCCGGCATACCGCAACTGATCGCGGCAGGCGGCGGCGCCATCGTCAATGTCTCATCGGCGGCCGCCCTGCAGGGCAACTTTCCGGCAATGGTCTATGCAACGGCCAAGGGAGGCATCATCTCGTTTACCCGCTCGTTGGCCGGACAGTATTTTCGCGATAACATCCGCGCCAATGCAATCTGTCCGGGCGTCATCATGACCGACCGGATCAGGAACCGCTTTGGAAGCAACCTGGAAGGCGGCAACAGCGATCAGTCGCGGGCCGTCAGCGCGCTGGGCATGTCGCGGTATCCTTTCGGCGTCGGCCAGCCGGAAGATATCGCCCGGATTGCGCTGTTTCTTGCATCCGATGAATCCCGCATGATCAATGGCGCCAGTGTTCCCGCCGAAGGTGGCATGTCCGCCTATTAGGGTAATGGGGCGCCTCCGATGATCAGGTTTTAATGCCGGAGATATTCACGCCTGACACCGAGGCGCAGCTGCGCGATGTGGTTGCGTGGGCGCTGAATGCGCGCGCGCCATGCCGTATTCATGGCCATGACAGCAAAGCGGGGCTGGGCGCGCCGGTAAATACTGCGCATACCATCGATCTGTCGCGCCTTAACGGTATTATCGCCTATGCGCCGGAAGAACTGGTGCTGACGGCGCAGGCGGGTACGCCCATGGCCGCCATCACCGCTCTGCTGCGCGCAAACCGTCAGCATCTTGCGTTCGAGCCGCCGGATTGGGGGCCGCACTTTGGCGCCATGCCGGGGCGCGGCACCATCGGCGGCATCGTGTCGTGCAATGCTTCGGGCCCGCGCCGCTTCAAATCCGGCGCGGCGCGCGATCATTTTCTGGGTTTTACCGCCGTTAACGGGCGCGCTGAAATATTCCGGGCGGGCGGGCGCGTGGTAAAAAACGTCACCGGCTATGATCTGCCCAAATTGTTTGCGGGCGCCTATGGCAGGCTTGGGATCATGACCGAGGTAACCCTGAAAACCATGCCCGCCCCCTCCGATAGCGCCACTCTTGTGCTGCGCGACCTGGACGACGGGGCGGCCCTGTCCGCACTGCGCGTTGCAGCAGCCAGCCCTTTGGAACCCTCCGGTCTTGCCCATTTGCCGGCTGGCCTCAACGGCGGGCGGGCGCAAACCCTGTTCCGGCTTGAAGGCCCGTTTGCCGCAGTGACCGATCGCCATAACCGCCTTAAAGCTCTTCTGGATGGAATGGGCGAATGGGAAAGTCTGGGTGCAGACGCCGCAGGCGCCCTTTGGCAGCGGGTGCGCGACGCCGATTTTTTTGCCGGCGACACGCAGCCCCTCTGGCGGCTGTCCGTTCCGCCGCGAGAAGGCGCCATGGCCGCAGCGCAAATTGCGCCTCAGAAATATTATTACGACTGGGCGGGCGGCCTGATCTGGCTGCTGAGTGACAATGTTCAGCGGGTGCGCGAGGCGGCAAAGCAAACCGGCGGCCATGCAACGCTGTTTCGCGCGGCGGACCAGTTTCGCCTGAGCGTGCCGGCGTTTGAACCCCAGACGGCGGCGCTTTCGGCGCTTGAACAACGGGTACGCGAAGGTTTTGATCCATTTAGGATATTCAATCCCGCTGGCGCCTGAAAATCACCAGACAAGGCGGTAAATAACGGCTGTTGGCAGCCGGATTTTTGCCTTTGCGCAGGCCTGTATCAGTGCGGGCAGAACACTTTCCGGCGGGCCGGAAACCCCGCCCAGTTCCTCCGCGTGGATACCGCCGCTAAGGAACAGGGTTGGCATGCCGGCTGCCTGCGCCCCCGATATATCCGTAAACAAACCATCCCCAATGGCCAGCACGCGCGGCGCCGGGACCGGACGGCCCAGAATTTCGCCAAGCGCATCCAGGCACAGGCGGTAAACGCCGGGGTAAGGCTTGCCAAAAAAAGTAACCGCCCCGCCGATCGCCGCATAGGCCCGGGCCACGGCGCCTGCGCAATAAATCAGTTTGCCACCCCGCATCACGACATCATCGGGGTTGGCGCATAGCATCGGCAACTCACGCGCCAGCAAATCGCGCAGCAATTTGCGGTAATCGTCCGGACCTTCGCGCTCGTCGTCATATAGTCCCGTGCACAGGGCGAACTGAGAGTTGGAGATGTTGCCGCATTCGATATCCAGTCCATCAAACAGGGGTAAATCCCGATCCGGTCCGATATGCAGTAAACTGACCCCATAATACCCGCTGGCGATGGCCGTTCGCGTGGCGTCGCCCGATGTGATCAGCCGGTCATAATGCCCGTCCGGCCCCGCCTCATACCCAAGGGCCGCCAGTTGGCGCGCCACGGAAGGCGCAGGGCGCGGCGCGTTGGACAGCAATATCACCGGTTGGCCCAACGCCCGCAACTGGCGCAGGCATTCCTGAACCCCCGGATAGGGTGCGACACCATCGTGCAAAACGCCCCAGACATCGCAGATGAAACCGTCAAAACGGTCCGGGCGTGCATTCACAAGCGCATGCATGCCGGACAGCATCTGCACCTGCCCCGTCTGCTCGGGTAAATTCTGTATGTCTCTGGTCATCGGGCTGGGATAAAGCGGGCCAGCCTTCAGCGCAATCTAAATTGATAATGCCCTGGTAACTGGCTGG
>JBEBFX010000025.1:0-26170 GCA_040081735.1 Alphaproteobacteria bacterium | reverse complement strand
CTCCAGCACAGCCGGAAGTGGTGAAAGAAGATGTGAAAGAAGAGTTGCCCCACATTACTGAATTCATCAAAACGGTAAACGCAAAGCACGAAGACAATGGCTGAACGTGAAGGCTTATTCATCATTTGTATAGGCGCTCCCGGTGGGGGCAAAACGTGGCTTATTCGTGACCAGTTCATCCCCATCAATTCGCGCAATTTCATTCTGCCGGCCAGTGGCTTCGATAATTCCTTCGACAGCGTAGGGCGAAGGTTGAAACCCGCAGCACATTACATTCAGGAAGCGCAAAAGCGCGTTCAGATTGGGAAAAAGAAAACCCGGTATGCGGTAAAAAAATGGTACATGCCCGGATTAAACACGTTCGCAGGAAATGTGATTTGCGATATAGGTACCATCGAAGATGATAAGGATTACTACGAGTTTTTCCGAAGCATAAGCACAAATCGCGGTGGCATAGTGGCCGCTGGCCTTGTGATTGATGATATGAAAAACTATATCCTGGCTACGGGCAAGTTGCCCGGCACCATCCGCGAAATGTTTTCTGAAAGGCGCAAACGTGAACTGGACATCTTCATGGCCACGCACAGCTTCCAGGATGTGAATGCGGATTTGATTCAGTACAAACCTTCATTCTTCATTTTCAATACTGAGTTGCCGCCCTACGGTGCCGTGCTGGACAAAATCAGACTGAGTAAAGAGTTGCTGCAAACAATCGAATACATCAATTGGGTTGCTCAAAACAAAGATGCCCACTACTTCGAACCATTTCACCCAACCAACACAACGCTGAACATCAAACCTGAGCAACGCGAATACTGGGATGAATTTTCAAACAAATAAACCACCCTATGAAAAAAATCCTTTTTATCGCCTTGGTCCATCTAGCCACTTTCGGCTTTGCATCCGGGCAAACCATCGTTGACATGAACGTGTGGTGTCAAACCTGGTCGCAAGACCTGGGCACACAACTGG
Organism: Alphaproteobacteria bacterium; assembly: GCA_040081735.1. GTDB lineage: Bacteria > Pseudomonadota > Alphaproteobacteria > UBA11222 > UBA11222 > UBA11222. Next base: position 25,198 of record JBEBFX010000025.1, on the reverse strand, counting down.
ATAACAATACCATTATCACCAATTCGGATTCAACGGTAATGCTGGCCACCGCAGCAATGAACATTGATTGGACGTGGTACACATTGATGCCCGATGGCAACGGCACTTTTGTTTACACAGAAATCGGCAACCAATTCGACCTGAACATTGCCGATGCCGCGCCATTGCTTAATGACGGGGAGTTTCTGATATACCTGCACGGCCACGACAATCAAACCGGCAAGAATTTCGCGGATGTAATTCCGTGCGGACTGGCTCACCAACTGGTGTTTGGCACATGGCCGAATTACATGCCATACCCAACAATCCTCGATGCTCAAAGCTATCGAGAATTGAATGATAATCTTTTTTGGCAAGCGCCCCACATTCCTTTTGAAGATTATATAGGCACATCGCCAGGCGACTTCAATGGCGATGGCGCAGTGAATACCGCAGACCTTTTATTATTCCTAACCTATTACGGCCAATGAGAGATTCCCACGGCTTCCGCTCACCTTTTATGAACCGCTATTCATGCCAGCTTATTCATCCTTGGGCTGAACGCCCCGATGAACATGCAATCCGCAAAGCATTGATTCTGGATGGCCGGTATAAAAAGGCAATGGCCACTGCGGAAAAGATGGCGGCTACCGATGCCTCCAAAACATTGAAACCCGAACGCATCCTAAAAACCGAACGCAGGAAATCACGTTCGCCAATTATCACCCTTCGCGCAGTCGCATGGTTTTTACTTGCTGCAATTGCCGCAACCATTATTTACCTAATCGTGAAATAAAGAAGCTGCTTTCCGCACTCAACGGCCCCTGCCCGCCTCTGACCCGGTGTACCATTTTGAATAATGTGTGCGCACCGCACCGGATAGGCGGGCTTCCGTTTTTATATGTACGTTCTGACCACATGCCTGTCGTCAGAACGTACCCATGTCGTGAGAACGCACCCATACGTTCTCACCGCACATATTGCCCATGAACGTGCGATGGTCGGCTTTTGCATTTTACAAATTTAAAACGCAAAATCATGACAATCTTAAATCGTAATCGCCAGCAAACGCGCGGCAATCAAAACGCCCCACAACAGGGCATCTACCGTCCTAATGGCGGTGCAAACAACGGCAATCCTTACAGTTTGGTAAACAATAACCAGGCTGGAATCATTTCCCGCGATAGTGCTATTTCCATACCGGGCGCTGCCGGAATGGTGCTTACCTACACCATGACCGGCTCCACCACACCGGGAACCAATACCACATTCCGTATTGGCGACTTCAACGGAGCAGTGGAATTGTCGAATGCTGCAACATGGAGCGATCCGGTTGCTGACATCACAATAGCAACCCAGGATAAGCAGATGGCTTTTGGAACCTGGAAAATTGCAGCACTGCAACTTGAAACCAGTGTTACAGCCAGCCAAATGAGCCAGAGCATTATGTACTGGACGACCACAGAGGTGGATGGCAGCACAGGTGGCGGCAAGAAATTGAAAACCGCACAAACCGTAGGCCCCGATGCTTACACCCGTTTGCTGCGCAAAATTGACCTTACGCCTTATGAATACTGGCTGGACATCAACCATGCAATGACCTTCGTGGTGATTGGCCTGGTCACAGCCGAGGTTTTCACGGTGAACGTGACAATCGAAAAGGCTAACAGGTTTGCAATGGGCCAATAAGGCAATTCGCGACCTCCACGTTACGAATAGTAAAAACCCCCGGTGCCGTACTCGTGCACCGGGGCGTTTTTCACAACATAGTTTTTCACCAAAAAAGATTTTCCCATGAGTGCATTACACGCATTTCAGAATCCACAAAGCAATCCCGCGCTTATTTATTCCAGCATCCTGGATAATAACCCCGATGCCATTGCAAAGCGCCTGCGAAGGATGTATGGTGTAAGTGTGGTGCCAAATCCCGAAGCGCTGGATGCCGCCATTCAAACCCTGATTCGCACCAATCCGCAAGAGGCAAAATCCATTTTGTTCAACCTGCTTTCGGTTCAAATTGATTTGGATGCGCTGCTGCCGGAATACCATGATTACATCCTGGATGCAAACCTGCGGATGCAACAAGGTGATATGGGTGATGGCGAACCGGATGTAAACGACCTGCTGAACGAACTGGCCAATGATGACAGCGAAGGCGCAAACGCCCTGGCTGATGAAGCCAATAACGAGCAGGCCCACAATCAAAACACACCGCTTACCTGGTTGCCTTACCTAACTCCCCTGCTGGGATTATTCGGCCTGGGCAAAAAAAATCCTGACAACACACCGCAAACCGGTGCGAAGGATCACACGCTGGCTTATGTGCTGGTGGGCTTGCTCTTCTTAGGATTAGTGGCCGCACTATGGGCCGGTTCAAAAAATAAAAAGAAGGACTGATGTACGCAGCCATAATCGGTGCCATCGATTCGATTATAGGAGCGCTGGCCACCAAAACACCCGCGCAGCAAGGCCCCACGGCACCCGACCGCGATAACACCGACACGCTGCTATTTGTAGTAGGTGGCGCTTTGATACTGATGATTGCACTTGCACTAACACGTAACACCAACGCAAAATGACTTACTGCCAACAGGAATGCCGATCGAAAACCAAGCCCTGGCAATTTGCCAAGCGCACCGCGTGTATTTCCGAATGTGAGGATCGTGTAAATGCCCTGGAAGATGAAGGCTACAAAGCCCAACTGGAAGCCGATGCCAAAGAACAGGAAACCATTGCGGACGTTGTGCATGTATTCATGGCATTGATAGCACTGGTCACTGTTTCGTATTTGTGGAGGCAATTTAAAAAATCAAAAGCGCAAACCGCATGAACAAATTTTTCGACTATGTAGGCACAAATTGGAAGAAGATTCTCATTTCCGTTATGGTAATGATTCTGCTCTATTTCCTGGGTGAAATCACAGGCGTGTGGAGCAAGTTGCGCTCTCTTGTGAAAGGTCACAAACATGCCGGTGCCAATGATGGAAGCACACCCCGCCCCGGTTACGATCCCGCAGCCGATGCCAGTTCGCTTCACACAGCATTCGCAGGCGCAGGCACCGATGAAGATTCCGTTTGGAATGTGATGGGTGATTTGAACAACGCAGAAAAAGCATTGCTCTGGAAGGAATACAAACAGCAATTCGGTGGCGACCTGGTAGTGGAGGGCACCGATGAACTAAGTAGCTGGATGAACAGCGAAGATGTGCAACGCTGGAAAGATTACTGGCAAGGCATCGAATTTTCATAAGTAAACAACAACCCAAAATTCAAATGAACAACGCAATCACAAAAATCGGCAGCACATTATTGCTTGCCGTACCGGTGCTAATCGCACTGATTTTCTTCGACATCCTGAGCGAAGCCCGCCACAAGGACTGCCCCGGATGTGGCGGCAACAAAGGCGCACCATCCACCAACGCAGGCGCAGGCGCACCGGGAGCAACCGCGGCACCCATTCGCTAATCGCAAATCGCAAATCGCTAATCGCAAATCGCAAATCGTAATTCACCAAATTCATAAATCAAATGGAAAATCCCGTTGAAAAAGTAGTCGGCAAAACCGGTAAAAAAGTGTTTGTAGGCCTCCTGGTTACAGTGGCCATCTATTTCGTAGCAGTGTGGGCGCAAGTGATTCCACCCATTACGCAATGGAGCGCAGGCGCAGGCACCCCACCCGCAGATAATCCACCGGCACCAAAAGTTTGAACCGATGGCACTTACTGATTACATACCCGGAGTAAACGATGTGCTGGATGTGGCCGGGGGCAACAAACCCATCCAGGTTGAAATCACCCCCAGCAGTGTGCGCGAAGTTGCCATACCGCTGGCGATTGTGCTTTTTGTAACCATCGTGATTTCGTTGATTACTTCCAACGCAATCATTCAGATGATTTCTAAAAAGTGAATATCGATCCGGGAGCCATCATAGCATTAGCCGGTTTGGTTATCGCCCTGCTGGGAACGATGATCGGAATTTACGTTTGGTTCAAAGTGCAGATTGCCGTGATCAAAACCCGGCTGGACTTCCGGGATGAGGAGCTGAAGGCTATTAAAGAAAGCGTTTCAAAAATCCTTGAACTGGTAAATAAAATTGGCCTCGATGTGGTCGAAATAAGAAAGAACCCCGAATGACCCGCCCCATGCTATATCCGGTTATGCTGAACCCAGTAAACGGCAACCCTTGCCCGTTGAACATGTTCGACATACAAACCGACCTGATGCCGCTGGCTGGCAACATTGGTATTTTCAGCGATGCCGTGGGAACATGGACTGCCATAATCCCCGGCACTCCCGGCAGCCGCATAAACGGTGCGCTGGTAAGCAATACCACAAGCCTCACAGGCGAATACCAGATTGCCGGAAACATTGGCGCATTCGGTTCTACCGTATTGGGATTCAACCGCAACGATATTATTTTCCTGGATACCTGGGATAAAATAAACAACTTCTTTTTCAGATCACGAAGCGGGGCATTTTCCGTTTCTGTTCAATACTTCTACACACCCGTATAAAAAATGTCAGCACTATTACAGGAAGTTTTTGCAGTGACCGGGGTAAACGGAATGAAAGTTTACACCACTACCAGCACCACCACTTACAATGCACCGGGGCTTGATGGTTATGCGTGCCTGATTTCAAACAGCAGTACCATCGTAGTGCAATTCAAATTGACTGGCGAAACCAGCAGCGAAGTAGGATTGATCCTGCCCGCCAATGCATTCATTTACCTGTGGAATAGCAGTTGCGTTCTCAACTTTGTTTTCCGCGCAGCCACCGCAGGCACCGCACAAATCAGTGTTCAGGTTTTTACAGGCACTCCACCATGACAATAACCGGAACCATACACGAAGTAAATGGCGGCCCTGCATTGCCGGGAGTTGGTGTGCAAAACACGCGTACTGGCGATGGCGCATATTCAGATGCGGACGGCCGGTTTTTGGTTTATGCCGAACCGGGCGATTCGTTGCGCATGTTCATGCTGGGCTACAAAGATTCAATCTACCCGGTGCAAAATGAAACGGTTTTGATCCACGGCACCCTTGCCCCGGATTTATCACAATTGAACATGGTGGAAATTGTGACCCACCGCAGTTATAGAAAACTCATTCTCGGATTGTTGCTATTCGGAATCGCAATCACACTGGCAAAATGGAAATCCACATAAAATAAAAACGCAAATGAAGACGAACACAAAATGGCTTATTGGACTGGGAGTTACATTCCTTCTCGGTGGAATTTTTCTCTACTTCCGCCATCGGAAAAACACCGAACAGGAAAGGGATATTGCGCTTATGGCAGCGATGCAAAGCGGCAAACTCACCCCTGAGCAAATGCAGTATGCCTACGATCATTCAATAGACACATTTATGGAAGCCTTTGGCCCCGGTGGAAAATAATGAAAGAGTTTGTAACAAAACATTCAACAGCCTTCATAGTAGGCGCATTGCTAATCTTCATTGGCGGTGCCGCATACTTTGGCATGGATGCTTTGAAGCGACAAAAAATTAAAGCCGCAATCAAAAAAATTGTGGATGATGGCAAGTTCGATGGAAGTTTCTATTGGCCGTGGAGCGGCCCCATCACCTCCCCTTTCGGAATGCGCACCGACCCTTTCAATGGTTCGCAAAAGATGCACAACGGAATTGATATTGATGGCGAAACTGGCGACCCCATCCATGCCACCGCACCCGGCATAGTTTACGAAGTGGCCACCGGCCCCGAAGCCGGAAAAAGAATCCGCATCGAACATCCGGGCGGCATCACTTCGCATTATTTCCACCTCAGTGCACAGCTTGTAAAAGATGGCGACCAGGTGGACGAAAACACCGTGATTGGATTGATGGGAGCCACCGGCAAACGAGTGACCGGCAGCCACCTGCACTTTGGAATGAAACAAAACGGAAGCTGGATAGACCCGGCTTCTTTACTTACATAAATGTTTTTAGAAAAAAAAGTAAAACCCGATGAGCGAAAATGCCTGAGTTGTATTAGCAATCACAAATGCGTTTGCTGCTACTCAGAAAAAACTTCGCACATCACAAAACAACGAACAACATGGCGAATGTTAGAGCAAAACTGAAATGCAATTCAGTAACACTATTTGCTGATGGCAGCAAGAAAGCAAGCCTTTCAGCAGTGTATGGCAATGATGGTGAAAATGCGGACTTCGCAAAATTCACCCCATCGGCACAGCTTGAAATTACAATCAGTGCCGAAACAAAGGCGGTTGATTTTTTCCAACCCGGAAAAGATTGCTATCTCACATTTGAAAACGCGTAATTCAAAAACCATAATACAATGACAGATTTGAAATTCAATTGGGCAAACCTTGCCCTCGCGTTCATCCTGGGCGCAGTGGTCACACTGTTGGCAGGGCCGGGCGAACTTGACATTCAGGCGTACAAATACCACACGCCAAAGCCACAGTAACCAATGGCTTTTAAGCCGAAACACGATTGGATTCAGGCGGCCCTTGCCTTGCTTGCCGTGCTGGGTTTTTTTGGTATTCTCACTTTCATTTTTGTGAAAGGATTGAACCAAATGGAAACCCCGGAAGGTTTGCTGGTGGCAACATTGGTGGGCTATTGCGCCAGCGAATACAAAACCGTGTACAACTATTATTTCGGTAGCAGCACAGGCAGCAAACAGAAAACCGAAATGATGGATACCATGATGAAGGAAAAACATGAGTAAACTACAGGCACAATACTTCGGGATAAAACCCGGCAGTGCATTTCCACTAAAAGGAAATGCAACCCTGCATGTTTCCAATTTCGAACTGGATGCAAACGAAAAAGTGTTGGTGAACAGCCGCATTGATTCGCAACCCGAAGAAAAACGCAAGCTGGGCGAAGTGCTGGCATTGATACGCTCAGGCAAAGAACCCGATGCATCACAGCCGGAACCAACTGTACTCGATGAGAAAAAGAAAAGAGGCCGCCCCAAAAAAGTTATTGCTGAAGTAAAGCCGGAACCAACTGTGGATCCACCCAAGCCGGAAAAGGCTATACGGACCAAGGAGAAGAAAAAAACTCCTGCTGCAGTAAAGCCGGAACCAACTGTGATTCCGGTTAAACCGAAAAGGGAACACAAGCCCCGCAAAAACGAGTTGAGCGATGCCATGAAAATAAAAGTGAGCAAGGGCCTCACTTACGATTTGCCCGGCTATGGCCTGGTAACAATTACCGGCTATGCAAAACCCGAAAGCGGAAAAGGAAAGCTGGTAAAATTTACCGATGCCAGCGGCACCGAACATGCAATGGGAATGTGGACATTCCGCAAAGCACTTGCGCACGAAACGCCCGCACCTGAGTCTGAGCCCGTGCAGGAGCAAGCGCCCACGCACACACCCGCGCCCGCGCGTAAGCAAAACTTTTGGCAATGGTTATGGGACTAATAAACAAAAAACGCGACCAGAATTTCATCCAGTGGCTATTCGATTGGAAGAAAGAAAGTGGTCAGTAAAAACGAAACAACATGGGATTTAATCCAAACCGACCAGAGTACGATGAAAATGGAAAAATCGTACCACCGCCACCACCGCCCGCACCCGATGCACCCGATGCTGAAAAAGATTCGGTGATCAATGGATTGCCCGATCCGGTGTTTTACGTTGGCTCTGCATTGATATTGATGATTGCAGCATGGTTTTTATTCCGCAAACGCAAACCGAAAACATGAAAAAAAATCTCACACCCATCGTTTTGGCCGGCCTTGCTTTGTGCGGGCTGGTTTGGTATTTCTTCTTTGGCGGAAAAGCAACGATTGACAACTTGTTTGCACCCCCGGATAGTAGCGGAGGCGGCAAGGATGATAACGGTGATGGAGCCATTGACAATACCGCCAACGTGACCAGCAACGCCAATATAGTTCAACACCTGAAAGTATGGAATTTGAGCAATTCGGCAAAACGCCTGAGCTATGAAGTGGGCTACAACAAGCAACAAATACGCGGCACCAATACATGGGTGGCCCCGGCCCAGGGCAACACGGCATGGTCGGGCTATAATCCCATTTCGGTAGCCAGGGTGGGCGGTGCCAAAGTGATAATAACCAACGGATGGGCCAAGCCCGCCTATTCAAACAATGCACAATTCCCCTCGATCACAATTCTTGTAATACCGGGCAACATTGACGAATTTAACGAAGAGTTGGTGCAAGACAATGTGCTGTTCGGAAATAGTTATTTGTTTGATGTGCCCACCACACCGGGTTCGCCCTATTACACCTGGGTGCGCCAAAATGATGTGGTAATAATCAAGATAACACCCACCGCATAAACTAATCCGGGATCACCGAAAGTTCGCTGAGTAAAATTTTCACTTCCTGCTTTCCAAATTGCACGGTAGCCGAATCTGAATTCACCTCGATCACAAAGCCCTCGCAGTTGCGTTGCTTTTCATCTTTCCAGGTAACTCGATCATGCGGTTTCAAAATTGCGGTAACTTCAGGTTGAGGCTTTCCCCACACATCGCCACGCACAATCACTTTGCGATTGCCCTTCATGTAGAAAACTACATTCATCAGAAATTCGCCACCGGGCACCTGGCGAATGGCTTCATCCATTGCTTCCTGCATTGCTTCATCCTCTTTCAGTTTCGAGACGCCCTCCACATCAGCCCGCAGCAATTCGTAACCGGCAGGCGTATCCACATTGCGGCAACTGGCAATCGTAAGGCTTCCGATTCTGCGTTGTGATTGAACGGAAATGGCCAGGCTGGCCAGCAAGAAAATGAATGCGAATTTTTTCATTGGATGGAATTTGTTAGGCCCCAAATGAAACAAATTTGCGGCCAAGTCACTTTCGGCTTGTTGGACCGCCAAGCCATTTTCGACCTAAAACAGTCAAGGTTGCGGCAAAAAACGGTCAAGGTTGCGGTTGGGGGCTTTTTTCCCGCAACCTTTGTAAGTCAATACTGGCAAGGGATAGCGGCCAAAACCGCAAAACCACGTTGCAGACGCCCGCAACCTTTGCAGCCCACGCCCATCTAAGGAGATAGACGATTTTTTTTCAAGGTTGCGGGAAAAATCAACTTCTGTTTACTTCCGGGAACTTTTCCGGATTTTCTCCGCTACCTTTTTCTGTTTTGACCGGGCCAAACGTAATTCTTTTTCGTACCGTGTCAAGAGTTTTAACACAGAATCATTTCGAACATCCATCTTTTTTGCAATCACTTCCAGGTTCTTGTTTGTGGCCGCCAATTGTTTTTCCAGGTTCCTGAATGTTCTTTCGTTGTGTTCGCCCAGCTTGCGAATCATGGTCAACTCATTGCCCAATTCCGTTTTCAGGTTGTCAATTGAATAGCCGATGTTTCGAAGTTCTTCTTCGCTCACGCAGTTTGTTTTTTCATTTGCTTCAAGGCGCGTTTCAATTCATCTACGGTTTCTTCCAGCATTTCGATCCGTTGCTCCAGGTAGAGTTTGTGCTTGCCATAAATAGGAGCGGGTTCATTCGCTACGGATTCAGTTCCCAGGAATTCTTCTTCAGTCATTTTCAAAACTTCCAGGCACTTGCTCAGGATGTCCGGCTTGAACCATTCCTTTTTATATAAGTCGTAAACGCTGCCCCTTTCGGCATAATCCATCATGCGGGCAAAGTCCGTTACCGTGTGTTCTCTTTTCTCCACGGCCTTTTGCAGTCTATCTCCGTAATGAATTTTCACCTTAGCCTATCTCTTGTTCATAAACACACAATTGCCTGTTCAAAAGAATGTGTCTTTTTCCTTGCTTATGTGTATTGGATTAAACACATCTTTGCCCAAAAATTAGGGAACCCTCCCAAATAAACCAAATCGAAATGACAGAAACCGTGCAAAAACAAGCCGCCAACGCCCAAGCCGCAACCGGATTAACCGGCCTGAAGATTATTTGGGAAAAACTGAAATTGAGTAAAGACACATTGCTGATTACCCGCTTCCATGAAATCCTGGGCAGCCCCAGCAAAAACACGTTTACGGCCATCCTAAAGCACCCAGGCGACCGGATCAGTGCAAACAAAATGACGGCCCTTGTGCAATTTATCGAACAGCACTGGCCCGAATGTGCATCCAGCGAATTCATAACCAAAGCACATTGAACCATGAGTAACCAGCACACCCGCCCCGCCCTTCATTTTCAATTGCACAAAAGGATTGAAAAGAATCTGCAAATCGTGCAAAGCCGAACTAAACCGGACAAAACCGACCTGCTGGAAATCATTCAGCATTTGCAACAGGATTGCGCCCGCCTTTACGATTTGGCCGAAAAACACCGCATAGCATCGCACCTGATGGCGGCAGACCTGAGCGATGAAATCCATAACAACTACACCACACATGCCTGAACTAAAATCCATTGCCGAACTCAAATTGTTGTGTGACAAAATCACACTGGCCGAACATGCGCTGGAAGCCATTCCGCATTTTACCGGAAATGAAATCTGCCTGCACAATCATGGCTATCACAAAGCGTATTCGTTGCAGTTTCAACTCCCCACCGGGGCTTACGAAATTTTGAAAGAACAGGCCACGGCCTACTTCACCCAAATGCTGCACGAATCAAAAGCCCGGATGCAGGAGCTCTACTCAGAACAATTTCTTCAATCACTTAACTCCAATGTCTGATCAGCCCGACTACACACCCATCCCGGAAATCCGCAAAAAGGAATTGCTCATTGCATTGGAAACGCGCAAGGAATTCTATCACCGCTGCCTGGAAATGGAATCCGCCAATGATTTGATGAAAGCAGAATTCCGCATCCACCTGCGCGAAGTAATGATGATGATAGACGAACTTCAAAAAATGACACCGGCAAACGCCATGCTAAGGCTTGCCAACTTAAACCAACCATATGTTTAGAATTCACGAACTCAACAAAACAGGATACCACATCACGTGGAATTATCCCGGCACTGCAAATCACCACGCCATCACCGATTATTCATTCGTAACCGATATGGATTCCATTGCCGCGGTGCGCTTAAATTTTTTCCAGTACATCAAAAATCTGGCAATTGAAATCGCGGCAAAAAGTGCAAACGAAAACCTGAAAACATCCGTGGCCACATTCACCAATTGGACAGATGGCTACCTGAAAGGCCAGCGCGAAGTGCCGGTTTTGATTCAAACAGTATTTGAACAATGGCTCAAACTTTCAACGCGCATGGAAGCCGACAAAGAATTTATCGGCTACACAAAAGAAGCGCAGGAATTGTGCAAACAGTTTATCGAAAACTGTAAAGACTACCAGGCGAATCCGCTTCCGGTTTTAGAAAAAGTTTCTTCATAGCGATAAAGAAGTTCCGTGCGTACTCATAAGCGCACGGGATGGTTAGGGTTAAGCAAGAAAGCCACCGGTGTAATGGATGCCGGGGGTTTTTGAAAAAGTTCACTCACTCAAAAAAAATAGTTCTTATGCTCTGGTTCAAAATTTTCCGCATCTTCTTATTTCTCTGTTGGCTCACACTGGCAGGCTATGCCGGTTTCTTGTTAGCGATGAATGACTACGTGCGCACGGTAGTGTGCATGTTTGGTTGCATTGCCTTCATTCTTATTTCTCACCTGGCCGCACATTCTCAAAAGCAAATTGACGAATTCTAAATCCCATGCAAGAAATAAATCTTTTACTCGAAAGTGATGAAATCGGATTCCTGCGATTGAATGCCCGTATGATGGCTTTGTTCAACCCGGAAGGAAACGAAATGGTTGAACAGTTCATCACCAAAGTTCTTTCAGCTACCGATGAGTTTGTAAGCGATGAACAGCGCAAAGAAATTGGCAAGCTGCAACGCGCAATCAAATCTATTCGCAACAAACCATTGTGGCCCATGCTCATCGCAATTATGAAGGAACTGGAAATGGCCATGATTGAAGAAATGAAGAAAGAAGAAAATTCCTGATGTCCGATAATTGGTTCGAAAAACAGAAACGCGCACTTCTGGATAAAACAGAAGACGGCCTGCAAATAATTGCCCGCCATGTGCCGGATTGCGACATTACGAAGCGAAATGCAACTGCGGGAACCCGCATGTTCAAATCTCCATTTCGTGACGAAAAAACCGCATCGTGCAATTTGTTTTATATGAGCACTACAAAGTGCTGGGGCATTACAGACCACGGTGAAACGAATAAAGCAACCGGCAAACAGCAAGTTACAAATGCGTTTGAGTGTTACATGCGCATTGCCCGCAGGTCGCAATCGCAAGTTGGATTGGCCCTGTTGGAATTGTGTATGCAGTTCGATGTGCCCCGCATTGATGATGGCAGCGGCAAAACAGCAAACAAACCATTTCGCCAGCCGCAAATCGATGTTGTAAAAAAATTAGACCAGCACACAACCGAATGGGAGTATGCAGAATCGCAGTGGACTGATTTGCACTTCAATGTGTTCAACCCGAAAGCAACAAACGGCACTGATGAAGGTAATGAGATTCACGACAAAATAAAAGAAGCTGCTGAATTGTATGGCCTCGTTCCGGTTCAAAGTTTCACCTATTGCGGAAAAGAAAAAGGCGATGATGGCAAGTTCAAATGGATTAAGAAAAGCGGCACTTCAGTATATCCGATTTTCATTTGGTTGAATGAACACAACGGCAAGCGATGGGCGAAAACTTACGAACCCTATGCAGCCGAAAAATCCAAAGATGATAAGTGGAAAGGGATGCGCTTCATGCACCTGGGCGAAAAGCCAAAGGACTTCGTTTATGGGTTGAGCAAGTTGAAAAAGTTTCATGCGGACAAACTGAAAGCGCAACTCGAAAAGTTGGAAAATGAAGATGCCGACCATAAAGTGATTGCATCCACAAAGAAAAATTTCAAACTGGATGAAGTAATAATTACAACGGGCGGAAGCGATGGCGTAAATGTTTTTTCACTTGGATATTTCACCGTGTGGAATAATTCTGAATCTGCATTTTTGAACGGTGCGCAGTTTGCAGAATTGCGCCAATACGCCCACACAATTTATTACGTAGGCGATTTGGACAAACGCGGCAAAGAAGCATCCTACGATTTGGGAATGATGTATTTGGATTGCCACATAATCCGACTGCCCGAATCAATGCAGCAATACAAAGGATGGCGCGAAAAAGCAGCGAAGGATGTAAAAGATTTTTGCGAACGATACCACGCCTCTGCATTTCAGAAACTGGTAAACACCGCCAGCCCTTTCAAGTTTTGGAGTTACAACCCGAATTCGAAAGCCGCCATTCCTTATTCATTCGAACCGATGTGGGCCATGCACTTTTTGCATGAACATGGATTCCGAAAATTTGAAAACAACGCATTCAAAAGCGGTTTCCAGGTAGTGAGGGTGCAAGGCAATATCGTTACCGCTTTCAAAAATCTCGATGATGTAAAAAGTTTCCTCGTTGCGTTTGTGAAAGAACGCGGCATGAATAAAGACATCGTGAATTTGATTTACCGGTGCAAACAAATGCGCGAAGAATTTATCCGTGACCTCGCATGGTTCAGCGGCAGTTTCAAACGCGCCACGAACGAATACCAGTTGTGGTTTTTTCCAGATTGCATTTGGAAAATCACTGCTGATAAAACTGAAATCCTGAAACATGGCCAAACGGATGTTTACTGCTGGAGTGATATTGTCTATGCCATTCCCGGCCACGAATCCGAAAAAATAGAATTGCTTCCCAACAAACTGAAAGTTGAAAAAGGCGATGATGGGCAGTTCACCGTTTCAGGAATTGATTACACGAATATCTGGGAACAATTTGTAGTGAACAGCACGAAAATGAAATGGAAGGAAGAATTCAAGATGCTGGGGCTGCCGGAGAATGCAACACAAAGCGAAGTAACCAAAGCAGGGGGCAACACATTGCAGGGTGCGAAGCTGGATGCGCAATCAAGATATGACCAGCTATTGCATTACCTGGGGCGCAGGAGTATGAAAGGCTATTTTCTGCACACCTTCAAACGCAGAGGGAGCGAATGGGCGGGATGGGTAACAGAAAATTTTGAACGCGATGCGCGAAGTGCTGAAGGCGGAACGGGCAAATCCATGATGTTCGATGGAATGAGATTTCACCTGTTGCATTCATTCTGGATGGATGGCCAAAACTTAGATGAAAAATTTATGTTCGGTGGCATCAACAAAACGCATGAACTCGTTGTGATTGCCGATGCCGACCAGCACACGAAGGTGAAACAGTTTTTTAATCCGATTACAGATGGATTAACAAACAGGGGAATGCACACCCTGGGCGAAGAAATAGGATATAAAGACCTGGCAAAATTTCTATTCCTAACCAACTTCATGCCGCATGACCCGAATGGCAGTGTGCGCAGACGAACGTGGATGGGCGGGTTTTCGGATTACTACCATGAGGAAGGCGGCCAGCATAACGAAACCAGAAAACCAAGTGTGGATTTTGGCAGGAGAATCTACGATGAATTCACCGTGCAGGAATGGATTGAATGGTACAACTGGCACCGCGAATCATTGCAACTCTATTTGAAATTCGGGCGCATAGATTCACCCATGAGTGAAATGAACCGCCAAATAAATAAAGTAGCGATGGGGCAAAATTTTGAGGCATGGGCCAATGAGTATTTGCCGCAATGGGTAAATGAATTGCAGAAAGATTTCATTCCATCCAGCGACAATTGCCGCGACCAGAAATACCTGCCGGTGAAAGTGGCCCTGCACGAATACATGAACTATTTGAAAACGATGCGGGCCAATCGCGAAATAGTTACCCAGGAAAATTTCATGCGCAAGCTGGAAGCCTTTGCAAAGTTTCATGGCTACACATACAATCCCGTGGCATTGCGCAACCGAAACAACCGCCTGCAAAAAAAAATGAGTGCGGCCATCATGCAATCCATTCACGATTCGAACGAAACAAAAACCATAACTGCCGACAACACAAAGTTGGTAAACGGCAAAGGCATAATCACCGAAATAAAATGGGCCGATGATTTGGTTTTGAAATACGACACCGTTCAGGATATGATTTACCTGGCCAGCTACCAGGACAAACTGCGCATATCCGAAAGCGATGATGCAAATGAAGTGTGGACGGCCCCGGAGGATGCGTTTTGATGAAAGAAACGAAATCAGATATTCTCAAAAAGGTATTGCAGGAAACTTGTGATGCCTATGGAATCACCGTTAAAAATGTGTGGTGGGATGGCGCATTTGGAATTACATGTTTTGGTGGATGGAATGCAGATGTTATTCAAGATGATGTGGAATACTGCATATCACTGGGAGTGAATTTCGAAAAAGCAATCTTGCTAATCAAGAACTACGAAACCACACCAAGAGTGTGCGATAATCTGAAAGAATTTTTTGAAGAATTACCATTCTAATGTCCGACCTCCTGCACTCCATCATGCAACTGATGCTCGAAGAAATGAAATTTGAGGATAAGTACGCGGCCACACTTAGCCGGGTGGGAGCGGATGAATTGCAACGCGCCCGCGCAGGTGCCTACCTGCAAGATGATGCCCTGTGGCAATTGCGAAACCAAATGCTGGCCCGCGTAGGCAAAAAAGCAGACACCTGGATAAATGCCGTGGTGAATGCAGAAATAGAATGGAGGAAAACAAATCAAAACCCACAATGAAAGCCCGCAGCAAAATGGAAATGAAAGCCGACCTGGACAAAGCCCTGGACACCCTGCGCGACATCCGCAACGCGGCTGCCCGTGGCGGCAATTTGTTTTTGAAAATGTATTGTGAAGATGTGCTAAAAGAATTTAGACAATGAATTTCCCCATTCCCCCATCGCTCAAAAATTACATCGGCAACAAAGCAGCCGGTGGCGTTTGCCGCACCATATTGAATTGCGTTCCCAAACATGATATTCGTTTTGAAGGCTTTTTAGGCAGCGGCATCATTTCAAGTATGCTGGGCAAGTGCGAAAGGATTTTTGGAAGTGATGTGGATGCAATTGTTTGCTCGCAGTGGATTAACGAAATGCCGTGGAAAAGTGAATTCGATTGGATTGAAGTTGAGAATAAAGACTGGTGGGACGCATTCAACTATTTCACTTTCACCAGTGCTGGAAAGGCTAGGTATCCGGGAAAGAAAATTTTCGTTTTCCTCGACCCGCCCTATCTCAAAACCACACGGCATGATAAATACGATTTGTACAATCACGATTGGGAAGAAAAAGACCATGCTGAATTTTTGAATACCGTGGCCGTTCGTTTCAACCCGAAAAATTTTCAGAACATCTACTGCATGATTTCGCACCCGCCATGCAAGATGTATGACGAAATGCTGGATGGCTGGTTTCGCGTGTATTACGATGCACCCACG
The DNA here is from genome assembly GCA_040081735.1 of Alphaproteobacteria bacterium. Classification (GTDB taxonomy): domain Bacteria; phylum Pseudomonadota; class Alphaproteobacteria; order UBA11222; family UBA11222; genus UBA11222. The sequence goes on along the minus strand of JBEBFX010000025.1, from coordinate 8,958 downwards.
CATGGCGGCCCCAAGCGCGAATGCCTTTACATGAATTACGATTTCGGCAAAATCGAATTGCACACCTACCAGTATTGGGGAGATAAATATGTGAAGCGCCAGGCATTTGCCCGCAAGTATGCCCGCTGGTTCAACAAATTCCGCAGCCTGCCCTACCACGAACGCAAAGCCCTGATGCGGATGCTCAATGAAGTGGATGAAGAATTATCGAACAAAAAAATTGAAGTGAAATAACAACCATGGATCCTCTAGCCACTTCCAACTATGCGGTACCCAAAACCGAAACGCACATCGTAAGCATGTACGATGCGCAACTGGATGCGCTGGCGGAAATGTGGGTAGAGAAATTTTTTGAAAACGTAAAAAGCAAAACAACGTGTGGATAATCCCTTCAACTCACCCCTTGTACTCAGCCTATGCACCGGCATTGGTGGCCTCGAAAGAGGACTTTGCCGCGCTATTGGTCCAATCCGAATTGCCGCTTATGTGGAAATCGAAGCCTGGGCCTGCTGGAACCTGGTTGCGAAGATGGAACAGGGTAAGTTGGCTGCGGCACCTGTGTGGACGGATGTTAAAACCTTCCCATCAAAAGCATTTCACAAAAGAATACACGGCATCATTGGCGGTTATCCCTGCCAGCCCTTTTCATTGGCCGGCCAGCGAAGAGGCGCTGACGACCCTCGGCACCTGTGGCCGTTTATTGCACAACACATTGCAGCAATACGACCTGTTTGGTGCTTCTTCGAAAACGTGGACGACCATCTTACTCTCGGTTTCCCGGAAGTACAAAAAAGTTTATGGCGAATGGGTTATCGCGTTGAGGCAGGAGTATTCAGCGCGGGCGAATGCGGTGCCCCGCACGAACGCCAACGGGTTTTCATCCTTGCCATCGCTTTGGCCCACTGCCACGGTAAACGGAAATCACAACTCAGAGGGTTTATCGGAAACATCGGGCGATGGCCTGAGCACATCGGTGAAGAAATGGAGCACACCATCAACGCTAATGGATTCAATGTACGAAGACAAAAGCCCGAACCGGAATTCGCTGGGATTAGCAACTCAGGTGGTGAATTGGCCAACCCCGAATGCAACGGATATAGAGAAAGCAGTTGCATCGCAAAATCAAAACAGTTTGCAGCGCATGAATCTTCGTGGCCAGCTTCACCGGGGCAGCCACAACACCCCTGGGAACACCCGCGCACAATTGAACCCGGCATGGGTTGCACAATTGATGGGTACAACCATCAGGATGATATTCTCCGGGCATTGGGAAATGCCGTTGTCGAGCAATCAGCCGAACTTGCCTTCAGAACCCTTATCCGAAAATTTGTAGCATGAAACTCAACGAAGCCTTCCAAATCGCCACGCGAATCCAAATCGCACTGGCACCCCATTGCGAATTTGAACGTTGCCGCATAGCCGGGAGCATACGCAGGGGCAAAGCCGATGTAGGCGACATCGAAATAGTATGCCTGCCAAAAAAAGAACCGGAAATGACTGCGGATATGTTCCCCACGGCCACCGGCAAAATGGTGAGCACCGCGCAATTTCACAGCATAGTGCAGGCACTTGTAAAAACGCCCGATGTGGGCAATCCCAATGGCCGCAACATGCGATTCGAAATGCACGAAGGCATCAAGCTGGATTTATTCATGCCCCAGGCAAAGGATTATTTCAGAATCTTCGCCATGCGCACCGGCAGTGCGGATTATTCGCACAAAGTGATTGCAACGGCCTGGGTGCGCATGGGCTACCACGGCTCTGAAAACGGATTGCAAAAGCAAGAGGGATTAACAACCATTGCCGCCCCCGCCTGGCAAAGCGAACATGAGTTTTTTGAATGGCTGGGGCTGCAATGGATTGACCCGAAATTGAGGTGAGAATAGAAATTGAATAAGATGAAGTGTAAAAAAGCAACGTTTGCATCTCTATGGTTCGCACAATTTTCTGTTGACAAACTCAACAAGAAACACGAGAACGAAAACAAACCACTAAGGGCTTATCTCTGTTCAAAGTGTAAACTATGGCACCTAACAAGTATGCCAGATTATGAAGCTCAACAGAAAAAGATTGAAGCACTCGAAGAAGAAATTTTAGTTCTGAAATCAACCAACAGCGACACGGGAAAACGCGACCGCAAAGAAGTTGCTGCCGCTGTTAGGGCTGATGCGCGAGTTGTTGAATTAACAGAAATGAATAAGAAGCAGAAAGGACAAATAGTGAATCTTCGCAAGACAATTAGCGACTTGATTATGCGAAGTCACGCCAATGCAAATTTTGAAACAAAGCATGAATAGGCTGTCTTTTAACAGCCGTTATCGAAAAATGAAACATCTTTGAACCATGAAAAAAGTTACTCGTGTTTGCAGAGTTAAACAATGCTACCGAAAAATAAGAAGCCGCGGTGATGTGTATTGTAAAAAGCATTGCGGGGAGTCTATGATGTTTGTGTTTGGGCCTCGTCCGAATACGGAATCATTTTTTTCAGAGCAGTTTAAAAAGAATCTGAAAAAGCATAGCAACAGCAACAAATGAAATCCGCCCTCGCATACGTCCGCATTTCCAATGAACAAAACAAAAAATTGAAGTGATGAAATACAGAATCAAAAGAATTCAATACGGCAACGGTGATGTAGTATTCAGCGCACAGAAAAGAAATTGGTGGGAGAAGCTAGGCAATCTCGGCCCATTTGTGATTGTGCTTTTTCCCTTCCTGGTACAATATATTTTTGCATGGGAAGTGCTTTCAGAAGAAACAACCGAACTGGCCGCTGCATCGCGTATTAACGAAGAAATTGAAACATTGAAATGCGAAAAGGAAAAGGTAGAAGGTGAGCGAATTGTAAAAACTGAAATCATTAGAACCTGGTGAAATCCGCCCCCGCATACGTCCGCATTTCCAAATGAACAAAACAAAAAATTGAAGTGATGAATCCAGATAACCAAATTACAGACCCGCGCAAAGAACTGATTGAAGTTTCAGACAGCATTGAGGGCATTAGTAGAGGAGTAGCCGAAATTTGTGTGCAGCTAGCTGCGGTCAGAGAAATAAAATCAATTTCCGCCTTACATCTTTTGGACATCAACTGTGAATTGTCGCGGATGGCTTCAAAGATGATGAAAGAATGTGTTAGCCTTCGCAGAATACATGATGCAATCCCGAAATGAAAAGCGCCCTCGCATACGTCCGCATTTCCAATAAAGACCAATCGAATTTTTCGATTGATGCGCAAGTGCTTTCCATTACCGAGTATTGCGAAAGGCAGGGCATCCGCATTCACCACGTTTTTACCGATGATGGTTTTTCCGCAAAGAATTTCGACCGCCCGGATTGGGGCAAGCTGAAAGAACTTTTGAACCGCGAACGTGGCCGCCACTCTTATTTGATTGTGTACAAATACGACCGGCTGATTCGCAACACAATGGAAGGCCTGGCTCAACTGGATGAACTGGAAAAAAAACACAGGCTCACAGTTGTTTCGGTTTGCGAAAATCTGAATCTCGATCCCGATAGCCCCTACTTCCGTTTCATCCGCACCGGCATGTTGTCGCATGGCGAACTGGAGCGCGATATAATCAGCAGCCGCGTATTGATGGGCCGCAACCAGGCGCAAAAAAGTGGCCGCTATCTGGGCATTGCTCCATACGGTTACACCAACGAAAAAGACGATATCAACAAGCCAATTCTGGCTATACAACCAGGTGAATCTTTGGTAGTGCAACAAATCTTTTCCGACTATGCTTCAGGAAAAACGCAGCACGAAATTTTGTTGCGTGTGCGGGCAAAAGGTTTTTTCCACAAAGGCCATTGCCCCATCAAAAAAATACTTTCGAACATCACATATTGCGGTTTCATTCGCGTGAAAGCGCACATGGGCAATCCCGAAACAATTGTGAAGGGATTGCACCAACCCATTATTTCGGAAGAAATGTTTTGGGCCATCCAGTCGCGTTTGCAAAACACCAGGCAGCCATTGCATCACAAAGTTTTGGACGAGCGCCTGCCCCTTCGCGGTGCCATCACCTGCCAGTGCGGAAATACTTTCACCGGGGCAATGTCGCGTGGCCGTCATGGAAAAAAATGGGGCTACTATATATGCAACGGTTGCCGCCTTTCCCTCAGTGCGCTAAAAGCACATGCGGACGCTGAAAAAGTTTTTACGGCCTTCTCGTTGACTTCCGATGCAACGCAACGGCTGATGGAGAAAATAAAAAGTCGCACCGCTGCAAAACTGAAAGAACGCGCAGCCCTTCGCCATAAGTCGGAAAAGGCTGTAGCGGATCTGATCGCACTGATCGAAAGCACAGAAGAAAAATTTATCCGCAACTCCATCACCCTGGAAACATTCGAAAGGCAGATGCAAAAGTTTACGAATGCATTACAGTCGGAAAAGGCTGTGCTGGCCACCCTAGCCAAAGATGATTCGGAAATAATTGAACTCCTCGATGCAAGCCTTCCCCGGCTATGCCAGCTGGGGCAAATCTGGAATCAAGCCGCCATCCAGGATAAACACCAACTGATCCGGATGGTATTCCCCCAGGGTTTGATACGCCTAAAAGACACGTATCAAACCCCGCAGGTGCTGCCGTTGTTCACGATGCAAGGCACGGTTGACGCGCCATTGCAAATTACCGGAAATGCCGTTAAGGGTAACGTCCCGGTTGGTACACCCACAGGGATTGAAATCAAACCCTTTCTCATCTTCCTTAATTCAATCAAAGCCGCATGACTCCCGTGCAAATCGAAATATCATTTGCCCTGGCTGAGTGCTCTATGCTTCCCGGAGGTTGGGATAAGCGCATGATGCGTACGCTTAATCAGATGGCCTTGCGCGAACCCGAAAATGAATTGACCGCGAAGCAAGATGAATGGATGTACCGGCTGCTATACAAATACCGCAGGCAAATTCCACACACGTTCGTTAAGTACAAGGAACATCCGCACTGCAATCATTTGCCACATAAGCGCAGCAACATCATTCCAACCATGAAGCAAGCTGCAAAGGAGTTTGGAATACCAGTTCAACTAACAATTTTTGAATAGACATGAAAATCCTCACCGCATACTGGCACCAGTTCTGGCACGTTCTGATTGGCCCAGCCAAACGCGAATTCTATCACCAGCCCCAGACGTGTGGCGTTTACGATTCGTTCCTGGGCATTCCGTTCAATGTGATGTTCATTGAAATCAGTTGTACGTGCGGAAAAGTCTTTTACGAATCCCCCAGCGAAATCAAACAACCCAATATAATGAATACAGACAAAGACAAGTTCAAGTTTTACAAAGATGAAGCTGACGAATGGCGCTGGCAGCGTTTTTCGCCAAACGGAAATGAAGTTGGCGCGGCCACTGAAGGATACAAGAACATGAAAGATTGTGAGGCCAATGCAAAGCGCAATGGCTACGATTCGAGTGTTCATGCCCTGGTGGACTAAAGATGATGTGCGGGTTTTGGTTAGGGATAACCTCAAGGTTTACCCGCACGGTTTTGGTTAAACCCGTTAAGCCCCCGGAAACGTCCGGGGGCTTTTCTTTTCCGATATCATCTAGCCACATCCGGCTATGATTTCCGGAAAGCAAAGCCGGAACTGGCTATTGCACAGGTTTCGCCCAAATCCCGAAAAACCGACCTCACCACATGCGTTTAAACGAACGTTCGGCATCCCCGGCATAGTGTAGTATCCCCCGTTTTCCTTATTTCTTACCGGCACCGTGGCGCATCGCCACACCAAATAAACCGTGACCAGGTCGGCACTGCCTTGCTCAGGTGCTCTGCCTTACCCTCCGACCTGGTCACACCGCTTGAACGTGTGCAAGGGGGCGCGAATTTTTCCCGGCCTTCCCCCTTTTTATCCTCTCTCTCCTACTTTATCAAATTTCCCGCAACCTTGTAAAAAAAACAGAGGAGAAGTAGATAGGAGTAGGGCTGCAAAGGTTGCGGGAAGCCTGCAACCTTCCGCAACGTTGCGCAACCTTGTGCAACCTGAACCGGGAATGGCTATGGCCGCAGGCAAGGAAAGGAAAACGCGGAAACCAGCAACCATCTAAGGCCGCAATCAATCACCATCCACCAATCACCCGCCACTTTTTACCCCAAATGCAAATGAATCACAATTCTTCGCCTGCCTATTGTACGTGCGGAAAAAAGGCTTTCGCTTCGCTGCACACAAATCCAAAATTTTACCCAATGGCTCAATCCAAAGCAGAGAAAGCGGCAAAAGCAAAAGCGAAACGTGCGGCAATAGCAGCCGCAAAATCCGAAGCGCCAGCGAAGGCCCCGAAAGCCCCGAAAGTGGCACCGGCCCCGAAAGAATCTTCCGCCCCGGCCCCATCACGTACCATCCAGGTAACTGGTTCGGTGCGAAATGAAGTAGAACGTGGCCAGGCCACAACCGCACTCATGAATTTGAAACTGCCGAAAGAATCTGGCAAGTATTGCACCCTCGACATTGGGAACATGAACCTGGGTGGATTGCTTCATTTCGATGAATCCACCATCACCTTCGAATTGCAGCACCGCCTGAAGAAGTAAGATGGCGGCAAAGAAAATAACCATCGCTGGCGACCTCACCAGTGACGAGCGCAAAGCGGTAACTGCCGATTTGCAGAAAGTGAAACTGCCGGTGGATAGCGTCACTACGCATTTGACACCGCACGAAAAAAATACCCTCGTTGGCAAACTCACTATAACAAAGGCTGCAATGACTTATGCCTTTGAAAAACGAGTAGCCAGCAAATGATTTTTCTTGGTTTGAGTAGAGTGTACTAGTTTTTTCATGGTAAAACGCCCCGGTTCAGAGCACCGGGGCTTTTATCTAACCTTTTTTCTTAATGAATAACGTAACGTGGAAACCTACAAGCCTTGCATTTGGCACCCCTGAATTGCCGCCCGAATCGGTAATCGTCCAGCTTCTTTCTTTCAAAAATGACACGTTCGCAGGTTGGTATTTTATCAATGATGCGGGCAAGCCCATGTACCGCGTTTTTATGATGGCCGAAATACCCAAAGTGGTAAACGGCATGACCATTATCGGGCAAAAAGAATGGATGATCCAGGTGGTGGATGTTTTGCCAAAAGACATACTTGCATGGCAGCCAATGGCCGCGCCACCTGTGCCTGAAACCGAAAAAGTGGAATCCCCAAATGCAACTAATGACGGACAGCCCGGCACCGATACTGCCTCAGAATAACCCCGATGCGCTTTACGATTTGCGGCTCAAACAGAACGTGCTGCAAACCGTTCGCGATTTGGCCAGGCAAAAGGATTTGACCGTTCGCGATGTGTCGGATTATTTGCTCAAAAAATACATGCCTGCGCTGCAAGGCGTGGCCCAGCGAAACGAAAGCGAAAGCCTTTACAACCGCGTTCGCAATGCAGTGCACGTACTGGAAAAAGACGGCTATATGCAAACGGATAGAAAACTCACCACAAAATTCACCTTCAAAATAATCATTATCAGTGTCGTGGCTCAGTAGGCAAAAAGATCACGTTAAGGATTGGGCTAAAAGCAAAGCCGAACGCATCCAGGTAAATGCCATCATGGGCACCCTCGATATGTTTTCCGTAAGCGAATTGCGGGCAACGCTTTATTCCACCGGCTCGGCAATACCGGATATGATTCGCTTTGCCCTGAAAGAAAAAATTGAACCGCAATTGATAGTGGGTGAATTGTGGTGCCCCATGCTCTACCATCCCGGCTATGGCCACACGGCAAACGTGCAGGTAGTGGTGAAAGGATTTTACCGCGACAAACCCGGCAGCCGAACTATCCACACCGAAGAGTTGTGGACGCTCATTCAATCCGTTACTGAAGACAAGTTGGACGAATTGCTTTCACTAATCGGGAAAAATACCGATGAAGAAACCACAATGGTCGAAAGGTTGAAAGTGCGCGGCATAGTTACCGCCATCCAACTGATGCCAATACATCAAGTGCATAACATCATGTATGGCATTTGCGCAGCCATTCCGAATATCCTTCGCCTCAGGTTGAACGAGCAAGTGCAACCCTATTTGCACGAAGGCGCAACCTATTGCCCCATGATGTTTCATTCAGGAGTTGATCCGGATGAATTGCGTGAAAAAGAATTTCAAACCACACTGGCCGCATTGCCCAAAGCTGAGCGCAAAGAAGCCCGCAGGATAGAAACCGAAAGGCGCAAAACAGGTGTGAAGGCAAAACCCGAACGTGTAATGGTGATTGCAGTAACGAGCGAAAGCCGCATCGCATTGCAAGCCGATTTGTGGCTACTCATTTCCGAAATCCCGGAAGATGGATTCAAAGATTTATTCATGGACATACGCACGTTAACAAAAACCGATGGCAAGTAAAAAACAAACGACATCTGCCCCAGCCGGAAATGAACCAGCCGCCTCTGCCGAAAGCACAGGCATGTTGGCAGGAGTACCACCGTACAAACCAAAAGAGTACGTTGCGCAGATTGCAAGTGAAGCCGCGTCTAAACCAAAACAAGATTACAAAGCGCAGCAAACCGCCACCGCTGGCGATGGGAAAAAACCTGCCCAACCTTACAACCCCGATGCACCGGCTAAACCGCTGGTATGGAATCCGCAGGAAGGCTACCAGGCCGATGGCATAAATGTGAAGCTGCTGGATTTGGAAGCAACTACCTGGGTGAAAACATACCAGGCCGCACTTGCATTAACGTGCTCAATCATTGCAGATGATGATTACAGCAACTTCAAAATTTCAGAAACCGAACTGGACGAATGGAAAAAAACCATCGTTCATTATTACCGCGCCACCGGCAAACAGCCCATCCTGCCACCGTGGGCACAGGTAGCAATGGGCGGCCTTTTCGTTACCCTGCCCATAGTTGCCAAAACCAAAAAAGTGATGGCGAAAAAACGCAAGGAACGTTTGATTGAAGAAGCAACTCTTTTCGCTGAAGCACAGCCGGAAGCAACTACACAAAAGAAACCAATCATAACGCC
>JBEBFX010000024.1:0-26253 GCA_040081735.1 Alphaproteobacteria bacterium | reverse complement strand
TGATTTTTGGCGTCGCCCATTTAAAAAAATAATTATAGTTAAATCAATTAATTATAGGAATATTCTCATGTTAAATAAGTGGCATGATGGTTGCTTCCTTACTGCTTAGTGTTTGGTATGCCCGGACCTCTGGAATGAGATGCGGGTCATGACACACGGCGTCAGCCAACCAGGCAAAATGCCTGGTTTCGAATCCAGAAAGGAGAAATCACATGACTACGATTCATACGAACCCAGGCGCATTGGTCGCGCAGGCTACCCTGAGAACCATCTCAACGCAGTTGGATAAAGTGTCGAAGCAGGTACAAACCGGTTACAAGGTCGCGGATGCAAAGGACGATGCATCGACTTTTGCTGTGGCGCAAGGCCTGCGAAGCAACATCTCTTCTCTGGGAGCAGTGCAACAGGGTTTAAGTGGCGCCGTCGGCCTGGCCGAAGTGGGGCTAGCGGGTGCATCTGCTGTTTCAAACCTGTTCGACGGAATCAGAGCCAAGCTGACCCAGCTTGCAGATACGTCGATCACAGCGACTCAGCGCACCACATACACCACCGACCTCAAGGATCTGGCCACCCAGGCCAAAGACTTGATCAAGCAGGCCAAATTCAACGGCACCAATCTCCTGGACAATACGACGGCGATTAATTTTATCGCCGACGTGACAGGCGCCTCGATCAGCGTCACGGGTGTAGACGTATTTACCAATGCGTCGATATTCAACGCCTCGATTGGCGCCAGCCTGTCCGCCACTGTGGCGCGAACCTTCCTGAACTCCAGCAGCGCCACGCTGGATAACTTCCTGACAGCGACAAACAATGCCTTGAGCGGTGTTGCCGGTGATCTGCGCGCAGTCGAAGCGCAGAACAATTTCACCAAGGCAATAGCGGACGCCACAGAAAAGGGCCTGGGAGCCCTGGTTGACGCGGATCTGGCCAAAGCGAGCAGCAAACTGCAGGCCCTGCAAGCCCAGCAGCAGCTTTCGACCCAGGCCATTACCATTGCCAACCAGTCTCCCTCTATTCTGTTGGCGTTGTTCAAGTAATCGCTGCAGGGACGGGTATTTCACCCATCACGCACACATTTCCGGGGCCGGCTCAGCCGGTCCCGGCTTTTTATCTTGATTGCGCTGCCAACCCGTCTTACTTTCTTACGCAATCAACCATTACGAAGAAGAAAAAACCATGAAATTCCAAGGTACGTCCAACTACATCGCCACTGAAGATCTTATGATCGCCGTCAATGCGGCGGTCACCTTGCAGCGCCCGCTTCTGATCAAGGGTGAACCAGGCACTGGCAAAACCGTGCTGGCCCATGAGGTTGCCTCGGCGCTTAGCAAGCCCCTGATTGAATGGCACATTAAGTCAACCACCAAGGCGCAGCAGGGCCTTTATGAATATGACGCTGTAACGCGCCTGCGTGATTCGCAACTTGGTGATGAGCGTGTGAAGGACATAAGCAATTACATCAAAAAAGGTAAACTCTGGGAGGCGTTCACGAAAGATAGCTCGCCAGTGTTGCTGATTGATGAAATCGACAAGGCGGACATCGAATTTCCAAACGATCTGCTGCAAGAACTCGACCGAATGGAATTCTTCGTTTACGAAACGTCAGAAACCATCAAGGCGCAGAATCGTCCAATTGTGATCATTACTTCAAACAACGAAAAAGAACTGCCCGACGCATTTCTGCGCCGCTGTTTCTTTCACTACATCAAGTTCCCCGAAAAGGACACGATGGAGGAAATCGTTCAGGTTCACTATCCCAACATCAAGAACGATCTGGTCAGCAGCGCCATGAGCATCTTCTATGAAATTCGTGAAGTGCCAGGACTGAAAAAGAAGCCGTCTACATCGGAACTTCTGGATTGGCTGAAACTTCTGCTTGCCGAGGATATTTCGCCTGAAACGCTGCGTGAACGGGATCCCAACAAACTTATCCCGCCCCTGCATGGCGCATTGCTCAAGAATGAGCAGGACGTGCATTTATTTGAGCGTCTGGCCTTTCTGGCGCGCCGGGAACGTACATAATATAACCGAATTTACGGCTTGAATAAGGCTAAAGGAGAACGGCGATGTTCATCAACTTTTTCTACGAGTTGAAGGAAGCGAAAGTTCCGGTGACTCTGCGGGAATATCTGACCCTGATGGAGGCGATGAAATTAGAAGTCGCCCAATTCAGTGTTGATCAGTTCTATTATCTCTCCCGGGCGGCTCTCGTAAAAGACGAACGCAATCTCGATAAATTCGATATGGTTTTTGGAAAACATTTCAAGGGCCTGGAGTTTGTCGGAGAGGCGCACGCCAAGGAGCTTCCGGAAGAATGGCTGCGCTCCATCGGCGAACGGTTCCTGACCGATGAGGAAAAAGAACTGATCGAAAGCATGGGCGGCTTTGAGAAGCTCATGGAGATGCTGAAGCAGCGCCTTGAAGAACAGAAAAAAAAGCATGAGGGCGGCAACAAGGCCATCGGCACAGGCGGCACGTCGCCGTTTGGCGCGGACGGCTATAATCCGGAAGGCGTGCGCATCGGCCAGAAGCAGGGCCGCCATGGCCGCGCCGTCAAGGTATGGGATAAACGCGAATATAAAAATCTGGATGACCAGGTCGAACTTGGCACCCGGAACATCAAGGTGGCGCTGCGCCGCCTGCGGCGCTTTGCCCGTGAAGGCGCCCAGGACCAGCTGGATCTTCCGGGAACAATCCGTGACACCGCGCGTCATGGATATCTTGATATCCAGATGGAGGCCGAACGCCGCAACAAGATCAAAGTGCTGATTTTCTTTGATATTGGCGGATCGATGGACGCCCATATCCGGACCTGCGAAGAATTGTTCTCGGCGGCGCGCACAGAATTCAAGCATATGGAATATTTCTATTTTCATAATTGCCTGTATGAACATCTGTGGAAGGATAATCGCCGCCGTCACAATGAAAAGATGCCTACCTGGGATGTGCTGAACAAGTATGGTTCGGATTACAAGGTAATTTTCGTTGGCGACGCGACCATGAGCCCGTACGAAATCACCTATCCCGGCGGCAGTGTCGAGCATTGGAACGAGGAGGCCGGGGAAGTCTGGTATCAGCGTGTTCTGGATATTTATCCGAAAACCGTCTGGCTTAATCCGGTCGCAAAGAAGCATTGGGAATACACGCCGTCAATTCAGGTGGTGGAACAGCTGATGTCGCGCCGGATGTATCCGCTTACATTAGGCGGGCTGGATGACGCCATGAAAGAGCTGAACCGCTAGCTGTTAATTCAGGCGGCGGATGCGGTATTGAATTAACCCGGCGCCTGACGCCGGATTAATTTTTTACGCGCCTTTTTACCCCCGCGCCAAAGTTTCCCCCGCGTGAGACAGCGCCCCAATAGGAAAGCGCATTTGTCAGTGCACGGACATCAATGGGCTTGCCCAGGAAATCGTTCATGCCCGCAGCAACCGCTTGCTCGCGCAGTGCGCCCCCCGAGTCGGCCGAGAGCGCAATTATCGGCAATTTCCCCGCCGGCCCCATGAGCGAATGGATCGAACAGGCAGCCTCGATGCCATTCATCACCGGCATATTAAAATCCATCAAAATCAGATCATAAGGTCCACCGCGAATAACGGCCTCTACTGCCAGCCGTCCATTACTCACAACGGTACCGGCGCAATTGAGCTTTTGAAGCAGCAAACGAATTAATATCTGGCCGGCTGGATTATCCTCAGCCACCAGAACCCGGAGTTCGGCTGTATCATCAAACTCTGCGGCAACCGGTGTCATCATTAGCGCGCCTCAGACGGTCTGCTTACGCAGCTGCAATTCCTGGCCGATCGCACATAACTCATAAGCTCCCGCGAGGTCACGATGTTCCCTAACCCGCCATTCATACGGACATATATCCCTGCCATGCTTTTGTAGCATAATTTACATAGTTAAAAGGTAATGACGGGTTAAGGCATGATGAGTTCTGGTTGAATCGGAATCCATTATCTCCCCCGCCGCCTAGTGGTATGGGCACACGCGTGAAAAACGCGATGAGCTTCGAGATAACTGGGTGACGGGTGATATAATTCAAACCCATTGCACGCTAAAAATCCGGACTGACGTCGTCATTCCTTACACCGGATGGCATGATAAATCATGTTTGATTACCCTATAGATGGATGAGCGTACCGAGGGGGTGCTGTTTTGCTAGATCTGGATGCGCAATTTTATGTCTCCATAAAAGGGGTCATTCTAAGACAACGCCGGGTATTAATGTTGCGCAAGCCCGGCGGCGTCTGGGACTTGCCCGGTGGCCGGTTAAGCGCCGATGAGGCGCCAAAACGATGTCTCATCCGGGAAATTCAAGAAGAAACCGGACTCAAGGCCGAACCGGGCGCCCTCCTGCATCGTTGGGTCCGCCACCGTCCGGATAAGCTGGATGTTTTCCTGGTCAGCCATATCTGCAAAATTCCGGAATCCAGGTCTGAACCAATTTTGAGCGGCGAACATGAGGAACTGGGCTGGTTCTCCGAGCTTGACATCGAGATGCTGATGCCCTCAAAGGGAATTCGAAAGTCGGTTCAGCGCGCATTCGGCAAGGTAAAATAACTTACGTGACCGTGTCCGGCTTCGCCTGCGGTTTCGCGCACAACACCCGAAATTTCCGCTTGCTTCGTTTTCTGGAAAACTTTTTAAAGCAGCTCTCGAATTTTTCCCGGATCAGCGCTTGCCTGGCTCCGAGCTGACCGATCAGAATACCAAGCGCCAGAGACGTATTGTTAGAAGCCTGTTCGCCTTTACATTGGATCTCGAAAAACTCCATGATGGCCGCAGACTGAACATCATAGTCCTGATGCGCGCCGAGTATATTTTGCAGCCGCCGCAGACGCCGGAGCGGCGGAGATGATTTTACCGTTTCCTGCTTTGACGAAATCTGATCGAAAAACTCAATTAAATAGCGCAGCTTTTTCCCATCTTTTCGCAGCTCGTGCAGCACCGCCGCCGGGCTATCCGCGCCAATCAGGCGTCCCTTGCGAACCATCCTTCGGTAAAGACGCCAGATTTTTTCGCTCCAGATGTCTTCGAATAACGCCCACGCACGTATATTCCAGTCCGTATGCCCTTTTGCGGCAAACGCCCGCCAGTACGCAATGAACAGGACATAACGGGGAGACGACAATACGATTACGAATTTTTCATGTTCCAATTTCCGCCTAAAGCGTAAATGATCCTGAAATTGCCTGGCATTGGGACGAACCGTCTCTGGCAGCCAGGCAAGGTGACGTTCAAATTCCTGTATAAAGGTATCGGCATCACGCAGCGGGCTGCTGCTTTGCCCCAGCCAGCGAAACTCGCTTGAAAAATACGCAGCGGCCGCTGCAGGTAAAACTTCACTGAATTGCCCGATAACAACGCGCGCGCGGCGGATGGCAACGCGATAATTGTGCAGATATTCGGTGTCCTCCGACGCCCTGGCGCCGGCTTCATTACGCGTCAGGTCATCCAGCAGAACGGCGAGGATTTGGCCCACGGCCTCGCCGCCTGTAATAACAGGATTTACTTCATTCATAAAAAGGGTTGCCGCTCAACATTCAAAAATGATCACCCGATTCAAATGCAGTAATTTTCTAAACAGCGAAACCGTAAAGTTTGGCCGCATTGTCATGGGTAATCTTGCGGATAATTTTCTCGTCAACGCCGGCAAGCTGTTCGGCGAGCGAAGCCCGGCTGTCTGGCCAAATTCCATCCGGGTGCGGAAAATCATTGCCCCACATGATATTATCTTCGCCTATGCGTTTGACATTTTCAATGCCGACCCGGTCAATCTGAAAAGTCGCATACATGTGCCCGTACCAGTATTCGCTGGGCGGCCGGGGAATTACGTCCTTGAACTGATCTTCCCACTCATAGTCCATGCGTTCAAGGACATAGGGTATCCAGCCAATACCAGATTCGCCGATTACCACTTTCAGAGTCTTGTGCCGCTCCAGTGCGCCGCTAAAAATTATGGCGCCCATAACAGTGAGCATCGGCACCTGAAAGCCAGTCATATGGGTCGCCAGCCAGCGCTGTTTGTAAACCGGATCATTGAACCAGCGCTCGTCCAGTTTCGGGCCAATGGTATGCAGATGTAATGGCACACCGGTGTCAGCCGATGCTTTCCAGACGGGGTCCCAATCTGCATGCCAGAGCGGCAGCATGTCATGGGACAGGCCAAGTTCGGCACCCTTCAAGCCCAATGTAGCGATGCGTCGAATCTCCTGTGCGGATTCATCCGGCGTGCCGCCTGATATGCAGCCGATGCCGGCAAACCGGCCCGGCGCCACCTTGCAGAATTCCGACAGCCACTGATTATAAATGCGCACAACACATTTGACGACATCAGGATCGCCCAGCCGGTTCGCGGCCCCAAGAATGCCATACAAAACTTCGCCGGAAAGGCCATCAAGGTCCTGATCCTTAAGGCGCAGTTCAGGCACCGCCGGGCGCATAATGCCCTTGTCCTGATCCGAATACAGTCCCTGCTCCGCCATCCGGTCCGAGCGGTGAATCTGCCCCGGCTGGTACCGGCGTCCGCCGGATCCCATGCCCCCGGCCAGCCCAAGCGATGCGCCGCTGGCGGATTCCCAAATGCGGCTGCCCCTGCGCTCAACCACCCGCGGCATGCGATCTTTCAGATCTGCCGGCGCGTTGTCGCGCCAAAGATTTTCCGGCATCAACGGAAAATCGATATGTCCATCGGCAGAGATCATTTTGTGCTTCATCTTACGCCTCCCTTTCCGGCATGGTGTTTCCCGGCCATGTCTCCTATAATTATGATCCTATTTCATTGGGTTCTGGGAGGGCAAATGAAAGCTTTGGTAATCGGCGGCGCCGGGCCGACCGGGCCGTTTATTATAAACGGCCTGCGGGAACGGGGTTATGATGTGGCCATGCTGCATCGTGGCGCCCACGAATTACCGGAAAACCCCCCTGAAATTGAGCATATACATACTGATCCGCATTTTCGCGAAACCCTGGATGAAGGGCTGGACGGACGTAAATTTGATCTGGTGATCGCCACTTACGGGCGGATGCGGGTGATTGCAGATGCGCTTATTGGCAAGACCGGGCGTTTGATCGCCGTCGGCGGCGCTGTTGGATATCGCGGCATGATGCAGCCCAACGCCAACACACCTTCTGGCATGCCGATACCCACCCGTGAGGATGCCCAGCGCATTGCGTCGCGGGAGGAATTCGAATTTGGATGGCTGATCCGGCACACGGAAGATGTCGTGATGGGCAATCATGCGGCCGGACATTATAATGCGACTATGTTCCGCTATCCGATCGTGTACGGGCCTAATTCAATCCGCTCACTGGAATGGCCCGTGATGAAACGTGTGCAGGCCAGACGGCGGCAGATCATTTTGCCGGAAGGCGGCCTGGCTGTTTTGTCGCGCGGATATGCTGAAAACATGGCCCATGCCGTGCTTCTTGCGGTGGACAAACCGGAAGCCTCAGCCGGCAAAATCTACAATTGCGCAGATGAGCAGGGCCTGACCGTTGGTCAGTGGGTGCAGATGATCGCCCGCGCCATGGAGTGGGAATTTGAGATTTGCAGCCTGCCTGGATCGTTTGCCTATTCGGCTGCGGATTTCCTGTTGTATCACAATTCTGTCTACCACCAGATTATGGACATTGCCGCTATCCGGCGTGACCTGGGATATCGTGATGCTGTGCCAATGACCCAAGCCATACCGCGCACAATCAACTGGATGCTGGAACAGCGGCCTTTTTCGACGCCAATGGATTACGCGATGGAAGATCGTTTGCTGGACGTTTATAATCAAACCATGGCGAGACTTCGGGAAATTCCCTTCACCGCCGCGCCGGTTCACCATTCCTATGCCCATCCCAAACTGCCTGGCGAAGGGCTTGATCACAGGAACCGGTGACACCGGGACCTAACAGACACAAGACCAATGCCGGGAAAACCGGCGAGCAAATGGGGAAAGACATGAAAGCACTTGTTGTTGGCGGAACAGGACCGACCGGTCCGTATCTGGTGAATGGACTGATTGCGCGCGGTTATGAAGTGGCGATGATGCATCGCGGCACCCACGAGCTAGATGAAAATCCGCCTGAGGTCGAGCACATTCACGTTGATCCGCATTTCCGCGAAACCATCGATCCGGTGTTGAAGGGCCGCAAGTTTGACATTGTGATCGCCACCTATGGGCGTATCCGGGTGATTGCCGAGGCGTTGATCGGCCTCACCCCCCGGTTGATCACAATCGGAGGGCCGCCCAGTTATCGCGGCATGACTAATCCGAAGGATAATTTTCCCCACGGCATGCCGATTCCCACGCCGGAAAACGCCCAGCGTATCGAATCCGCCGAAGAGGCGTATTTTGGCTGGATGATCCGGCAAACCGAAGACACAGTGCTGGGATTTCATGCCGCCGGTCATTACAACGCCACCATCTTTCGCTATCCCATGGTCTATGGCCCCCATGCGATCGGCTCGCTGGAATGGCTGATCATGAAGCGCGCCCAGGACAAGCGCCGCCAGCTCGCGCTGGCGGACAGCGGCCTTACAATCATATCGCGCGGCTATGCGGAAAATATGGCTCATGCCGTGCTTCTGGCGGTGGATAAACCCGGTGCTTCAGCCGGAAAAATCTATAATTGCGCCGACGAGCAAAGCGCAACGATTGGGCAGTGGGCGCAAATCATAGCGCGCTGCATGGACTGGGAATTCGAAATATGCGGCATACCTGACGCCTATGCCCACACATCGCGCGACCTTTTAGCGCTGGACTCCTCGACGCACCATCAGCTGCTGGATCTGTATCAGATCAGGCATGATCTGGGTTATCAGGATGTGGTGCCCATGCAGGAAGCCATTGCGCGCACGGTTGCATGGACGCTCAAACACAAACCGGACAACGATGGCAAGTTTGCCAGCCGCGCCGACCCGCTGAACTACGCAATGGAAGATAAATTGCTGGCCATTTACAATGAGGCTGCAGCAAAGATGCAAAAAATCCCGTTCACCCGCAAGGAAGTGCATCACCCCTACCCCCATCCCAAAGTGGCCGGACAGGTGCGCGATCATCGCAACAGATAATATCAGCAATTAAGCTGTTGGCAGAATAGGCGTGTACAGCTTGAGGCCTTGGTTTTCACGCGCCAACGCCAGGGTCAGTAAATCTCTGGCGATCGGTGCGGCGACGGTTGAGCCGCCGCCGCCATGCTCGATGACCACTGAAATGGCGTAACGCGGTTTATCGGATGGGGCAAAACCGACAAACAGCGCGTGATCACGCTGTTCCCAGGGCAGGTTTTCGTTCTTCGTTACCCCGCCGGCGCGATAGCGTTCCTCGCGGCTTATCCGCCGCACCTGGGCTGTTCCGGTCTTTCCAGAAAACGCATACCCATTGCCCTGCATACGTTTGGCATAGGCGGTGCCGCGAATTTCATTGACGACTGCCCACATGCCGTCCCGGACTATATCCAGGTAGCTTGCCGGTATGTTCATGTCTGGAAAAATTACCGGCCTGGCGTCTGGGGATACATCCCGTAAAAGACGGGGCATAACGACTTTTCCGCTGGCGATCCGCGCCGTCATAACCGCCAATTGCAGCGGCGTGGTCTGCATATAGCCCTGACCAATGGCCGCAATCAAAGTTTCCCCGCCCACCCAGGGTTGATTAAATCGCGCCCGTTTCCAGGTTGGGGATGGCATCAGGCCCTGTTTTTCATCGGGCAAACCGGTGTCCAGCCTCACACCAAGCCCAAATTGATTGCCCATCTGCTGCAACGGCACGATGCCGGTGCGCCGGCCGGCTTCATAAAAATATACATCGCAGGAATGTTTGATAGCCTCGCGCATGGACATGGCGCCATGACCTTCTTTCTTCCAGCAATGAAAGAGATGGTTACCCAGACGGGCCCTGCCATTGCAATAGACACCATCGGACGGCGACATTGCCCCGCTGGAAAGTGCCGCCAGCGCAACGAGAGGTTTGATCGTGGACCCAGGGGGATAAAGGCCCGAGATTGACTTGTTGATTAACGGATGCATGGGATCATTCTGCAGCGCACGCCATTGAGCGCCGGAAAGCCCCAGATTAAAGGTGTCGGGATCATATCCTGGGACAGAGACCAGCGTAAGCACTTCACCCTGCTGGATGTCGAGGCAGACTATCGACCCGCTTTGTCCGGCCAGGGCGGCCGCAGACGCTTTCTGCATCTCAAGATCTATGCTTAAAACCGCATCCTTACCCTTTGACCCTTCACTGCGCGAAAGTTCACGGATCACCCGATCATAGGCATTAACCTCGACCTGCATATTACCGGCCTGGCCCCGAAGTGATTCTTCCTGCATCTTTTCGATGCCGCTCTTGCCGATTTTGAAACCCGGCGTTCTCAGAACTGGTTCAGGATTCTCCGCCGCAGCAATATCTTCCTCCGAAACCGATGCAACATATCCTATCAGATGTGAGAATAGCGCCCCATGCTGATAGGCGCGGGTTTCACCAACGACCGGCTGAACCCCCGGAAGGTCGTAGCTGTTAACATTTATCCGGGCGAACTCTTCCCAGGTAAGATCTTCAGCGACGATAATCGGAATAAAGCCGCTCTTGGTCCTTACCTCACGCAATATGCGGGCCCGGTTATCAACGGTGGCCGGAACCAGTTGGGTAAGCATATCCAGCGTGTGTTGTATATCGGTGGTTCTTTCCGGGATCAGAATGACCCCATAATTCTGCCGTTGCGTGGCGAGCTCTTCCCCGAAACGATCCAAGATTCTACCCCGCCGTGGGGGAATTAACCGCAAACTGATACGATTTTCATCGGACAGTACTTTGTACTGCTCGGATTCCATGACTTGCAGATAATAGATGCGTGCCGCCAGCAGGCCAAACATCACTGCCTGCCCGCCACCAAGAAGCGCCGCCCGGCGGGTAAAACTTTTGATCTGCTTATTATCGCGGCCACCAGGCAACATTACGGCCCTACTCCTGCTTGCTTCACTGAGGCTTCGGCATCCAGCTTGATATCCCTACCAGAACCCATGCAACGGCAGGATAAACAAGGATCGTCAACGCTGCCTGAACCAGTACGGGGGCGGCGGAAAATAATTCGCCGTAATAAAGGCAGGCGCCAAGCCAGGCCAGACAGGCCGCGCCAATAACAATGGATGAAAGACCAATCCAGCCTAAACCAAATGTCTGCCCTACGACAAAACGCCGTTGTGACAGCGAAAGATATTGCACCAGCAACAAGGTGAGCGCCCATAGCCCGATAGGCCCGCCTGAAAGTATATCCTGCAGCAAACCGATGCCAAACACTGCGGCGGGCGGCATGAGATTGGGGCGCGCCACGACCCAAAAGAATATTGCCGCCACACTGAATAAAGGTGAGACCGTACTGAAGCCAGGTACTCCGGCCGGAATAATTCCGGCAAGCACACATAATATTGTCGTTACGGCCGGCAGTAAGGCGGCAATTAAATGCCGGGTTTCACCTGGTGGTTGCGTGAGCCTCATAAACCTTTCTTGATGACCGCAGAAGAAATGGATGCCGGGATAACATCCACATCACCAATATTCCTGCTTGTCACGGCCTCTGTACTGCTTCCAATACTGCCGGGAGGTGCTTCTGCGCCATTATATTGCAGCACACGCACAAAGCTGAGACGATGTTCATCCGAAAATGTCTGCACGCGAATTTCGGTCTCGGATGCACCGATATTCACGCTGCTGACCGTACCCACCGGAATGCCGGGCGGGAAAACGCCGCCATGCCCGGACGTGACAAGCCGGTCACCTACTTTTACGTTGGCGTTGACTGGCACATATAATAACTGCGGGTGTATTTGATTGTCACCCGCAAGAACGGATTGATACCCGCTGATTTCAAGGCGAACAGGAACACGGCTATTCAGATCGGATAAAAGCAATACGCGCGCAACCTGATTTCCAGACGATACAACCCTGCCGATTAAACCATCGGCGCCAACCACCGGCATGTCTTTTGTAACGCCGCGCTTTTTGCCCGCATTGATCAGCACCGTATGCACGAACGGGCTGCCCAGATCACCAATGACTCGCGCCGAAACATACGGAGATTCAGGCAAATCCTGCGCATTCAGCAAGGAACGGAATTCCTTGTTCTCATCTTGCAGTTTCAGCGCCAGTGAATGCCAGGTTTGCAAATGTTCAAGCCTTTTGCGCAAATCCTGGTTTTCCTCAACCGTATTAAAATATTGATCAACCTCTTCAAAACTGGATCGAAGAATCTGAACCGGGCGCGAGGAAAATTCAAGCAGCGGAGCGGTAAAATCACTCATAGCTGCGCGAAATTCTTCAATTTGCTCATTTTTGGCCCGCCCGGCCAATAACAGGATAAGTGCTGCGCACAGCAGGATTACGAACGACAGCCGCTGCCCAAGATCTTGCAGTTTAATCGCAAGCCTCCCTCCCTGATCAGCGCCTGTCTTCAGTCTGGACATATCCTATCCGTTCACATCCGTATTAGCTTGACTTCCAGCATTCCCTATCGTGGTTTTCCAAAGAAATCAACTGAGTCCGGAAAGCACATGCCGCATCGTCTTAAGATGTTCCAGCGCAATACCGGTTCCTTTTGCAACACATGACAATGGATCCTCCGCGACGATTACCGGCAGGCCGGTTGCCTCGCGCAGCACCAGATCCAGATTTTTCAAAAGTCCCCCGCCGCCGGTCAAGACAATCCCCTTATCGACAATGTCGGCGGCCAGTTCCGGGGGTGTCTGTTCCAGGGCAACCTTCACAGCCTCGACAATTGCGCTTACAGGTTCCGCCAGACTTTCAGCAATCTGGCGCTCGGTAATGCGGATTTCTTTCGGAACCCCATCGATCAGGTGACGGCCGCGAAGCGAGACTGACGGGCCATCTCCTTCCTTTGGCGGACAGGCCGCCCCGATCTGTTCCTTGATGCGCTCGGCGCTGGCCTCACCAATCATCAGATTATGATGACGGCGAATATAGCTTATAATCGCTTCATCCATTTTATCGCCGCCCACACGCACAGAACGCGCATAAACGATGCCGCCCAGCGACAGAACCGCCACCTCGGTCGTTCCGCCGCCAATATCCACAACCATAGACCCTGTAGGTTCAGTAACCGGCAAACCTGCGCCAATGGCAGCCGCCATCGGTTCCTCGATCAAAAATACACGCCGGGCGCCGGCTGAAAGCGCCGAATCCTGTATCGCCCGTCTTTCAACAGCCGTTGATCCGGATGGAACACAAATCATGATCTGCGGGCTGGCGAACGAACGGCGATTGTGCACTTTGCGGATAAAGTGCTTGATCATTTCCTCGGCAACTTCAAAATCCGCAATTACGCCTTCGCGCATTGGCCGGATGGCTTCAATATTTCCGGGTGTTTTACCAAGCATCTGCTTTGCCTCATCGCCAACCGCAAGCACCGTTTTGCGGCCGCCGATCTCCACAATTGCTACAACCGAGGGTTCATTCAGAACAACGCCACGGCCTTTAACATATACAAGGGTATTTGCCGTGCCTAAATCAATGGCCATATCGGCTGAAAAGAAACCTAAAAGATTAGAAAACATGCTCTGAGTGATCCCTGATGTAAAAACCTGGCCGCCTGAGGACGAATACTAAACTATAGAAAAACAAAAATGGTTAACAATTCAGAAACAAATATTAACTTAACCAGCATTATTGCTTCACCCCCAGAAATATCTGGCGGAAGTTGCCGCCAGATATTTCTGATTGGGTGCGTTTTGTAAAAGAGGCTGGATAAAGCGCATTTATACAGACGCAGTGCGTGCGGCCGGCATCGTATTGTCGCGTTTAACCAGCAGCCTGTTAAGCGCGTTCACATAGGCCCGGGCGCTTGCGACCATTGTATCCGGGTCTGCGCTGTGCCCCGTTACCGCCTTGCCATTTTGCTCCAGCCGGACACTGACTTCCGCCTGGGCGTCGGTACCTTCGGTAACCGCATGCACCTGAAATAGCTGAAGGCACGCCTGGTGCGGATACAGTAACTGAATGGCATTGAAAATAGCATCCACCGGACCGTTTCCCGTGGCCGTCGTAGAGCGGATTTCCCCATCCACATCCAGTTCCAGGGTTGCGCTTTGCGGACCTTTGGTGCCTGCTGCAACCGCTAGCGAAACAACCCTTATTTTGTCTTGACCACGAGACATTGCGTCGTCGATCAATGCGGCAATATCTTCGTCATAGACCTGCTTTTTGCGATCAGTCAGCTCCTTGAAACGCACGAATGCGTCCTCAACGGCATTGGAGCCAAGCTGATACCCCATCTCCTCGATTTTTTTGCGAAACGCGTGGCGCCCGGAATGCTTGCCCATCACAAGCGAGCTTTGAATCACCCCGACACTTTCGGGGGTCATGATTTCATAAGTCTGGGTATTCTTGAGCATCCCGTCCTGATGAATGCCCGATTCGTGCGCAAATGCATTTTTACCAACGATGGCCTTGTTATATTGCACGGGAAAACCGGTCACTGTTGAGATCATACGCGATGCAGCCAGGAAATTTTCGCTGATCACCCCAGTTTCATAGGGCAAAAAATCATTCCGTACCCGTAACGCCATAACAATTTCCTCAAGCGCGGCATTGCCTGCCCGTTCGCCCAGACCATTAATCGTGCATTCGACCTGCCGGGCGCCATTGGATACGGCCGCCAAAGAATTTGCCACTGCAAGCCCCAGGTCGTTATGGCAATGGGTAGAAAATACGGCTTTATCGCTGTTGTGAACGTTCAGGATCAAATCTGCAATCAGCTTGCCGTATTCTGCGGGCATGGCGTATCCAACCGTATCCGGAAGATTTATTGTCGTGGCGCCTGACCGGATCGCAATATCAATGCACTGGCACAGAAAATCGAATTCCGCACGGGTGGCGTCTTCGGCCGACCATTCCACGTCACCGCACAGATTGCGCGCATGGCTAACTGTGGCCGCAATCGTGTCCAGCACTTCATCCGGCTGCATTTGCAGCTTATACTTCATATGCACCGGACTGGTTGCAATGACCGAGTGAATACGGGGCCGTTTCGCCCCTTTCAGGGCCTCCCAGGCCCGATCAATGTCCTTGAGGTTCGCACGGGACAGACCGGCAACGATTGAATTCTTGACGATCTTGGAAACTTCCCGCACGGCTTCGAAATCGCCATTAGAGGCGATGGGAAATCCTGCTTCAATAATATCGACCCCCATATTTTCGAGCATTTCTGCGATGCGCAGCTTTTCGTTGAGGGTCATTGATGCGCCGGGCGACTGTTCTCCGTCACGCATGGTGGTATCAAATATCAGTACGCGGTTCTTGCTACTACTGGACATGTTCTTCTTCCCTTAATTCAACCCCTGCTCAGGCAAATAATCTGTTCCGGAATGAATATCCCCTAAACATCCGGCCAGACAGCCCGTCGATGCCTAGGGGCAAATAAGAAGAAGAGCACTGTCGTCACAGCAGAAATGGTCACAACGCATCATCGCGTCAATTGAAATCATCGGCAATCCAGCTTTCGGGCAAACGCCAGACCGCGTGTATTCGAATCGTTCAAAATGGATGTAGGCCATGATCTGCATCTGACACCTGATTTCGCCATAAACAATGGGAAATCGATAAGGATATAGGCAACCAGCGTGTTAACACGCCACACTCATCTTAACGTGATGATCTGATCAGCACAATCTAGGGCAAAACACCCTGACTCGGCAAGGCTTTTGTGGATTGGTTAAATGCTCCGGATCAAAATTTTGGCATTAATTGAAGCTAATCCCCCCTCCCGGCCAGACGCTGGCGGCGGTCGCGCGTAAGTTTCACCAGGAAATCCACCAGCATGCGCATTCTGGCCACATGCCGCGCTTCCTTGTGGGTCGCCAGCCACAGTTCTATGCTTCCCACTGTGTCCGGCCCATGGATTCGGGTCACCCCAGGCACCTGATCGGCCAGGAAACTAGGCAAGATTGCCTGTCCAACCCCTGATATCATTGCAGAAAACCGGCAATTGGCGTCATCGGACCGAAACACCGTATTTGCTGTATTCCGGTATTTTTCCAGCCAGACGACAGGCGCCAGCAATCGATCAAAACTTGCGAACCCTACCAGAGGCATGTCATTCGGGATGGTATTCGGCGAACTGCGATACCGGGAAAGCACCTCGGGGATCGCATAAAGCCCGTATCCAACATCTGCCAGCTTGCGAATCACCATGTCACCGGCAACCGGGCGGCCATAAGAAAGCGCCAGATCCAGCATGCCCAGTTTTTCAGGGGCAGCCCCGGAAGTCGTCTGAATTTGCATGCCAAGCCCTGGATTTCCTGCCCGAAACTGCCCCAGACGGGGGACAATGAGGGCGCTGCTCAGAGCCGCTGGCGCCGCCATCCGTACAACGGACTCGCCCCCCTCATCCTCTGCCGCAAAACCACGGGTTATCCCCGCAATACGGTCCTGTACCGGCCTCAGCGAGGCGATCAGGGCGCTGCCCTCCCGAGTAACCCGATATCCCGTTCGATCCCGTTCAAACAGCCGGACCCCGACGGATTTTTCAAGCGCTGCAATGCGCCGCAATACCGTTGAGGCATTAACCCCAAGCGTGACGGCGGCCGAAGAAAGGCTGCCAAGCTCGGCCACGGAAAGCGCGTAGCGTAAATCGTCCCAGTTCATTGGCTATTATGCACATTAGCAAAGTATGTTTGCAATTATATGCAGTTGGCTAAAAACCACCATAGGAAAAGTGTCAGATTTTCAACAAAAACTATCAGCGGCCCAGAAATTTTGGCTTGCGCTTGTCCATGAAGGCCCGGCGGCCTTCCTTGTAGTCCTCACTGGCAAAACAGGATTGCACCATCTGTTCGCTGAGGGTGGCGTCGAAATCGTCAGGCTGCCGCTGAATATCCAGCATCGTTTGTTTGGCCGCTCGTATCGTCAGCGGCGCATTGGCCGCGATCTGAGCGCATAGCTCCATCACCTTATCTAAAATATGCGCTTCATCAATCAAGCTATTGATTAGGGACATATGTAGCGCTTCTGTTGCGTTAAATTGTCTGGCGGTAAAGAAAATTTCACGGGCAAATCCAGGTCCCACTAAATTCATCAGGGTGCGAATCCCGCCATGACGGTATCCCAAACCGAGTTTTGCAGCGGGGATGGCGAACACAGATCGCGGCGTAGCAATCCTCAAATCGCAGTTAAGTGCGATTGCCATCCCGCCGCCTATGCAATATCCGCGAATCATGGCGATGCTTGGTATTGGCGAGTTGCATAGCCGCCAATTTGCGGCGTCGACAATTTCCTCATATGCAGCAACCGCCACGGGCGTCGCCCGATGGGTTTCGAATTCAGAAATATCAGCCCCTGCCACAAAGGCTTCATCGCCTGCGCCTTTGAGAACGATCACCCGGATGCTATTGTCCGCTTCAATCTGATCCAGCATGCGCGGCACCGCCTGCCACATATCGATGGACATGGCGTTACGCCGTTCTGGGTGGTTGAATATGATCCATGCAACAGGTCCTTCTATTATTAGCTGCATGCGATCGCTGCCATGGCTCATTTCTGTATTCCCTTTCAATTCTTCAAATAACGCCACGTTCCCGAAATCCGGCTATTGACGCACTGTCATACCCAAGCCCTGTGAGTATTTTATCCGTATGTGCGCCCTGGGCCGGCACCGGCCCTGTGATGTGAAAGGCCGTCCGGCTGAGACTGACGCCCTGACCGACCAGTTTGATCTCGCCCATGTCCGGGTGCTGAACAGCAACCGCCATGCCCATATGTTTTACTTGAGGATCGTCAAATACCTGCTTGATATCATTAATTGGGCCACTGGGGACACCGGCTTCATTAAAAGCCGTCACCCATTGCGCGCTGGTTCGGTGGATTACAATTCCCTGAATGATCGCATTGATCGCGTCCCGATTTTTTGAACGCGCGCGCGGCGTCGCGAAATCCGGATTGACCAGAAGATCGGGACGCCCGATAACTTCGCAAAATCGCCTGTAAATGGCGTCACCGGTTGCGGCAATATTGATATGGCCATCACTGGTATTGAATACGCCAGTCGGAATTCCAACAGGGTGATTATTACCGGCTTGCTGCGGCACCACACCATCCATCAACCAGCGTGTCGCCTGAAAATCCAGCATTGCAACCTGCGCCTGTAATAATGAGGTTTGAACCCACTGCCCCTCGCCGGACTGTTCACGTTCCAGCAACGCTATCAGAATACCCTGTGCGCAATACAGGCCTGCCGTCAGATCAGCCACCGGGATCCCTGCGCGCACCGGCCCCTGACCGGGCAGGCCGGTAATTGACATCAGACCGCCCATGCCCTGGGCAACCTGATCAAAGCCAGCCAGCCCCCCATACGGGCCATCCTGGCCAAATCCGGAAATACTGGCGTAAACCAGCCGCGGATTGACCAATCTGAGCGTTTCATAGTCTATACCCAAACGGTGTTTCACACCGGGGCGGTAGTTTTCCACGATCACGTCAAAATCACTTACCATGCGCTTCAATAATGCTACACCTTCCGGGTGTTTCAGATTGAGTGTCATGGCGCGTTTGTTCCGGTGCAGATTTTGAAAATCCGAACTGTCTCTTGATCCGCCAAGGCCATCATCCACATGTGCGCTGGTTGGAGCTTCTATCTTGATGACATCCGCCCCCCAATCGGCCAGTTGCCGGACAGCCGTGGGGCCTGCGCGCACACGTGTCAAATCCAGAACCTTAAATCGGGAAAGCGGCCCGGACCTCGCCCTCGCTTCTGCCGTCATTTGTTTTCTTGCCTCCGCGTCCTATTTCCGGCATTTGCCGTTTGGCAACTTCTCTTCGATACTTAAGGTACCGTGACAGAGCAAACGTCCATAACATTTAAAATAACCGCAACGCCAATCGTAGATATCGAGCGGCTTGCGCAGGAATGGCGCGCACTGGAAAACCTTTCCGGCAACCATTCGTTTTTTCTTTCCTGGCACTGGATTGGAACCTGGCTGCGCTGCCTTCCCACGGGCTTAAAGCCCATGGTGATGCATATTGTAACAGACTCGCAGATTGTGGGCCTTGCCATTCTGGTATGCAGCATGACGCCAATACTGAAAATATTCAGTCTTTCACAAATCGTGGTCAATGCCACGGGTAACCCTGCACTTGATAATATCGCCATCGAGTATAACGGGTTTTTGGCGGCAAGGGAGATGCAGGACGATATTGCGGAGGCGGGACTGAACTGGTTATTGCAAGGCGGCGTCCCCAATCAGGCGGTTCATCTGGCCGGTATAGACAAACATTTGTCCGGGATTGCCCTTGCGGCGGCCAACGCAAACAGGCGTCAGGCCCGTCTGATAAACGGCCTCCCTGCCCCCTTTGTTGACCTGGCTTCAATTCGAAACAGCGGCGGGCACTATCTGACCCATCTCAGCCGCAATAGCCGGCAGTCCCTGCGCCGCAGCCTTCGATACTATGAAACCGGCGGGCCTCTTGAATATCATACGGCCAAATCGAGCGATGAGGCGCTTGTGCTGTTTGATGAGCTGGAAAAAGCGCACACGATCTACTGGCAGTCCCGTGGCAGGCCGGGCGCTTTCGCTCATCCGCATTTCAGGCAATTTCACACAGAACTGATAACTGCCGCCTTTTCCGGCAACCATATAGAAATGGCGCAGATATCTGCGGGGGGCACACCTATTGGCTATCTCTATAATTTTATATGGCGGAATTCGGTTTATGCCTACCAAAGCGGATTCCACTATACTACAGATAAACAGGCCCGGCCCGGCTATGTCTCGCACTATCTGGCAATCCAGTCCGCGCTCGGGCAAGGACGGAATATTTATGATTTTATGGCAGGAGAAAGACAGCATAAATCTAGCCTTTCAACCGGAGAACAAAATCTGATCTGGCTGCAACTTCGCCGTCCCACGCTAACTGTCAGACTGGAAAAATGTGTGAAGTCACTTCTCGGTGCGTTTAAAAATCGATAACACTATGTCGCAGGTTGTGCCCATGTCAGTTTCTCAAGGTAAATCGGAACATTTCAATTGAATCTTAAGTCTGAAAATCCACTCTTCAAGGACAAATGGTTTCCGGTAAAAGAGCTGACCGACTTATCGCCGCAATTAATGGTAATTGTTGATACCGAGGAGGAGTTTGACTGGAGCGCCCCGTTCAGCCGCAAATCAACCGGCGTAAAATCCATTCGCGGGCAGTCCCGTTTGCGCGAGATCTATCGCAGCTTCGGAATGCGCCCGACATATGTCGTTGATTATCCGGTCGCCTCGCAGGCCGCAGGATATGAGCCCCTGCGCGAATTACTCGATAATGGGGAATGCCTGATCGGCGCGCATCTGCAGCCATGGGTCAACCACCCCGATGAAGAAGAAATCAACGAATTCAATTCCTATCCTGGCAATCTGCCTCCGGATCTGGAGCGCCGAAAACTTGAGGTTCTAACCGATATAATAACCGAGAATTTTGGGATGCGCCCGGTCATTTACAAGGCCGGCCGCTATGGCCTTGGCCGTGAAACATTCCGTACCCTGACGAAGATGGGGTATCTGGTGGATCTGAGCCCCGTACCCTATAATGACCTGAGTTACAAACATGGCCCGGATTTCAGCAGGGTCCGGCCTTACCCTTACTGGATTGACCAGCCCGGCGGTCTACTTACTGTGCCCCTTACCCGGGATTTCTTTGGCCCGCTCAGCGCCCTCGCGGCGCCGCTGGACCGCTTTATGAACAAACCGGTGTTACGTTCATTCATGAGGGGAATATTGTCGCGCGCCAGATTACTGGAACGCAGCTCGCTGACGCCCGAGGGCGTGACAGTTGCTGAATATACCCGGCTAGTCGAAGCCATGATCGCGCGCGGCCAACGCATATTCAGCCTCACCTATCACAGCCCGTCGCTCGAACCCGGGCACACGCCCTATGTCCGCACGGCGGCGGATCTCACACTGTTTAAAGACAGCATCGAGACTTTCCTCGATACATTTATGAACCGCTTCGGCGGCCAGCCTACCGACCCTATCAGCCTGCGCAAGCTGCTGCTGAAACGCGTAAATTCCGCTGGGCCGCTACCATAAAGCAAGCGCACTGAACACCCTGCTTGACCTGCCCCGCCCTTTAGGCAAGGCTAAGCCTTCACAAAAATCGCGGGGCGCGCAAGGCTTCGCCATAACAGGGAGGCGCCGGTGTTCAACCGGGCGAAATCAGCATGAAAGACGTAAAAGGTAAAGTTGCATTCATCACCGGCGGCGCCAGCGGCATGGGGCTGGGCATGGCCCGGGCGTTTAGCGCCGCAGGCATGAAAATCATGATAGCCGATATCGAAGCCGGACCGGCTCAGAAGGCCGTCGATGAACTCAAGTCCAGGGGGCATGACGCCGCCTGTCTCCAGGTGGACGTCACCAATCTGGAAGCGGTGCAGGCCGCCGCCAAGAAAACGGTCGGCCATTTCGGCAAGGTGCATGTGCTGTGCAACAATGCGGGCATTGCCATTGGCGGTAAAAGCGAAACGGCCAGCATGCGTAACTGGCATTGGGTGATGGACGTCAATCTGTGGGGCGTGGTGCACGGGTTGCAGACCTTTGTGCCGCTGATTCTGGCGCATGGCGAGGGCGGACATGTGGTCAATACCGCGTCCATGGCGGGCATCTATGGCGTGCGCGGCACCGGCCCCTATAACGCCTCGAAATTCGCAGTGGTCGGCATGACCGAAACCATGATGGCGGAACACCGTAAATCAGGGCTTGGCGTCTCGCTGCTGTGCCCCGGCGTGGTGAACACCAATCTCAGCAGTTCCGCGCGCAACCGGCCCGAACAATATGGCGGCGCGATCACTGGTGAAAAAGCGGCCGCCGGCGGCTCGCTTGCCGCCGGGCTTAACCCCGATATTGTAGGCAAACTGGTGCTGGAGGCGATACTGGATGATCAGCCTTATATCTTCACCGATCCGGCGTTGCGCAATCTGGTCGAGCTGCGCAACAAACGCCTGATGGCGGGCTATGACTGGGCCGACAAGGCCAAGGCCCTCGAAGGCGCGGTGCAATCCAGCGCCATGTCCGGCTAAAATAATTGGAAAAGGAAACACCATGAAAGACGTAAAAGGTAAAGTGGCGTTCATCACCGGCGGCGCCAGCGGCATGGGCCTTGGCATGGCGAGGGCGTTTGCCGCGGCGGGCATGAAGGTGATGATCGCCGACATCGAAGCGGGCCCGGCGCAGGCCGCCGTCGATGAACTGAAAGCCAAGGGGTTTGACGCCGCCTGCCTGCAGGTGGACGTCACCAACCTGGAGGCGATGCACGCCGCCGCCAAACGCACCGTCGGCACTTTCGGCAAGGTGCATGTGCTGTGCAACAATGCGGGCGTCGGCTGCGGGGGGCGCAGCGAAACCGCCAAGATGCGCAACTGGCAATGGGTGGTGGATGTCAATCTGTGGGGCGTGGTGCATGGCCTGCAGGCCTTCGTGCCGCTGATCCAGGCGCATGGCGAGGGCGGCCATATTGTCAGCACCTCTTCCATGGCGGGCATGATAACGATTGCAGGCACCGGCCCCTATAACGCCACTAAATACGCCGTGACCGGCATCATGGAAACCATGATGGTGGAGCAGAAGGGAACCAATCTGGGCATATCCGTGCTGTGCCCCGGCCTGGTGGCGACGAACCTCGGCTCCTCGGCGCGCAACCGCCAGGACCAGTATGGCGGCGCGGCGAAGGCCAATCCCAACGATCTGATGGTCAATGCGCTGTCGGACGGGCTTGATCCCGATATTGTCGGGCGTCAGGTGCTGGAGGCGATACAGGACGATCAGCCCTATATTTTCACCAATCCGGAAGTCGGCCACATGTTTGAAAGCCGCGCCAGGGCGGTCATGTCCGGCTTCGCCTGGGCCGCAAAATGCAAGGCGCTGGAGGGCGTCAAACAGCCCAGCACGTTACCGGGGGTGTAAGGGGGCGCATTGCCCCGCGTCTTACAGCCCAAACAAAAACGGCAGGCCGGAGCCTGCCGTTTCATTTTGATAAGTCCGCGCATATCCTTGTAGGGCGTGGTGCATGGCTCTAACTTGCCTAAGCAACCGTCACGAATCGAAAGCCGCAAATGCCTGACAGATTTGACGCCTATCTGCGCGCGCTGCGCAAAACGCCGCAGGCCGATCATACCGAACATACGGGCCGCACGGCGCTTGAAACCCTGCTGAATACGTTCGCGGCCAAGAATGTGACGGTTCAGCACGAACCCAAGCGGGTGGCGGGCAAGGGCGCGCCGGATTTCAAGATCACCAGCAAGGGCATGATCCTAGGCTATGCCGAAACCAAGCCGATGGACGAAAACCTCGACATGGTTCTGAAGTCTGATCAGATCAAAAAATATAAAACCCTGTCGCAAAATATCCTCCTCACCGATTATCTGCATTTCATCTGGATCAACAAGGACGGTGTCAAACGCGAGACGCTGTGCCATGCAACCGATCTGGAAAATCCAAAATTCCGACTGCGCGAGGATCGCGTTGCCGCAGTCGCCAGCCTTCTGAAGGCGTTCTTCTCGACCGCGCCGGAAGGCATCGGACGTTCGCAGCCGCTTGCGCTGGCCCTCGCCACACGCAGCAGGCTACTGCGCGATTATCTGGGCGAGGAACTGGTGCGGCAGGAACTCGAACATAAGGAAGGGCGGCTTTTCGGGCTGTTTCAAATCTTCCGTGATCAGATATTCCATGCACTGACGCTTGGCGAGTTTGCCGACGCCTTCGCGCAGATGCTGGCCTACGGCCTGTTTTTGGCGCGGCTCAATTCCGATCAGCAGCAGGTGACGCTGCACAATGCACGGCAACACGTACCCGGCTCGTTCCGGCTCATCCGTGAACTGGTCGACTTCCTGACCGAGCTTGTGAAGATTGAATACCGCGACGTGCGCTGGGTGGTCGAGGAAGTGCTGTCGATTGTCAACGGTCTTGACCTGACGGCCATTCATGCGGACCTGTCGTTCCGGCAGCGCAAAGCGATCAGCCGCAAGGTGCGCGCGGCGGACGAGGAAGAGCACCGGCTGTTTGAACGCGACCCGTTCATCTATTTTTATGAGGATTTTCTGAAGGCCTACGACCCGGCCATGCGCAAGGGCCGGGGCGTCTATTATACACCTCCGCCTATTGTGAATTTCATCGTGCGCGCGGTGGATGATATTCTAAAGGAAAACTTCAACATTCGCGACGGCCTTGCCGATGACAAGCGCGTCACCGTGCTGGATTTCGCCTGCGGCACCGGCACGTTCCTGCTGGAGGTGTTCCAGCGCATATTCGACACTATCGGCGGGCCGGACGCCGGGCGGGCCGATCTGATCGTGCGCGGGCACCTGTTGAAGAATATGTACGGTTTCGAATATCTGATTGCGCCCTACACCATCGCGCATCTGAAGCTGTCGCAATATCTGCGCGATCAGGGACATCCGCTGAAAGATGATGAACGCCTTCAGGTTTTCCTGACCAACACGCTGGAACAGATAGAGCCGCAGAAGGATCTCATATTCCCCGCGATCACGGCAGAAACCGAGGCCGCGCAAACGGTCAAGGATCAGCCCATTCTTGTGATCACCGGTAATCCGCCCTATTCGGGCCATTCGAAAAACAAGGGGAAATGGATCAGAGCCGCCATCGGTGGATACAAGTTTACGGTCGAGACTAACGAGGCCGGGCAGGAAATCAAAAAGCCGCTCGGCGAGCGCAATCCCAAATGGCTGAATGACGACTATGTCAAATTCATCCGCTTCGCCCAAATGAAAATGGATGGAGGGGAGTTCGAATTCATCAATGATCTTGGCAACCTTCAAACGATCAAAATGGAGGGCGTAGAGCAGGGAGTGGTCGGCATCATTACCAATCATTCATGGCTCGACAATCCGACTTTCCGGGGCATGCGCCAGTCGCTGATGCGCAGCTTCGAGCAGATTTACGTTCTCGATCTGCACGGCAATGCGAAAAAGAAAGAGCGCACGCCGGACGGCTCGAAGGATGAGAATGTATTCGACATCGAACAGGGCGTGGCGATCAGCCTGTTTGTAAAAAAACCCGGCCTGAAACGCGGTGTCTGGCGCAGCGACCTTTGGGGCAAGCGGCTGGAGAAATACAAGGCGGCGGCGGAGGGGACGTTGGAAAACATTGACTTGCTGCCGCTCGAGCCTGACGCACCCTTTTATCTTTTCACACGGCAGGACACTGATGTTCAAACTAAGTATAACCTCGGTCGATCACTTAAGGATATTTTCCCGAAGAACAGCGTTGGCATCGTTACTGCTCGGGACAATCTCGCAATCCACTTCGAGAAAAACGAGTTGATACGCACAGTTCATGATTTTGCCACTCGTGAAATCGAAGACGCCCGAACGACATACAAATTAGGTGCGGATGTGCGAGACTGGCGTATAGCATGGGCACAACAAGACCTTCAAGAAAGCGGACTTGATGAGACTAATGCAACGCAGATTGCGTATCGAGCATTTGATGCGCGATGGACTTACTACACCGGTCATTCTCGAGGGTTTCACTGTTACCCACGTAACGAGATCATGCGCCATATGCTGAGGGATAACATTGCCATCCTTTCGAATCGTTCTCAGGAAATTCCCGGCGACTGGTCAAACATATTAGTCGTAAACCAACTCTCTACGCACCACACCGTATCGAATAAGGAGGTGAATACAGTTTTTCCACTCTTTGTGGAGGGGATTGAAAACCTCTCCCCCGATTTCCGCGCCTTCCTCGATGCGCGCTATGATCATCACTACACCCCCGAAGAAATTCTCGGCTACATCTACGCCGTCCTGCATGCGCCGATTTACCGCACGTGTTACGCCGAGTTCCTGCGTATCGATTTTCCGCGCATTCCCTTCCCAGAAAAGAAAACGCAATTCGACCGGCTTTCCGATCTCGGCTGGGAGCTGGTGCAGGCGCACCTACTGCGCGAGTTGCCGCGCCGGGACCTGGCCGCTTACCCTGTCAGGGGCGATCACACGGTTGAGGCTGTGCGCTATTCGCCCGAGGAAGCGGCAATATATATCAACAAGACCCAATGCTTCAAACCCGTGCCGCAGGCGGTGTGGGATTTCCATATCGGCGGCTACCAGGTGATCAGCAAATATCTGAAATCGCGCAAGGGCCGGACATTATCGCTGGACGAGATCAATCATGTGTCCGCCATCGCGGACAGCCTCGCCTTCACCATCGAGCAGATGACACGGATCGACACTGCCTACCGGGCGGCGTTTCCT
>JBEBFX010000023.1:0-26313 GCA_040081735.1 Alphaproteobacteria bacterium | reverse complement strand
GAACCGGCCCGCGAACTCTTCCTGCGTCATGTCCAAACTCGTCCGGATCGCCTTCACGTCGATTTTCACGGGCACATGGACGCGATAGGTGCTCTCGTCAGCCTTTCCCTCGGCATAGGCCACCGCTTCCCGAAGGCCGCGCCGGATACTGTCAGCAACCTTGCTCATGGCTTTCTCCTTTTGAATTTCTCGACCAGCAATGCCGTAAGCTGCCGGAAGTCATTGCGATCCTGCTGGTTCAAATCGGCCCGCTCGTTCTTGGCGTAGGCAGTGAGCGCGAAGAGCGGCATGCCAGGATCGTAATGGAAATAGACCACCCGCGCACCACCGCGCTTGCCTCGTCCTTCCAAACCCCATCGCAGCTTGCGCACCCCGCCTGTTCCAGGAATCAGGTCGCCGGACGTGGGGTTGTAGGCGAGATAATCCACCAGAATCGCCCGCTCTTCGCCGGTCATCAGCTTGCTGGTCGCGGACAGAAACTCCGGGGTCTCGACGACGCTGATCGGAACCGTTTGAGCCATGGAGAATACTACTCCAATGGGTCAGTTGAAGCAAGCAGAAATATAATCCAATGGATCATATCTCCCGCTCCGTCCATCCATCGCAATTGGCGCGCCCGCGTTCCCAATCCGCCTTACCGAT
The DNA here is from genome assembly GCA_040081735.1 of Alphaproteobacteria bacterium. Taxonomy (GTDB): domain Bacteria; phylum Pseudomonadota; class Alphaproteobacteria; order UBA11222; family UBA11222; genus UBA11222. The sequence continues at coordinate 25,671 of JBEBFX010000023.1, read as the reverse complement.
TAGCGAAATCACCATATCTGACATAGTGTTGGTCATAGAAGCAATAGGCAAAACGGCACGGTCGCAACCGCCCGTTGGGCGATACAGGCTACAAGCCAGATTTTCCGTTACACTGCTCAGCGCGGGATATGCCAGTTCAATCCCGCTGCGGATGTCAGAAATATTCTGCCAATGACGGATAAGAAGTATTATTCATGGCAACCGGAGAGAGGCAACTCGACAACAACTCAATTAAATGGAGAAAACCATGGCTCAATCTCCGTCATCAGCTGAAACGCAATACGAAGTCATTCACGACAGAAGGCCTACACCCGCTGACGGTTACCCTCAACGCATCGAAATCTGGGATGCGTTACTTGATTGCGGCATCGCTAATCGCGGTCAGCTCTTATCTGCCTTGCAGCGAAGAAATCACAGACGGCCCAAAGGCGCTAAGGTGGATCTTAAATATGTCGGCATCGAACTGACGAACATGTGCAAACTCGGGTTTATCCGCAGAGTTTATAAGTGAGGGGGAGACAATGAGCGGTCAATTCCTAAACAATATCATTCTTGCCAATCATGCGGTTGCTCAACTTCGGCCAGAAGAAATCTTTGGCGAACATAGTCCACTGATTGCCATCAACCAACCGGAAAATGGGCGCACAGCATCGGCAGGATGGGTGGGGGAAAACTATACAACAGGCGGCACCGTCTTTATGGGCATCAATCCGGGCGGGGGAAAATCAGCTTACATTCAGCCAAAACCGGATGATATTGTGCTCTACGACTTATTGCGCGCATTCAAGAATGCGCGTGGTGAAACAGAACTTAAACAAACCTTTCACCGCCTCAGCAGCGGTTGGATTGATTTGCAGGCAGGACATAATATATGGCGTCTTTTGGAAGGTTTATTGGAAGCCGCCGGTCTTGAAGTCCAACAAACCGCTTTTCTCAATCTCGTGCCATTTCGTACACTTGATAACAAACCCCCGTCACGCGGATCGATTATCCGTGCATGGAATCTTGCCACAAAAAAACAGATCGCGGTCTTACAACCGACACGCATCTTTTTGCTGGGCTACAAAGTGGCCGACGCGCTGGCACGTTTCTCTGAAACATTGGATGGAATCAACCTTGTCCGCGTAAAGCGCACCAATGGCGACCGCTATATTTCCCCACAAGCGGAAGAACTGATGCATACGCTTAGACAAAGGTTGCAGCATGGGAAAAGGAGCGGAATATGACGAATGAATCCAACATCATTCTGTGTCACGGGCTCATTACAGGGAAATGCCTGAAAAGCAGAGCGAACGTGATCAAGTGAAATTCATCAATTGCCAAGCGGCGGTTCACTCTATGCGGCAGACAGCCTATGGCAATTGAACCGGGGATATGGGTCATTTTAAGGTCAGGCCAGCATGCCAAACGCAATGACCTTCCCGGCGAAAGTGGGCAGGAATTCTTCGTCAAAATTGTCTCGCATCAAGCGCGTAAAAATAATGGCTATCTTCATAAGCCGTCTCATCCTGCTTGCTCACGGAACAATGATTTAAGCTACCGCCTAATCTCCCTCCAGCAGCAGCACCTGCACTGCATCCCCGGCACTGGCGGCGGGGGCGAAGGGCGGGCGGATGATCAGGCATCCGGCCCTGGCGAGGCTGGAAAGCATGGCGCTGTCCTGCACCGTAAATGGCGTGGCGACGCCGTCCGCGCTCAGGCTGGCGCGGACATAATCCTGGCGGTTGTCATTCGTCCCCATATCCGCGCCCAGAATGGCCGGGCCGTCGAGGCTGCGGGCGACGTCGATACGCTCCTTCTCGACAAGACCGGCACCATCACGTTTGGCAATCGCATGGCCGACGCCTTCATTCCCGTCGATGGCGTCAGCGAAGGCGAACTGGCCAAAGCCGCGCTGTTGTCGTCCCTGGCGGATGAAACACCCGAAGGCCGCTCGATTGTTGACCTCGCAACAGGCCGGTTCGGCTTGACGAAGCCAGACCTGGGCGCTGACGCAGTTTTCGCACCCTTCACTGCACAGACCCGTATGTCTGGCGTCGATATCGAGGGGCGCAGCATACGTAAGGGTGCGGTCGATAACGTTCTAAAGGCGCTTGGCGTCCAGCCACCGGCAGACTTCACGAGTGCTGTCGAGCGGATCGCCCGTACAGGCGGCACCCCGCTCGCTGTATCTGATGGCGCACGATTGCTCGGGGTTATCCACCTGAAAGACGTTGTAAAGCCAGGCATCAAGGAGCGCTTTGCCGCCTTGCGCGCCATGGGCATCCGAACAGTGATGGTGACCGGTGACAACCGGATCACCGCCGCAGCCATCGCCACAGAAGCAGGCGTCGATGATTTCATCGCCGAGGCCACGCCGCAGGACAAGCTCAACTACATCCGCGAAGCGCAAACGGGCGGCAGGCTGGTCGCCATGTGCGGCGACGGCACGAACGACGCGCCCGCGCTGGCCCAGGCGGATGTCGGCGTTGCGCTTCAAACTGGAACACAGGCCGCGCGGGACGCCGCCAATATGGTGGACCTTGACTCCAACCCCACGAAGCTCATTGAGGTGGTGGAAATTGGCAAGCAAATGTTGATGACGCGCGGCGCGTTGACAACATTTTCCATCGCCAACGATGTGGCGAAATACTTCGCTATCCTGCCCGCCCTGTTTCTTGCGGCCTATCCACAACTCGGCGCGCTGAATGTCATGGGGCTTGCGAACTCTCAAAGCGCTATCTTGTCGGCGGTCATCTTCAACGCACTGGTAATCGTCGCGCTGATCCCGTTGGCCTTGAAGGGCGTAACCTACAAACCGCAGGGTGCGGCGGCAATCCTGCGCCGCAATCTGCTGGTCTATGGGCTCGGTGGGCTGATCGCCCCCTTCATCGGGATCAAGCTTATCGACCTTCTCGTTTCTTCACTCGGATTGGTCTGAACCCATGATCACGCATTTTCGCCCCGCCTTCGTTCTTCTGCTCCTTTTCTCGGCATTGACCGGCGTAGTTTATCCGCTTGCCGTCACAGGAATCGCCCAAACCCTGGTCCCAACTCAGGCGAACGGCAGCCTGATAGCACGTGGCGGTGTGGTCACTGGCTCAGCCCTGATCGGACAGTCTTTCACAAAAGAGCGCTATTTCTGGCCACGCCCCTCAGCGGCAGGAACCGGTTATGACGCGGCCTCATCCAGCGGCTCGAACCTCGGGCCAACGTCCAAGGCGTTGATGGAGCGGATCAAAGCGGATGTGGCGCGCCGTGGCGGGGGAACCGTTCCTGGCGATGCAGCAACAGCCTCGGCATCGGGGCTCGACCCGCACATCACGCCCGAAAATGCGTTGCTCCAGCTTCGGCGCGTCGCTCAGGCGCGCAATCTCGACGAAGCGCGTATTCGCACATTGGTCGCAGCGCATACGGAAGACCGTGATCTTGGTCTTCTGGGCCAGCCCCGCATCAATGTCCTGAAGCTGAATCTCGAATTGGACACTCTATTGGGACAGTAATGGTGTAAATTGGGCCGATGATCGCAAAAGAGGGGACACGGCCAGAACCGGATGCTCTGCTGGCCGAGGCCGAGCAGGATGGGCGCGGCCGTCTCAAGATATTTCTCGGCATGGCTCCCGGGGTCGGCAAGACCTTCGCCATGTTGGATAGCGCCCGCCGGCTGAGAGCGCAGGGGATTGATGTCATCGGCGGTATTATCGAGACGCATGGCCGCGCCGAGACCATGGCGCTGTGCGAGGGGCTGGAAACGTTGCAACGCCGCCGGATCGTTTACCGGGGCCAGATACTTGAGGAATTCGATATCGATGCGGCCCTGGCGCGCAAGCCGGCGCTGCTGCTGGTGGATGAACTCGCACATACGAATGCGCCTGACTGCCGCCATCCCAAACGCTGGCAGGATGTGCAGGAGCTGATCCGCGCCGGGATAGATGTTCACACGACGCTGAATGTCCAGCATCTGGAATCCCTCTGCGATGTCGTGACCCGGATCACTGGCGTCCGGGTCACTGAGACCGTTCCTGACCATGTTCTGGAAACCGCCGACGAAATAGCACTGATCGATCTTACACCGCAGGAACTTCTGACCCGGCTTGACGATGGCAAGGTCTATGCGCCGCAGCTCGCCGGGCGGGCCCGCGAGAACTTTTTCAAGCCGGGAAACCTTACCGCCCTGCGTGAACTGGCGCTGCGATGCGCGGCAGAGCGCGTCGATCATCAGCTTGTTGGCTACATGCGCGCCCATGCCATTGAAGGCCCGTGGGCAACAAGCGAACGCATTATGGCCTTGGTTGGCCCCGATGGCCTTGGGAGCCCTGTTGTGCGCGCCGCCAACCGCATTGCGGACCAGTTGAAGGCGCCATTCGTCGCCGTGACGGTCGAGAACCCTACGCGCCTCACCACCCCCTCCGCAGACGCGAGTGTCATCGATGCGCTGGCGCTGGCCGAGCGGTTGAACGGCCGCATTGATCGTCTGACAGGCGAGAACCTGCCGGGAGAAATCCTCAGCTACGCCCATAAGAACAACATCACGCAGATATTTGTCGGCCAGACCAGGGCGCGATGGTGGCGAGAGGTGCTGAGACGCTCACTGGTCGGCGAACTGATCCGCCGCGCCGATGGCGTCGCCATTCATGTGGTCAGCGAAAGCCCCGAGCGCGCCAAACCGTCCAGGGCGTCTACAGTTCCAGACTGGAGCGGCGCCTTGCCTTACGGGTTGGGCCTTGCCGGCGCCGGCGTTGTCGTCTTGCTCGGGCTCGCGGTGCACGATCTCGCCACCGGGGCCAATATCGCAATGCTGTTTCTTGCGGCGGTGCTGTTCAGTGCCGTCACCCATGGCACGCGCCCCGCCATCGTCACCTCAGTCGCGGCTTTCATCGCCTACAACTTCTTCTTCACCGCACCACGCTATACGCTTCAAGTAGAACACTGGCACGACCTGCTGGCGTTAGGTGTCTTTCTTGTCGTGGCCACAACAACGGGCGCATTGACCGGCCGGGTTCGCAATCAGGCGCTGGCGGAGCGTGCGCGAATGATCGCGCTTCGAACGCTTTTTGACTTTTCCAAACGTCTTGGCGGCAAGACCACAATCGACGATCTCGGGCACGCGGTCGTGCTCCAAATCCATCGTCTGACGGGACATGCGGGGATTCTCTTGCTTCCACAGAGCGAGGATTTGTCCATCCGGTATGCCTGGCCACCCGAGGATGAACTGACCGAGAGCGATCTCGCCGCCGCGAGATGGACCCAATCCCATGGCGAACCGGCTGGCGCGGGCACTGGCACGCTACCGTCTTCAGAGTGGCATTTCCGTCCACTGAAAACGGACGGAAAGACGCGCGGCGTGCTTGGACTGCAAACAAGCAGCGCGCCGCAAGGCGACATTCTGGAGACTATCGACTCCGTTCTCGATCAAGGCGCAGTGGCGCTGGACCGAATATCCCTTGCTGCCGATTCTGCCGCCATCCACGCAATGACCGAAACGGATCGGCTGCGCGGGGCGCTGCTGTCCTCGATCAGCCATGATCTGCGTACTCCGCTCACCTCGATCCTTGGCTCGGCCAGCGCGCTACGCCGCGATCTCGTCCGGTTGACCTCGTTTGAATGCGACGATCTCCTGGCGGCGATCGAGGAAGAAGCGCAACGCCTCAACCGCTTTGTGCAAAACCTGCTTGACATGACCCGCCTGGAATCCGGTGCGCTCTCACCAAAACGTGAATGGATCGATGTCGAGGACGCCGTCGATGGCGCGGTGCGGCGTCTCGCCCGCGAAATGAGAGGCCGGCAGATAGTCCGGGAGTTTTCCGCTGATCTGCCGCCGGCGGAGGCCGACCCGGTTCTCCTGGAGACCGTGATCGTCAACCTGCTCGACAACGCCGTGAAGCACGCTGACGGCGCAATCCATATTGCCGGGCTGACCGGAATGGGGCGGCTGCTGGTCAGCGTCACCGATGACGGCGCAGGCGTTCCATCCGCCATCCTGCCGCGCCTGTTCGACAAGTTCTACCGGGGGATCGAAGCGCCTGCGGCCGGCGTGGGGCTCGGATTGTCAATATGCAAGGGTCTTGTCGAAGCAATGGGTGGAACGATTGCCGTAGAGAGCCCCGTGCATGATGGCCGGGGCGCGCGCTTCACGCTAAGTCTGAAGGCGGGGCGGCGCCCATGACCGAAGCAAATCCACGGGTTCTCGTCGTTGATGACGAGGCGCAAATTTTGCGCTTTCTGCGCACGAGCCTGAGCGCAAACGGTTATGAGGTCATAGAAGCCACGACCGGCTCAGAAGCCCTGAAACGCGCCGCCGCCGATGCGCCGGACGTTATCCTGCTTGATCTCGGGCTACCGGACATGGACGGCAAACAAATTGTGCGCGCAATACGTGAGGGTTCCCGGACGCCGATTATCGTTGTGTCCGCGCGATCCCGCGAAACCGAAAAAATAGAGGCGCTTGATCTCGGCGCCGATGACTACATCAACAAACCTTTCGGGATGGGCGAATTGCTCGCACGGTTGCGGGCTGCGCTGCGGCATCGGCTTGCCCGCCAGGGCGAAGAACCCCTGTTTCGCGTAGGCCCCGTGACCGTGGACCTCATCAAGCGTCTCGTTACCCGCAACGGTGAACGCATCCTTCTGACGCCAAAGGAATATGATCTCCTGCGCGCGCTCGTCACGCACGCCGGTAAAGTGATAACGCATCGCCAGTTGTTACAGGCTGTCTGGGGGCCTGCCCATGTTGAGGATGCCGCCTATTTGCGGGTTTATATCGGCCAGCTTCGCCGCAAGCTTGAACCAGATCCGAACGCGCCATCGCCCATCGAAACCGAGCCGGGCGTGGGGTATCGGCTCAGGGATGAATAGCGATCAGCAGGCGCGGGCATGGCTCAATTTTTCTACACGCCAATCATAGTGCTATAGCGTAGGCATAGTGCCCATCATCGCCGGGCGTGGCCCGCGCGCCACCAGACCATGTTCGGATCAGACGGAATCGCCCCACACGATCCTGTCCGAACATGGTCCGGGTGTTTAATCCCGAAGTGTTTTTGCGATCCCGTCGCCATAGCCGGGATCGGCTTTTGCGCAATGGGCTATCCAGCGGAGAACAATTTCTTCAGGCACGCCCTTCATGGCGCTTTTGGTGTTCGCAAATAGCGCCTCTTGCTGCGCCGCCGTCATCAGCCGGAACAGATTGCCCGCCTGGGTATAGTCATCATTACCGTCGCGGTGGTTGTAGCGATCAGCGTCACCGGAAATCCTGAGCGGCGGCTCCTTGAACCGGGCGTCCTCGACCGGGCCTCCAAAGCTGTTGGGCTCGTAATTGACGCCACCGCCATAATTACCGTCAGAAACCATGACGCCATCCCGGTGATAGGTGTCCACCGGGCAACGCGGCCTATTGACCGGCAGGCTTGTATAGTTGGCGGAGCCAAGCCGGTAGCGGTGCGCATCGGCATAGGCGAACAGACGGAACTGCAACATTTTGTCCGGAGAGAAGCTGATGCCCGGCACGACGTTTGACGGCTCGAACGCCGCCTGCTCGACCTCGGCGAAATAGTTTGCCGGGTTCCGGTTCAGTTCCAGCATACCGACATCGATTAAAGGAAAATCCCCATGCGGCCAGACCTTGGTTAAATCGAACGGATTATAGGAGGTTTTCAGTGCGTCCGTCTCAGACATGATCTGGACGCAGAAGCGCCATTTGGGATAATCCCGGTTCTCGATCGATTGAAAGAGATCACGCTGCTGGCTTTCCCTGTCCCCGGCAATAACCTGGCTGGCCTCTTCATTGGTTAAATTGGCGATGCCCTGCATGGTTTTGAAATGGAACTTCACCCAGAACCGTTCATCCTTGTCATTGATGAAGCTATAGGTATGCGAGCCGAAGCCGTTGATGTGCCGGAGAGACTTTGGCAGACCCCGGTCAGACATCAGGATCGTAACCTGATGCAGGCTTTCCGGTGACAACGACCAGAAGTCCCACATCGCGGTCGGATTACGCAGGTTCGTCTGCGGGTCACGTTTTGGGTGCGGATAAAATCCGTGAATTTATAGGCGTCGCGCACAAAAAACACGGGCGTGTTGTTTCCAACGAGATCCCAGTTTCCCTCTTCGGTGTAAACCTTGAGCGCAAAGCCGCGCACATCGCGTTCGGCATCCGCTGCGCCCCGTTCACCCGCGACCGTCGAGAAGCGCAGGAAACATTCACTTTCCGCGCCCTTTTGCAAGGCCTTGGCCCTGGTGTAGCGGCTGATGTCCCCCGTAATCCTGAGCGCGCCATAGGCGCCTGATCCTTTGGCATGGACGACGCGTTCGGGTATGCGCTCGCGATTAAAATGCGCGTGTTTTTCGAAGAGCTGCCAATCCTGAATTAGCAGCGGACCGCGTGGTCCGGCGGTCAAAGAGTTTTGATTGTCGCCGACAGGAATGCCGGCAGACGTGGTGAGTGCGGGTGGTTTGGGCTTTGACATAAAATATACCTCCTCGTCCGGTTCCGGGATCTGGACCAAATTCAAAATGTCCAGGCGGGGCGTAGAACTGATGCCCCTTATTAAATTAGAATAATTCTAAACTAGTAACATCCCTTGTCAACTTAATTATTTACCCTGCCGTGATATACGGATCAGTCAGAAATGCGCAGGGCTTCCAGTTCTTCAAGATGCTCTTGTTCGTCGCGAATGATTTCCTGTACTGTCTGGAACAGGATCACGTTACCCGGTGAAACCGTACTGAGTATTTCGGTGTAAAGCCGGATGGCCTCAATTTCCTCATCGATGTTGATGCTGAGAATTTCGGCCAGTGCGCTTGCTTGTTTGAGGTCCTCGGCGCGAACCGCCATGGTTGGGGTTCCACCCAGCGCCAGCACACGCGCGCGCAGTTTTTCCGCATGCAACACTTCGTCCACGGATATTTCCCTGAGACGGGTGGCGACGGCCTCGGCGTAAGGGCCGGTCACCACTGCGGCATGGGTCGCGTAACGGATGGCGCAAGCGTGCTCCTGGGAAAGCATGCGGTTCAGGGCGTCAATAAGGACATTATCGTTCATGGTTCTGCCTCCTTCGGAGTTGGCGAATAATTAAATTCCGCCAGAAACAGCGCAAAGGCACTGACGGCGGAATCGAGGAGAGTTAGCTTGTGGCCTGACAAACATAAGGCAGCCCCTGCAAGGTTATTGGAGGGGAAAGACGGTTATGCATAAGGGGAGCGTAAGTTGATGTCCGCCGGTAAAAGCGAGAGGACCCTGCCCAGGCCGCAAAAAAGCAGGCGCGTCTCAGATCAGGGGCTATTGCCTTGTAATGATAACCCGCTCAAGCGCCGCTCTTAATTGATCCGGTTGAAATGGTTTGGAGATATAATCGACTCGCGCAACGCTTTGTTGATGCGATAGCCGCCATCTTCCCCGGTGAAGAAGCGGCGCAGGCGTTCGGGCGCAATATCATCCGCCAGGCTTTTGGCGTAGAGGCCGGCGCGGGCCTTGTCCAATAGCGCATTGTTGAGATCAGTGGCAAAAATTTGCAGCCTGGGCGCGACAGGAAGGCTGTCAGAAAACGCCATAAACGACATCGCCAGGGAATAGGCTTCCTGGCCCGTGGAACAGCCCAGCACTCACATCCGCACCGGATCGTCGATCTGCGCCGGAACGATTGCGGGGAACACGTTGGCCTTCAAAAACTCGAAGGCTTCCGGATTGCGAAAAAAACTGGTGACGTTGATCAAAACATCCGAGTAAAGCGCGTCAAGTTCTTTGGTGTTGCCCTTTAGAAACTGCGCGTAATCGCCGGTGGTGTTTTCGCCAAAGGGCTTTATTTCGCTCCAAAGACCAGACCGCATGTGCGCGCCATCATGCGCACAAGAGCTTTGAATATTTACCGGTATGCAGAGTCCGATGCAACTTCCGGCATCCTATCATTCCTGCCGGCGTTAATTTAGTGTGGCGCCTGGTTGCAGGCAAATATTTCATTCGTTGACGTCAATGTCACCCTGGATTTACCTGGAAAAAGTGTTGCGCGAGGCCTGTTTTCATCAGCTTAGTTAATTTGATCCGGCCCCGCATCAGTCCATTCGCCTGATTCAGAATATTCCTTTGCCTCGATCTTGCCGTCATTCCGCCGTTGCGCGGCAATATCCCGCACGGCTTGCGCTTTGGTGCGCAGCGGCCGGTTGAGGTATGGGCTTGTAAAATCATCCGTCATTTTCATCTATCCCGGCAGCCTGTTAGAAAGAACAATTGATCCAGGACTTAATATTCATCGCGATGTTGACCACCCAGGGCTGCTGCGGCAGACGCGATGAAGGCGCCTATCAGCAAGGACAGGAAGCTGTAAACCGAAACGGTGGATGCGGTTTTGCGGGTGGTGTCTGCCGCCTGACGGAGCTTTATTTCGGCAGCCGCAATTTGCGCAATCGTATCATCAACCCGTTTGGTTGATTCCTCCGTTGATATTCCGGTGCGTGACGCAATCAGCTGCGCCAGATAGACCCTGTCGGCATCCGGAAAACTGCCATTCATGACGCCATTGATCAGAATTGCCAGAGTTTCATCGCGCGCGGAGTTTAGAGATTCAGCGGTGCTTATTATGACGGCGCCAGATGTCCGGGCGCTTGCGGGCGGAGCAGGAATTTCAAATACACTGGGCGTTTCAGAAATATCCGGAAGCACTGCTGTATTGGGGGGGACATATGTACTGGGACTTATCCGGTCAGCTGGGTTCAGGGGACCGGTGCGATATAATCCATCAACAATATAAGCGGTGATGCTTGCAGTCGTAACACCGGAATTTTGCGTCACCGCATGGCTTGCGCCTGCTGCTGCGCCTATTGTTACGGCAGTTGCTCCGCCAGCGATGATGGCGGCTACCGCCGAGGCAAGAAATCCGGCGGTGATAACGGTTGCCAGCGCCCATGCAAGAAAACCGTGCGCCGTGTCCCGGAAAAAGATTTCGTCTCTATCTACGCCCACCCAATTGGTGTGTAACCGGCCGGTTAAATAGCCGCTCAAACCAGAAGCGATCCACTGCGTGACAATAAGCCAGATGGCCGTGGTAACCGTAAAAGTCGTTGCCGAAATTCCCGAATTAGCCCAGGGAGATACAGCCGCAAAGCCCAAACCGGAGCCTAACAATAACAGGATCAGCATCACAGCCGCTGCTGTAACGGCGCCCGCGATGATTGCCGCCCAGGACACCGCCGGGTTTGCAGCGTCACTGCGATCCCTGATGTTAAGCGCAGCGTCATGAAGCGTATTATCTGTGATTTGCATATCCGTTTCCTCGGGAACTTATGATTATCGCCAGAACAAGATGATTAAAATAATAATCGGTATTGGAACGCCAAGTAACCATAGAATAATTCCGCGTCCCATATTTATCTCCTGCTAATTTATTAGATTAAATTGGAAATAAACGTGTAAAATAATTTATTTAACGCATTTATTTCATTAATTATATTTACCAATACGTATTTATTCTGTATGGATAATCTATAACTTCTGTTATGATATTTTTTTAAATCTAAAGAAACGATCTTGAAATTGCCCGGAACGCATAAATTTTGCGTAAGCATTATCTTGAAAAACGCTCAATGGACCAAAGCCGCAGGAGAACCGATTTGACGCGACAGTCAATTAAAGACCATTTCACAGCTGTAGTTCGCCGCTTGTGAGGCGGATGGTCTTGCCAACCGCTTGCTTTGGGCTGCTGGCGCAGCGCCAGAATCTGTGCCGGCTATGTTCGCCAACATTGAATCGTCCGCAATTTGATCCCGTTTCCGGCCGGGTGCTGGGGTGCGGCCTGAAGCTCGACAGGGCTGTCAACCAGTCACCGCCGTTGCAGGGCGGCCGCATCAGCGCCACCGGCGGCAAGATTGAAATCGCCGTGATCCGTATTGGCGAAGCGCAAGTCATGGCGCAGGCTGCCGCAGATCTACTGACCGGCAATTAATTTTCGGCGCCGGACGGCCGCATTATGACGGCTTACGAACGAAAGACTGCCTAATGAGAGGCAAGCGGCCGGAACAAAACCATGACAAGTCAAAGCCGGGATATCACCGCCAACAGGCTTAATTCAACGGCCGTCCCGGCAACTGAAGTGGTATGAGAAGACAATTATTCTTCACATTTGATCCGCCCGTCTTCACATCCCGTACAGATCGGCCTTGTCGAGCGTGTTCTGAACGATGCGCACCGAGGCGGCGTCAATCATCATGCCTTCGTACTGCACCGCGCCCTCGCCGCGCGCCACCGCTTCCTCATAGGCCTTTGCAAGCTGGCGGGCGCGCACTACTTCCTTTGGATCGGGCGAAAACACCGCCTGGGCAATTTCAACCTGGCTGGGATGGATCGCCCATTTGCCGACCATGCCGAGGATCGAGGCGCGTTCCGCCTCGCGCCGGTAGGATTCCGGGTTTTTGAAATTGGCGAATGGCCCGTCCACCGGATCAAGCCCGTTGGCGCGCGCCGCTATGGTCATCTTGAAGCGCGCGTAATGCCAGATGTCACCGGGATAGGCGGAATCACCGCCGATGTGACGCACGTCAATACCCTGGCTGGCGGAATAATCGCCCATACCGAACACCAGACATTCCAGACGGGGCGTTGACTTGGCGATCTCCTCGACATTCATCATGCCTTCGACTTCCTCGATCAGCACTTCGATGCCGATGCGGCCTTCGACGAGGCCCAGTTTTTTCTCAAGCTGATTGAGCAGCGTATCAACAAAGGTCAGATCGTGCGCCGTCTTCGCCTTGGTCAGCATGATGGTGTCGAGATTGCGCCCGGCCTTTGTGACCACCTCGATAATATCGTCATGGCACCATTGGGTGGCGCAATCATTGACGCGCACACAGCGCACCTTTTTTCCCCAGTCAAGATTATTCAGCGCATCGGCAATCAGGCCGCGCGCGCCGGGTTTGGCGCTGGGCGCGACCGCGTCTTCCAGATCAAGGAAAACATGATCAACTTCCGCAAGGCCTACCGCCTTGACCATCATTTTTTCACTGCTGCCGGGAACCGATAGCTGGCAGCGCCGCGCGCGTTTTGGACGATTATTATGATTGGCCATGGTTTTTCTCCCGTTCCTGTTTTAACGAACAGCGCCCGCGTTGCGCAGCACCGCAATTTCCTCAACCGTATAACCGGCGTCGCGTAATATCGCATCAGTGTCTTCGCCCAGCAACGCGCCGCGCCGCGCCACGCCGCCCTGGGTCTTCGTCATGCGGATCGGCGTGCCGGCAATGCGGACCTTGCCCCTTCCCGGCTGCTCCACCTCCGGCAGCATTTCACGCACCGCACTATGGGGATCGGCAAAAATCTCGGCCACGTTATTGACCGGGCCAAATGGGATTTTGCCGCCCAGACATTCAGCCAGTTGATGTTTGGTAAGCGTCCGGGTCCAGTCACTCACCATCGCCACCACTTCGGCGTTGCGCGCCACGCGCGCTGCGTTCTGCGCATAGCGTTCATCGTCCCCCAATTCCGGTCTGCCCATATTCTCAGCCAGAATTTTCCAGAAATGATCGCGCGGACAGGCAATCGACACCCAGCCATCCTTTGCCGGAAACAGACCGAACGGGCACAGCAGCGGGTGCGAATTGCCCTCCGGCCCCGGCACTGCGCCGTCATAGCTGTGCTGATAGACAATGCGCTCGCACAGCGCCAGCACCGCGTCATACATGGCGACGTCCACGAACTGCCCCTCGCCAGTGGCTGAAGCGTGCCGCACCGCCGACAGAATGCCGATCGTCAGCAGCATGGCGGGAACAATATCGCCCACCCCCGGACCAATTTTCAACGGCGTCTGCGCATCCGGGCCGGTAATGCCCATGATGCCGCCCATCGCCTGGGCAATCACGTCAAAGGCCGGCCAGTCCGCATACGGACTTTTTCCCGTGCGCGGATCGCCAAAGCCGCGCACCGTCGCATAGACCAGCCGGGGGTTGATCACGGCCAGACTTTCATAGGAAAGCCCCAGCCGGTCCATCACCCCCACGCGGTAATTTTCCACCAGCACGTCGGCGTCCTTCACCAGGCGGCGCAGCACCGCCTTGCCCGCTTCGGATTTCAGATCCAGCGCCATGGACAATTTATTGCGGTTGATGCTCTGATAGTAACCGGCATAGGGCATGTCAGACCCCTTCGGCAGATTCACCGTCCGGGTCATATCCCCGCCGTCAACCGGTTCGATCTTGATGATTGTCGCCCCCTGATCGCCCAGCAGCATGGTGGCGAATGGCCCCGCCAGCATCATGGTCAGATCAATAATTTTAAGGCCTTTCAGCGCGCCATTCGGGACCGGGGATGCGATCATGGAGCGCCGCGCTTTTTGATCAGCACCCGGCGCTCGCCCTCGAACACTTCCTTGCCGTCCTGATTATAGCCGTAATGCCTGAAATGCACGACGCCCGCATTTGTCTCACCCGTATCATCCTTGCCCAGAACTTCCGTATACGCATACAGCGTGTCGCCATGAAACACCGGCCCCTTAAGCCGGATTTTATCCATGCCGATCTCCCGCAGCGCATTTTCGCCGGTGTCCTGCATGGACAGGCCGACAATGGTGGCGATGGTGACCCCGCCAAAATTCACCCGCGATGGAAAAATCGCGCCGGATTTTGACATCAGGTCTTCGTTGAAATGCCCCTCCGCCGTGTTCATCACCTGCAGCGTGGTGCCGACATTATCATATTCCATGATCGTTTTGCCGCGCGCGTGTTTGTACACATCGCCGGGGATGAAATCCTCAAAATAATTATTCGATCCGGTAATGGCCATGGTCAGCTTTTCCCCCGTCCCATCAGGCTGTCGGAAATGATCCGCAACTGAATTTCAGATGTGCCTTCAAATATCTTTGTCAGGCGCGCATCGCGCCAGTAGCGCTCAACCGCATTCAGTTTGGTATAGCCCGCGCCGCCAAAAATCTGCAACGCTTCGCTGGTCACCCGCTCGGACATTTCCGACGCAAAATATTTGACCATCGCCGCTTCGCGGTCGCAGCGTTTGCCGGTGTCGATCTGGTGACAGACGAAATACATCAACTGCCGCGCGGCTTCGATATCGGTCGCCATCTTGGCGATCTTGAAACGGATCGCCTGAAAATCACCGATCTGTTTGCCAAACTGCACCCGTTGTCTGGCGTATTCCATCGCGTCTTCCAGTGAGCCCTGGGCCAGGCCAATGGAGCGCGCCGCCGTATGGGCGCGCGCCCGTTCCAGCCCGGAAGTGATCTGATAAAATGCATTGCCGCCGCCCTTCGCGCCGCCGACTTGCGCACTCAGGGGCACCCGGCAGCCATCAAACGCCAGCTCAAAGGTGTTCCAGCCGAAATAGCCGATCTTGGGGATAATCGCCCCCTTGCAGCCACTTGGCAATTCGCCGCGGGGTTTTTCGACAATGAAACCGGAAATGCCCTTGTGCCGGGCTTTTGGGTCGATGGGTCCGGTGCGCGCCACAACATAAATATAGTCCGCATCGTCGGCGAAGGTGCACCAGTATTTATTGCCGGTGATGACCCATTCATCGCCGTCCTGCACGGCGCGGCAGGTGAGTGCCGCGATATCGGAACCTGCCCCCGGTTCCGACATGGAAAACGCCCCCAGCCATTCGCCGCGCGCCACCCGTGGCAAACGGTCCTGCAACTGTTCCTCGCTCATGCCGCGCGAACCGATCAGGCCGTTGCCCCGCGCGATAATGCTGGCGACGCTCATCCAGCCGCGCGCCAACTCCTCCGCCACCAGGCAATATTCAAAACAGCCCAGCCCCATGCCGCCGTAACGGGTGGGAATGGTAATGCCGAAATAGCCCATTTCGGACATCTTATCGCGCAAATCCATGGGGATTTTGCCCTGCACCGGATCAAGCGCATTGGCGACGGGCAGCACTTCTTTCATGGTGAAGGCGCGGGCGCTGTCCTTGATCAGGCGGCGCTCATCCGTCATATAGCCTTCGCCCGCATCGGGATTAATATCCCAGGCTTGGCCAAATGTTTCCCCAACCTTGTCCGCCGTGCTCATGTTCTGATCCTCACTAAATTCGTGCGCTGAAAATCAATCACCCGTTCCTTACGCTGATTGAAGCCTTCTGTATGCCAGGTGACAATGCCAAAGCCCTTCATTTTTTCCGAAATGCGCTTGTCCTTGACGGTCGAACGCGCGGTCACGGTGTCGCCTTCATAGACATGCTGGTGATAGATCAGCGCATCAACGCCCAGAAACGGCCCGCCGCCTTCGCTCAAATCCTCGACCGTCAGTCCGAACACGGTGTTGAACACCAGCATCGGATTAACGACAATGCCGGGATGTCCAAGCGCCCGGGCGTATTCCACATTGAAATACAGCGGATTGTAGGAAAGCGTCAGCGTCGTGAACAGGGAATTGTCCCCGGCATTGATGGTGCGGCCCCAGTGATGCTCAAACACCTGCCCCACCTCAAAGACGGCGTAATGATTGCCCTTCGGGATCAGCCGCGCCCGCGCTATAATATCTTCTGGCATTGTTTTCTCCTAATATATTGCGTCATCGCGAGCGAAGCGTGGCGATCCAGAGTCACAAACTCAGGCTTTACCGTGCGGCTACTGGATTGCCACGGCGCGTTCCGCGCCTCGCAATGACACTTTTCTTTTTCTACGCTCTCACGCCGCATAACTCAATTCAGCGCCCACAGATAAACAAGTGACGCCGTAATGCCAAGAGCGCTGCGAACCGCATGCAGATATCCCCATTTAACGATGAGCGCACGCGAGGCGGCGTCCGCATTCTCAGAGGGAATGGCCTCCAGTATGGCGTTAACCGGCATAATGCCAAGCAGGGTATAGGGCCAGTTCGCCAGTATGATGACCGCACCCGCCAGCCAGCCCGCATTATTGCTCAGCCACCAGGCGAGCAATCCCAAAACCCCTGAAATAAACGCCAGGGACGCCTGCATGGCGAAACCGCGCTGATAGCTTGGTTGCCATTCAGCCAGCAAGGCGCGATCATCAAGCCCCAGGCGCGCGGGTTGTTCCACAACATTGATATAAACAGCAGCCCCGGTGAACAGCGCGGCGGCGATCAGCGCCAGGTGGCCAGCCAGCATTTCATTTCCCCCGTGACTGATTTTACCCCGCCCTCAGCAAAGGCCCCAGATCGGCAAAATTATTCAGTGATTCCAGATTGCGGATGGCGGCGGCCAGCTCAACCGCCCTGCCCTTGCCGATAACCGGATCTGCGATGGCGTGGAATTTGTCAGTCAGTTTTTCCCATTGCGCATTCAGATCCCGCGCCGGAAGGCCGACATTGGCGCTAAGCGCAAAGCTGCGTCCATCCAGCATATCAATGATCACTTCACTTTCCTGCGGGTCGGATTTGTTATGCGCCTCGACCGTCACCCTGTCACGCAGGCTTACGACATCCGGGCGGTTGGCGTTCTCGTCGCTGAAGGTGTCAATGCCTGCGGTATCCAGTCCGGTCAGGGCAAACGCCGTTGTCGCCCGCAGGCTGAACTTGGTCTCCAGCCCGGTTGCCGGGGACTGGATATTGCAGACCCTGAAATGCCCTTTATCGACCATCACCCGCACGGCCCTGATCTTGTCCGCCGCGATATCGTGCTGGCGGCGCAGCCCATGGGCCGCTTCGAGGCTGGAATGGGTCAGATAGCAGGCGGCGTGATATTTGAACAGGGTATTGCGGATATGGCTGCCGCCGATGGGCGCCTCAAGGGCCGCTTCGGGCCTCAGTCCTTTGGACTGGGTATCGGCAAAGCCCTGCTCAACTTCCAGCACATCGGGACGGCTGGTGAAACCGCGCGCCGCCAGCCGTGCGGCCATCAACCCGGCCATCGCCGCATGGCCGGCATGAAACGGCTTGCACATGGTGCCGAACATGCTCTTGAAACCCGAGGCCTGGGTGCCTGCAATGCCCAGCGCCATGGCGGTCGTGTCTGCATCCAGCTTCAGCAAATTCGCCGCCGCCGCCGCCGCGCCAAAACAGCCAATGGTCGCCGTCGCGTGCCAGCCCGCCGCATAATGGCTGGGTGAAACACCCGCCCCGATCCGGCATTCGGTCTCAAAACCCGCCACAAAGGCGGCAATCAGATCACTACCAGATTTGCCATATTGCTCCGCCAGCGCAAACACCACGGGGGCCACCGGCACCGTGGGGTGCCCCATCAATAACAACTGCACATCGTCATAATCCAGCGCATGGGAGGCCGAACCGTTGATCAGCGCCGCCTGGGTCGCCGTCACCCTGCCCGGCAAGCCGATCAGGCTGGCCTGGGGATTGCCGCCTTCGGCCAGCGCCTCCGCATGCAGAATGGCGGTTAACGGTTCGCCCGCCCCGGCAAAGGTAACCCCCAGAAAATCCAGCAGGCACTGTTTGGCGATGTTCGCCGCCTCATCCGGCAGGTTGCCATAGGTATAGGCCGCCGCCTGGGCGGCCAAAGTTCCAGTCAATCCCTGGGTCTGCATGGTTCTCTCTCCCTCCTGGTATTAGCCTGTCATGTTAGCATTTCGTTCAGACTAGTGTAATGATTTGTCTCTGAAAAAACAGTCCCTGCCAAATAGTTGTGCGGGTCGGCGTATCTGTGGAGTTGAACGATGGAGTGTAATACGCTCATATTCAGCGGCCATGCGCTGCGCCGCATGTTTGAGCGCAATATCAGTCCGGATGAAGTGCGCCGCGCAATTGAGACAGGTAATACTATAGAGAGCTATCTGGATGATACTCCCTACCCGAGCGCATTAATTCTTGGATTTGTGATTAACCGGCCGCTTCATATCGTTCTGGGTTACAATGACACGGCACGGGAGTGCTATATCATTACAACTTACTGGCCAAACCCAGACCAGTGGGATGGCCATTTCAAAGTAAGGAAAACGCCATGAAATGCCTTATCTGCAAACATGGGGAAACTAGCCATGGAACAGCAACCGTGCCCCTGACCCGGGGAGAGACGGCAGTAATTATCAAGGATGTTCCGGCGGAAATTTGCGGAACTTGTGGTGAATACTATCTTTCGGAAAGCGTTGCCGAACGGGTTTTCGCTATGGCCGGGGCTGCGGCGGATCGGCTGTCTGAAATAGAAATCGTCCGGTACGCAGCGTAGGGGTTTGCCCTTCACTTAATCTAGTGTAATGGTTTGCGCGCTAGTATAGAGATGATTTATAGTGCTGCGAATTGGCTCGGGAACATCACCCGTAAACGGTAACAATAAAGGCTGGGAGAGAGAATGACAGACCGTACCTTAAGAGGGAAGACCGCTGTCGTAGGGGTTGGCGAGACCACCTATTTCAAGCGCGGCGGCGCCCCTGACGCGGAATTTGTGTTGGCGATCAAGGCGATACTGGCGGCCTGTGAAGATGCGGGGATCGACGCGCGCGAAGTGGACGGCTTTTCATCCTACAGCAATGACCGCTGCGACCCCTCGCGCATCTCGGCGGCTCTCGGCCTGAAAGAGCTGAAGTTCGCCTGCATGCAGTGGGGCGGCGGCGGCGGCGGCGGCTCCGGCGCGGTCGCCAATGCGGCGTCTGCAGTGGCGAGCGGTGTGGCCGATGTCGTCGTTGTGTTCCGCGCCCTGGCGCAGGGTCAGTTCGCGCGTTTTGGCCAGGGGCCGAAAATGGCGGCCGTTGCCGGCGAGGGCGCTTATTCCATTCCATACGGGGTAATGTCGCCCGCACAGATGTTTGCGATGCGCTGCACCCGCCATCTGCATGAAACCGGCGTTACCCGCGACACCTACAAGGCCGTGTCCCTGGCGACCTATGCCCATGCGCAGAACAATCCCCGCGCCGTGATGCATGGCCGCCCGTTGACGCCGGAGGCCTATGACAATGCGCGCTGGATCGTCGAGCCGTATCAGTTGTACGATTGCTGCATGGAAAATGACGGCGCGGCGGCGCTGGTGATCGTATCCGCTGACCGGGCCAAGGATCTTAAAAAGAAGCCCGCCTATATTCTGGGCGCCACTTCCGGTTCAGAATACCGCAATGCGGCGCCCGCCCATAATGCGCCGCTTTACGCCACATCAAGCTTTACCAGCCTGGCCCCGCGCCTGTACAAAATGGCGGGCGTCAGCCCTAAGGATGTAGACGTGCTGCAAAGCTATGAGAACTTCACGGGCGGCGTGGTGATGTCGATCATCGAACACGGCTTTTGCACCCATGAAGAAGCCAACAGCTTCATGACTTATGAAAACTTCCTGGCCAAGGGCGGCAAGCTGCCGCTGAACACCAGCGGCGGCAATCTGGCGGAATGCTATATGCACGGGCTGGAGCTTATCACCGAGGCGGTTCGCCAAATTCGCGGCGAATCCAGCAATCAGGTGAAAGACGCGAAGATTTCCATGGTCACCTCAGGACCAATGGTGACGCCCGTCAGCAATTCAATTTTCGGCAGCCGGGAGACACTGTAATGAGCGCTTCTCAATTTTATCTGCCCGAAGGCCTGCCCGCGCCCGCACCTGCGCCCGATGGTCTCGACAAGCCCTTCTGGGAAGGCCTTCAGGTTAACAAGCTGATCGTGCAGCGCTGCAAGGCCTGCAAGACCTTCCAGTGGGGGCCGGAATGGGTGTGCCATAAATGCCATTCATTTGACATTGGCTGGGAAGAGGTTGCGCAAACCGGAATCATCTATAGCTGGGAACGCGCCTGGCACCCGGTGCATCCTGCACTGAAAGACCATGGCCCCTATATTGTCGTGCTGGTGGAGCTGCCCCATGCGGGCAATATCCGCATGATCGGCAATCTGCTGGGCGACCCGAAACAGGACATCCGGATCGGCGCCAGGGTGGAGGCCGTGTTCGAACATCACACTGGTTCCAAAATGCCCTATACTTTGGCGCATTGGCGCGTTACGAAATAAACCCATCCCCCATCATTGCCTGGAATGAGGATACGAACATGGAAACTGTACTCAACCGCGAAGTAAACGAACCGAATCTGTGGCGGCTGGAAACCCCCGGCGCCGAGGGCTGGCCCCGCACCGCCCGCGCCTCGGATCCCAAGAAAATGTTTCTGCTCTCGGCGGATGGGCATGTGCAAGAGCCCAGCAATATGTTCGCCGACCGCGTGCCGGAAAAATATTCCGCGCGTCTGCCGCGTATCGTTATCGACGAAAAAGGCGGCAAGTGGAATGTCCAGGAAGGTTTCCGCAAGGCAAAGTTCCGTGAGAGCACCTTTGAAGGCGAAGAAGTGCTGCGTAACGCCTCCGGCAAAACCCCTCAGGAACGTCTTACCGATCTGAAAATGGATGGGGTGGACGGTGAAGTGCTGTTCCCCAACAAGGGCCTGATGATGTGGGCCACCACGGACGCCGATTTCTGCCGGGAAATGTGTTTCGCCTGGAACAACTGGGCCTGGGAAACCTTTGGCGCGTTCAATGACCGCCTGAAACCCATGGCTGGCATCTGCACCGCAAAGGTTGATTACGCCATGGCGGAAATCACCCGCGTCGCCAAGCTGGGCTTCAGCGGCCTGTCCCTGCCCTGCAAACCGGTTTTCGGCCCCCACGACCATGACGATCCGAACTATAATCTGCCGATGTTCGACCCGATGTGGGCGCTGATCGAAGAAGTCAATTTACCGATCACCTTTCACGTCTCGACAGGCCGCGACCCGCGCGCCTCGAAGGGCAATGGCGGCGCGGTTATCAATTACGTCTCGCACTCGCTGGCGCCAACCATCGAGCCGATGGCGAACCTGTGCTCCTCCGGCGTGCTGGAACGTTTCCCGCGTCTGAAATTCGCCACCATCGAGGCCGGTATCGGCTGGGTGGCGTGGGCGCTGACCGCCATGGACGAAGCCTATAAAAAGCATCACATGTGGGCGCGTCCCAAATTACAGGGCCTGCCCAGCGATTATTACCGCGCCCATGGTTTTTCCAGCTTCCAGGAAGACGCGCCCGGGCTGGCGCTGGCGGAACAGTTTAATCTGGTGGATAATTTCCTCTGGGCCAACGACTATCCGCACCATGAAGGCACCTGGCCGCATTCATCAGAGGCCATTGAACGGCAGTTTGGTCATCTGAAGCATGAATCGCGGATGAAAATCCTGGGCCTCAATGCGGCGCGCCTGTTCAAGTTTGAAGTGCCGGCGTCGAAGAAAATCTAGTTGTTACAACTGTCCTGATTATCGGGGGCTGCCTTCAGGGCGGCCCCTTTTTTTGATCATGGTAATCAGGCTGTAATTTGACTAATCTAAACTGATGTCAGTAACAAAAACCCCAGCAGGGAGACGATCAATGAAACTTCATGATTCCATCGGACCAAACCCGCGCGTCGTGCGCATGTTCATCGCGGAAAAGGGCATCCAGATCCCGGCTGTCAAAGTCGATCTGATGAAGGGTGAGAACCGCCAGGCGCCGTACCTCAAGAACAACGCCATGGGCCAGACGCCCGCGCTCGAACTGGATGACGGTTCGTTTGTCTGCGAGATCACGGCAATTTGCGAATATCTGGACGAGCTAAACCCCAAAAATCCGCTGATTGGCACGACGCCGGAACAGCGCGCGGAAACCCGCATGTGGGCGCGCCGGGTCGATCTGAATATCCTGGAGCCAATGGCCAACGGATTTCGCTATGCCGAAGGACTGGCGCTGTTCAAGGACCGCATTCCGACGGTTCCCGAAGCCTCACCTGGCCTGAAAAGGGTTGCCCAGCACAATCTGGCGTGGCTGGATAAACAGCTGGAAGGCAAACAGTTCATCGCTGGCGGCCGCCTGACGATGGCCGATATTTTGCTGTTCGGCTTCCTGGATTTCTTCGCCGGCGTGGGGCAGCCGATACCTGCGGAATTGAAGAACGTCACGGCCTGGCATGCCCGCATGAAAGCCCGGCCAAGCGCCGTAGCGACGGCCGGATAATCATAAATAATCCGTAAACGGTCAAACCCCGTGTGAAAGTGACATGGGGTTTGCGCCATGCGCCACGTGAGGTCATCATGACAACGCTCAGTGAGATTGAAGCCAATATTTACCGCATAAATACGCCCGTCACGCCACCCGGCCTGGGTGGATTTTCCTTCAATCAATATCTGATCATCGATGATGCGCCGCTGTTGTTTCATACCGGCCCGAGGAAATTGTTTCCAGAAATAAGCGAGGCGGTAGCACGCGTCATTCCGCTGCAAAACTTGCGCTTCGTCGGCCTGTCGCATTTCGAGGGCGACGAGTGCGGCTCACTGAATGAATTTCTGGCCTGTGCACCCAACGCCTCGCCCGTGTGCGGACGAATTGCTGCAATGACCTCGATTGGCGATATCGCTGACCGGCCCCCTCGCGCGCTTGGCGACGGTGAAACGCTGTCTCTTGGCCGCTATAGTTTACAGTGGATCGATACGCCGCACCTGCCGCATAGCTGGGAATGCGGGTTTTTGATGGAGACTGTAACGGCAACATTGTTGTGCGGAGATCTGTTCACCCAGGGCGGCGCGGATAACCCCGCGCTGACCGAGGCGGACATCCTGGGGCCAAGTGAAGCGTTTCGTAACTTACTGGATTATTATTCGCACACAAAAAACTCACGCGTCCTGCTTGATAAGCTGGCTGCGCTTAAGCCCCGTACTCTCGCCTGTATGCATGGAAGCGCATGGCGTGGCGATGGCGCCGCCTTGCTACACGCGCTAGCGGATTGCATTGAAGCAGATTGACGGCTTTTTCCGAACGCGCGCAGAATGTTCCTGTTTGATTAACCTGTCCAGAGTCAGATAATCCCCGCGCAATTCACGCCGGGATTACTGGTTTACGCATTCTTTATGGTCAGGCCGCCATCTACCGGGAAGGCCACGCCGTTTACATAGGAAGCCGCCGGCAGGCACAGGCTTAATGTCATTTGCGCGACTTCCTCAGGAAAGCCATAGCGCCGGAGCGGCACGCGGCGTTTGACAAACTTTTCCTTGTGTTCCTCTGGAATGCCTTCGGTCAGGCCGGTGCGGATGGCGCCGGGACAGATGCAGTTGACGGTGATGCCTTCTTTGCCATACTCAACCGCCAAGGACCGCGTCACCCCGATAAGCCCGGTTTTCGCTGCTGCATACCCAACCCCGCCCGGACTTGCGCCCAGCGCTTCCGTCGATGCGATGTTCACCACACGCGCGCAATCAGACTTGCGCAGATAGGGCAGCGCCGCGCGCACGATACGCGCAGGCCCGGTCAGCATGACATCCAGCGCCAGCGCCCAGGTTTCCTCGAAGCGCTTGGATTCGGTGGACCCCACCGTCGCCAGCCCCGCATTGTTGACAATAATATCCAGCCGCCCAAAGGCCTCGGCCACTTCCCTGACCACACGTTCGACGGCTTCGCGTTTGCCCACATCAAATACCCAGCCGCGCGCTGTTCCGCCCGCATCCGTGATTTCCTTGACGACGGCATCGACGGCTTCCTGTTTCAGATCCGTCACGGCCACCAGCGCGCCTTCATCGGCGAACAGATGCGCGGTAGCGCGGCCCATGCCGCTGGCGGCGCCGGTTACCAGAACCGCGCGCCCCGCGACCGAGCGGCTGAGTTTGGAAAGTCTCGTCATGATTGGCTAATCCCCCTGATGCGTTTTTAAATGGCTTATTTTCCAGATTGCCCTGTTTTCCCGGGCGTGTCACTAGGGCAGACCTGTTTGACCATAACCATCCGAAAGCATTTTCAACCACGCCAATACTGTTCTATATCTCCTGTCTGCCCTGGAGCAGCATTCGTTAAATCAGACCGCAACGCGGCTCTGATTTAACGGACAAAGCTGCTCCAGCACATTGCTCAAGTGCCCGCTTGGCGGAATCGGTAGACGCAAGGGACTTAAAATCCCTCGGCTGTAAGGCTGTGCCGGTTCGAGTCCGGCAGCGGGCACCAGGCGGCATCCCGATGCCGGTTTGTTAATCACGCCCAATGAAAGTCTGTTGCCCCAACTCCCCTTCTTCATGCTAAAACCATGATCAAGAATTATGCATGATGGAGACGGCTTCGATGGACCTCAGCTATGGCCCGGAATATGAAGATTTTCGCGCTGATTTACGTATTTTTATTGAAAAAAACAGGCACAAGTCTCCGCTCGCGGGGATGGGAATGCGGGGACACCCCGAAGCTTTCGAGCAGGACTGGCAGAAATTGCTGATCGAGAATGGCTATACCTGCCGCACCATTCCGAAAAAGTATGGCGGCTTTGGCGCCGAACCCGACATCCTGAAGACCGTCATCATTCAGGATGAATTCACCAAAGCAAATGTCAATTCCGGCCTGTCCGGCCAGGGCATCGCCATGCTGGCGCCCACATTGCTGGAACGCGGCACCGATGAACAGAAAGAACAATATATTCGCCCAACCATCCATGGTGAACTGTACTGGTGCCAGGGTTATTCCGAACCGGGCGCGGGCAGCGACCTTGCCAGCCTGCGCACCAGCGCGCGGGTTGAGGATGGACATTTTATCATCAACGGGCAGAAAATCTGGACCAGTTCGGCGCATTTTTCCGACATGTGCTTTATTCTGGTGCGCACGGAGCCGGACAAGCCAAAGCATGAGGGCATATCCTATCTGTTGATGGATATGAAAACGCCGGGCATCGACGTGCGTCCCCTGGTGACCATGACAGGTGCTGCCGAGTTCAACGAAATGTTCCTGACCGATGTCAAGGTGCCCGTGGACAGCATCGTTGGCAAACGCGGCGAAGGCTGGCTGGTCGCCAATACGACCCTGAAACATGAACGCGGCATGCTGGGTGATCCGGGGCTGTTGCTGGCGCGCGTCGAAAGT